>JBAMMA010000001.1:0-158056 GCA_039794005.1 Thermoplasmata archaeon
GAATAGACAGAGGAATAAAGAACATTGCTGTGCTGTCGAACAATATATTTTTCAATAGAAAACATCTTAAGGAAGTGAAAGGGAGATACCAGTATTTAAAGAGGAGATTACAGCACTTAGGCACCCACTCTGCCAAAAGAAAACTGAGAAATACATATAGGCAGGAGAGACGGTTCGTGCGTGATGTCAACCATGTGATCTCAAAGAAAATAGTTTCACTTCCCTATGATGTGTTTGCACTTGTGGCACTAAATCCTGCAACTATGAAACAGAATGGCAAGGGCAAAAAGTTCAGGAAGATACTCGGTTTATGGTCACTATCTGAGCTGGAGAGATTCATAGAATACAAGGCAGAGGATGCAGGTAAGACTGTAGTATATATAAATCCGAAGCATACATCATATAAATGCTCAAGATGCGGCTATACAGATAAAAATAACAAATACAATTCTTATTCAAATGCAAGAATTGCGGTTATGAGCTAATGCAGATCTTAATGCCTCAAGGAACATCGAAGTACTTGGTAAATCCGAGTAATTCAGACTGTTGTCAGCCAGCCAGTCGTTGCGGTTCAATGAAACTCCACTCACGGGCGAGGATTAGCTGACATTTAGAAAATTAAGGAGAAAATTATTATGATAAATCTTGAGCAACATTTACTTCGATTTTACTGTTAAAACTTATACTATTTAAAAATCCAGTAAACATCAACACGAGTCCAAGGAAAAGGAATGTATAATAAAATGTCACATTTCCTGATAATGTAAGGGATCCATCAGCTGAAAATATAATGGCGCCGAGTGCAATCAAGGAATTGTATAAAAGAGCATTCCTGTTATTCTTGAGTTTTATTGCGGAATAAAGGGAAATAAATATCAGAAATATGCTCTAGGAACAGTGATCAGTGCACCAAGCAAAAATACGTAGGCTGGAAATGCATTGAAATTACCCTTTAAAACAAGATTCAGATTAGCTTTTGAAAATAATATTGCGAAAAGAAAAATCATGGACATAATTATATTGTAAGTCAAAATTAGCATTGTAATTTTATTTTTATTTATCAGGGAAACGGATCCCAGACCCAGAAAACCCACATTTGCCATTGCAAAAAAATAATATGAATCAAAAAGCAGACTATTCCATGAATATATAAGGGAAAAGAAATTTATGAGATATGCGAAAAACATAAACAAAAGACCTATGGACCAGTAAAGATATTTTGAATCCCTTCTTATCATGTATTTATAAAACAGTATGATGAAGAATAGGAAGGCTATTACCGAAGATAATAACATTAAAACCGTATTTTCATCAAACATGTTTCTAATAAATAATATACATATAAATTATTTATTAAATGGTCCAAAAAAATAAATTTAAAATTATATAATTCCAGTTTTTATAGAAAAGTTAGAAGTTTGAGGGTAGCAGAGAAGCTCTGATCTTCATAATTAGACACTCCGCACAACTTCAGGTTGAAATCATCATGTTAGTTCTTATCTCTCAATAAAATTTTTCATGAGTGCAACTGGATTCGAAGTTTTGATGAGATTCAGTAGATTCGTTAGCATATAGCATAATGTTTATAAATAAGTATGTTATATATTATGTTTGATGGAGGAGATTAAAAATTTATTTAAAAAAATGGTATCATATTTAGGATTAGACGAATCATCAAGTAAAGTATATACAACTTTATATTTTTCAGAAAAACCGTTAACCGTAAAAGAGATTGTTGAAAAGAGTGGTTATTCAATTGCCAGGGTCTATGCAAGTTTATCGATTTTGATGGATATGAATCTGGTGGAGAAAAAAAGGGATATGGGTCAAATTGTTATAGTAGCTAATCCAAATTTTACTATACTCTTTGAAAATTTTAAAAAGAATCTTATGATAAATTATCTTAAACCTTTATCCGAATTAGATAATAGAGATAAAATAATAAATACATTATCATATTATTCTAAAAAGTTATATGAAAGTTTTTTAATAATGTTTGATAATAACGATTTACTGGCCGATTTAGAAGAAGGTATTGAAGAGAAATCGGGCCGGTAGATCAGCTGGTAGATCGTTTGCTTCGCAAGCAAAAGGCCCCGGGTTCAAATCCCGGCCGGTCCATTTTAGAAATCCTCAAATATAAGATTGTAATAAAGTTTATAAACAAAAATATATTAGGTAGATAGATATGGCTACAGTATACGACGTAGATCCGGATGAATTCATAAAGGTCTTGGCTGATAGGCTAAAGAAAGAGAATATCAAGGTACCGGAATGGACGAAATGGGTGAAAACAGGTCCACATAAAGAGAAAGGTCCAGTTCAAGATGATTGGTATTATGTTAGATTGGCAAGCGTATTCAGAAAATTATATATTAAAGGTCCAATAGGAACATCAAGATTATCTGCCGAATATGGAGGTAAGAGGGATAGGGGTACAAAAAGGTATCATGCTGTTAAAGGAAGCAGGAATATAACAAGAAAATGCTTACAGGAATTGGATAGGTTAGGATTTACAATGGTAAGTAAAGAGGGGAGGAAATTAACACCAAAAGGAATATCATATTTAGATAAATTATCAGAAGAGATAATTAAATCAAAAGCTGAAAATAAAGGGTGAAATATATGGAAAATGAGGACAAGGAGCTTGAGGAGATCAGAAGAAAGAAAATAGCACAACTCCTTGCCCAACAAGCTCAAGAAGAGGAAGAAGAAGAGAAAGAAAAGGCAATTCAAGAAGAAAAGGCAAAAATATTAAGGCAATATTTGACAACAGAAGCAAGGCAAAGGTTAGCAAATGTCAGATTGGTTAAACCAGAGCTAGCCGAAGCTGTTGAAAATCAAATAATATATCTCGCTCAGATTGGAAGGTTAAATAGAGCAATTACCGATGATGAATTAAAATTATTGCTATCAAAGCTATCCCAAAAAAGTAGAGATATAAAGATAGAGAGGAGATAAAAATGGCAAGGAATAAACCATTTGCAAGAAAAATAAGGTTATTGAAGAGGGTAAATCAAAATAGGAGAGTTCCCGGATGGGTAATAATGAAAACAGATAGGAAGGTAACGACACATTCACATAGAAGAAATTGGAGAAGAAATAAATTGAAGGTATGAGGTGATGTAGATGGCCGATAACGAAATTATAATGACCATTCCATTTAGAGATGTGAAGCCTGTTCCTAGAAGCAGAAAAAGTGATGCCGTAATAAGATTAATTAGATTATACGTTTCTAGAAAGTTAAAAGTAGACCCAGAAAATGTATGGATTGACCCACTGTTAAATGAAAAAATATGGGAAAGGGGAAGGAAAAAGCCTCCTAATAAAATAAAAGCCAAAATACTTAAATTTCCGGAAGAAGAAGTGGTGGAAGTTCATTTACCATAAATAAGGTAGTAATTGATGTTATTGAAAGGCGTAATAAAGGGAAGTCCCTATATTGGTGTTTATGCAGAAGCAAACGAAAGCATAGCAATAGTCCCAAAGGATGCTGAAAAAAATTCTATAAATGATATAGAAAGAGCGTTAGGTGTAGAAGTTTATGCAACTTTTATTGGAGGATCTCCTTTGATAGGTTCACTGTTGATATTAAATTCCCATGGCGCAATTTTGCCAGATTTTTCCGATATTGAAGATGTGCAATTTTTAAAGAATGATTATAACATATTATTTTTAGAAGATAAATTAAATGCCGTAGGAAATGACATATTGGCCAATGATAAAGTCGCATTGATACATGAAGGATTTTCTGATGAAAGCGCTAAATTGATATCGGATGTAATGGATGTTGAAGTGGTAAAAGGTAAGATAGGTGGTATTCCCACTGTGGGTTCTGTTGCAGTTATAACAAAAAAGGCATTATTGGTAAATCCCCAGGTGGATGATGATGAATTAAAATATTTATCATCACTCTTTGGAGTTCCAGCATATGTTGTAACTGCAAATTTTGGTTCCATTTTTATCGGTGCTTCTTTAATTGCAAATTCAAAGGGTGCTTATATAGGCCAAAATTCAACCGTTGTAGAAATATCCAGAATTGAAGAATATCTAAATATATAAAATGAAAAATTATTCAAATACCCATATTTCTGTATTCTTACCGCTAATTTCATCTTTGTTAAATTCCTTCTGTTTTCCAACGAATTTTATAGAATTCTTGTTGAAGTTTGACAGGAATTTATCGTACGTTTCAATACCGAGTTTACTTTTACCTTTTGAATAATGCATAGGAACTGCAACTCTGGGATTGATATTTTTTACAATCTCATAGGCTTGATTACCATCAATTGTATATACAGAACCAACTGGAATAAATATAAAATCGACATTTTTCATGAAATCAAATGCTTTTTTATCAGGGATATGTCCCAAATCGCCGACGTGTACAAATGATAGGCCATCCAAATAGACTTTATATATATTTACCGTTCCCCTTTCCCTGCCCATGTCTGGATCATGGAATTCCAATATGGATTCATATTTTATACCGTTTATTTCACCATTTCCCCCATTTTTTACAGTTTTGAAATTTCCCCTAACAACTGAAATTGCGTTATGGTCAAAGTGATCATGAGTTATAAAAACAACATCTGCAACAGGATCTGGAACTGGAAGTCCAATACTTTTACCATCGTGAGGATCGAACACTATTTTTTTACTGTTACCTATCTCAAAACAGGCATGACCATGATATTTTATATACATAACTGTCACCTTAAAATATATATAAGAAATTTGGTTAAAAAAATTTATGTTGTATGAGCCAGGTGAAGACACATATTTATTGATGGATTGCGTTGAACCCAAGGGGAAAATATTGGAAATGGGTGCCGGTAAAGGTGTAATATCAATTTATTTATATAAAAAAGGTTATGATGTAACTGCTGTTGATATTGACGAGGAAAGTATTAATTATATAAAAAGAGAGGTTTATGGTATAAAAGCGTTTAGATCAAATCTTTTTGAAAATTTGGATGGTAAATATGATACAATAATATTTAATCCTCCCTATCTCCCCGGAGATTATGATGAAGACATAACCATATACGGTGGAGAGAATGGTTCAGAAATAATAAAAAAATTTTTAAGTGAGGCATACAATTTTTTAAGTGAAGAGGGTTCAATATATATAGTAATGAGTTCATTCAATGATATAGATAATATAATTTCAATGTTTCCACAATATTCATTCGAAAAAATTTGTGAAATGAAATTATCATTTCATTACATATATGTTTATAGAATTAAAAAGATGAAATATGAATGACCTAAAAACATTGATTGAAAATTTAAAAAAAGAGGGTTTCATAAAAAGTGAAAAGGTAGAAAAAGCGATGTTGGAAGTTGACAGGAAATATTTCGTTTTATCTGAATATCAGAATGAAGCGTATATAGATGAGCCTCTTCCTACAATCAATGGCCAAACTGTATCTGCACCTCACATGGTAGCTATGATGCTTGAATATCTTGAAATTGATAAAGGCAACAAGATTCTTGAAATTGGAACTGGACTAGGATACAACGCATGTCTTTTGGCAAGTATTGCATATCCTGGTTTTGTATATTCCGTTGAAATAGATAGATCACTCTATTTGATTGCTTTAGAAAAGATCCAGAATTATTGTAAATACAAGGAGAATATATTTCTGTTTAATGTCGATGGTTCCGAAGGTCTTCCAGAATATGGACCATATGATAGAATCGTTGTTACCTGCGGTATGCCCAATATCAATGAAAATCTTTTAAATCAATTGAATGATAATGGCATTTTGCTTGCCCCTGTTGGATCAAACTATTATCAAGATTTAGTAAAGATTAAAAAAATTGGAAAAAAATTACATAAAGAATATCTGGGAGAGGTAATGTTTGTTCCAATGCGGGGTAAATACGGGTTTGAACAATATTAATTTGAAATTTACATCAATTTCTATTAATATTCACTCATTGAATGCTTTTAAAATTTATATCCATTTCATTATTTTTTTTAAAGGCAAAATCCAAAATATTTTTATATTGGCCTAAATTAAAGGATATAAAAATCATCAAACCAGACATTTAGGGATAAGAAATTCCCGCACTCATGCAATATATTGTATTGCGTGAGTAAATGTCACGGTTGATGAGATAATAAAAGGAGGATTGATGAAATGGCAACCCCTCATCATGGGAGACATGGCTCTATGGCCCTCTATCCGAGAAAGAGGGCTAAGAGTATAGTACCGCACATAGATAATTATCCAGAAATAGAGGATGGTCCAAGAATACAGGGATTTGCTGGATACAAGGTAGGAATGACACACATTTTGATGGTTGACTGGAGGAAAAAGAGCAATACTGCCGGTCAAGAAATTTTCATGCCTGTAACCATAGTAGAGGTTCCACCTCTAGGAGTAGCTGGTATAAGATTATACAAGAAAACCGTATACGGTTTACAGATCTATAAGGAAATTTGGACAGATAAATTAGATAAAGAGATATTTAGGAAAATACCAAAAATTAAAAATGTAAAAGAAATAAAAATGGAAGATATCGATATTCCATCAGTTGAAGAAGTGAGGCTTATCGTATAT
Source organism: Thermoplasmata archaeon (assembly GCA_039794005.1). Taxonomy (GTDB): domain Archaea; phylum Thermoplasmatota; class Thermoplasmata; order Thermoplasmatales; family ARK-15; genus JAGDXR01. The sequence continues at coordinate 6,573 of JBAMMA010000001.1, forward strand.
ACAAAACCCTATCTGATATCTGGTGTTCCAAAGAAAAGGCCTGAAATATTTGAGCTCAGGGTAGGTGGAGGTAAAATAGAAGATAGGATTAAATATGCAATTGATAAATTGGGAAAAGAGCTTAATTTTACGGATTTTAGTTCTGCAGGAAATTTGGTGGATGTAGTTGCAGTTACAAAGGGGAAAGGTTTTCAGGGTTCAGTAAAAAGGTTTGGTATTAAATTGTTACATCACAAGAATAGAAAACACAGAAGGTTGGTTGGTACTTTAGGTCCATGGCATCCAAACTGGGTTATGTATACTGTTCCAATGGCTGGGCAAATGGGTTTTCAGCAGAGGACAGAGTATAATAAAAGAATTTTAAAGGTTGTAATGCCGGATGAAAATGGAAAATTAAAAGAGGATATAACACCAAAAGGTGGATTTTTACATTATGGAAAATTAACCAAAGGTTATGTGATAATTCATGGATCAATACCGGGGTCTGTAAAAAGGTTGATTAGGTTTAGAGATCCTATTAGGCCAACATCAGAGAATGTGGATGAAAAGGAATTGAAAATCACATATGTTTCAACAGAATCAAAACAGGGGGTGTAATTTAGATGAAGGTCAATGTATATAAGATTGACGGAAGCGTTCAAGAAGAAATTGAACTGCCTAAGGCATTTGAAATGCCATTTAGACCGGATATTATAAAGAAGGTAGTACACAGTTTTCAATCGAATGCAAGACAGCCTTATGGTCAATATTATTTTACCGGTATGAGACATGTAGGACATAACTGGGGTCCAAACCATGGAAGGGCTAGAATTCCCAGAGTAGCAGATGGAGACAGAGGTGTAATATTAAATAATATGGTGGGAGGTAGAAATGTTTTTGGACCTACAACAAAAAGGGTGTGGTATAGAAAGGTAAATAAAAAAGAAAGATTTTTGGCAAAACTTTCCGCACTATCACAAACCGCAAATAAAGAAATGGTTAAAAAGAGGGGTCACATAATTCCTGAAAATATAACATTACCGGTGGTTATTGAAAATAGATTTGAAGATATTAATAATGTAAAGGATCTTCTGATAACTTTAGACAAACTCGGTTTAAAAGGTGATATAGAAAGATCAAAGAACGGAAAAAGGATCAGGGCAGGAAGGGGTAAAACGAGGGGAAGGAAATATTATACACCAAAAAGTATTTTGATTGTAGTCAGCAATAAAGAGAACCTGGAAAAGGCTGTTAGTAATCTACCGGGTGTAGATTTAGTAACACCTCAAAATTTGAATGCTGAGATATTGGCCCCGGGCACACATGCTGGGAGGCTGATGGTCATAACGTTGAAGGCTTTAGAAGATATTAAAGGGTGGGTAATATGACAAGCAATCCTTTTGAGATAATAATTAAACCGTACGTGACAGAAAAAACGATGTTCCTTATTGAAAAAGAGAATAAGCTGGTGTTTATAGTAAAAAGGGATGCTACAAAATCTGAAGTAAAATGGGCTGTTGAAAAGGCATTTGGAGTGAAGGTAGATAAGGTGAATATATTATATTCAAAGAAAGGTAAGAAGGCATTTGTAAAGATAAAAGAAGGATACAATGCAGATGAAATTGCTGTAAGAATAGGAATATTTTGAGGTGATTTGATATGGGTAAGAGGATTAAGTCAAGAAGACGTGGATCGGGAAGAGCAGTATGGAGAGCACCCTCTCATAGGTATTACGTGGATTTAAAGCATCCAGATATAGAAAATGGGGAGGGAATTGTAACAGATATAATAAATCATCCTGCCCATACAGCTCCCATAGCAACCGTAAAGTTTGGAAATGATTATTATTATATGTTAGTACCATCCGGAATATCGATAGGTGATAAAATACAAATAGGGAGCAATGTACCAATAAAAGATGGAAATATTTTGCCCTTGGGAAGTATACCTGATGGAACCGTAATACACAATATTGAATTGACACCATATGATGGTGGAAGACTTGTGAGAGCAGCAGGTACATATGCAATTGTTGTATCTCATGGTGAAAAAACCACGATTCAACTACCATCAGGACAATTTAAGATGTTGGATCCGAGATGCAGGGCTGTTATAGGCATGGTAGCAGGTGCAGGAAGGAAAGATAAACCATTCTTAAAAGCAGGTAATGAAATTCATGCATTTCAAAGTAAAGCAAAGAAGGCCTATTATGTTAGAGGTGTTGCAATGAATGCAGTAAATCATCCACACGGTGGTGGAAATCATCAGCATGTAGGTAGGCCTTCCACGGTATCAAAGAATTCACCACCTGGAAGAAAGGTAGGAAGAATAGCTCCAAAGAAAAAAAGATTAAAGGAGAGGTGAAATAGATGCCTGAAGAAAAGGAAACAGTAAAAAGGAAACAGTCTAGTAAAAAAAGAAGGGCTCAGAAATTATCACTTGAAAGGACAAAGGAGTTTAAATATAAAGGGTACACTTTAGAAGAGCTCAAAACAATGAAATTGGAGGATTTAATTAAAATACTTAATGCAAGGGCAAGAAGGAGTTTAACAAGAGAAATGAACAGTGAGCAATTAAAGCTATTCAAGAAATTGATGGATCCTGAAATACAGTTGGTCAAGACCCATGTTAGGGATTTAATCATTTTACCATACTTTGTAGGTAAGAGGGTTCAATTATATAATGGGAAGGAATTTCAAGAATTTGAAATAAAACCAGAGATGATTGGCCATTATTTGGGTGAATTTGTATTAACAAGAAAGGAAGTTAAACACTCTGCACCAGGTGTAGGTGCAACAAGGTCATCAAAATATGTTCCATTGAAGTGATGTGTTATGAAGAGGTATACTATTAAAGATTTGCCGGAAAAATCTGCCAGGGCGAGGTTGCTAAACGTACCAGTTTCGATTAAAGATTCCATAAATGTATGTAACTTTCTACAGGGTATGAAATTAAAGGAGGCCGAGGAATATCTAGAATCAGTAATAAGAAAAGAGAAAGCTATTCCTTACAGAAGATTTCTTGATTCAATTTCTCACAGGCCAGGCATGGGTCCAGGTAGATATCCAGTAAAAGTATCAAAATATGTTTTAGAACTCCTTAAAAATGTTGAAGCAAATGCAGAGAACAAGAATCTTGACGTAGATAAACTAATAATATACTCAATACTTGTGAAAAAGGGAGAAACAATCAAGAAATACATGCCCAGGGCATATGGTAGAGCAACACCATTCTTCAAGGAAAGGGTACATTTTGAAGTTATTGTCAAGGAGGTAGAATAATGGATGAGAAAAAGTTTGTACAGGAAAGCGTTAAAAGATATTTGATCAAGGAGGAAATTAAAAAATTCTCAGAAAATGCAGGATTTGGAGGGGTAGATATACAGAGGACCCCGATGGGGTTGAGGATAGTTCTATATGTGGAGAAACCGGGATTGATCATTGGTTCTAAGGGTGGTAAAATAAAGGAATTGACAGAATTGTTAATATCCAAATACGGTGTGGAAAACCCACAGATCGAGGTTAAGGAAGCTGGGAATATTAATTTAAATCCACAGATTATGGCAAAAAAGCTTGCATTGGCCTTGGAATCGGGATGGCATTTTAGAAGAGCATCACATTCAACACTGAAGAGAATTATGGATGCAGGTGCAAAAGGAGCACAGGTTATTGTTAGTGGGAAGTTGGGGGGAGATAGGGCAAAGAGGGAAAAAATAACAGCCGGTAAGATAAAATATTCAGGTCAGCCAAAATATGCTGTGAAAGTCGGTTTTGCCGTCGCAAAAACAAAACCTGGAATAATAGGTGTTACAGTAAAAATATTGCCCCCAGATGCAAATCTACCCGATGAGATAAAGGTAATAAAAAATCCATATGAGGAGAGTGGAGGTGAAAATAACAATGAAGGAGCTAAAAGCCAAGAGTCTCAGGGAAATGAACAACAATGATTTAATAAAAAAATTGCAAGAATTACAATCATCTTTATTAAACGAGAGGGCCATGAGCACAATGGGCGGATCACCCCACAATCCCGGTAAAATAAAATCTTTAAGGAGGCAAATAGCCAGGATAAAGACAGTGTTAAGAGAAAAGGGTGTAAAGGTATGATGTTGATAGGAAAGGAATGTACAATTGTAGATTCAACAATTAATAGTTTGTTAGGTTTAAAGGGAAGAATATTGGATGAAACAAAAAATATGATAAAAATGGAGGTTAATAACAAAAGGATAAACGTACCAAAAAGGTGTGTAAACATTATGGTGAATGGAAATCTTATATACGGTAAAGATATATTAAGGAGGCCGGTTGATAGAGTCTATAAGAGGTGAAATAAATGAAGGATATTGGGATTGAAGTAAGGTATCCAGAAAAAGAGTGCAATGATCCTAACTGTCCATTTCATGGAAATCTCAAAGTTCACGGTCAAATAATTGAAGGTATAGTAAAATCAGCAAAAATGATGAAAACTGTTGTAGTTGTAAGGGAATATCTACACTATGATAAAAAATATGAGAGGTATGAAAAAAGGAGAAGAAAATACCATGCACATGTTCCAGATTGCATCACAGTAAAAGAAGGTGATAAGGTCAAAATAATGGAATGCAGGCCATTGGCTAAGACGGTTTCATTTGTCGTAATTGAAAATATGGGAGGTGAAGAAAAATGAAGGGATTGGCAGGAAGACAGACCAGGGGTCTTCCTACAGGCGCTGAAATTGAATGTGCTGACAATACAGGAGCAAAGGTTGTTGAAATAATCACTGTAATTTCTTATCATGGAACCAAGAGAAGGCAGCCTGCAGCCGGTGTTGGTGATATGGTTGTTGTTAGTGTAAAGAAGGGAACCCCTGAAGTCAGGAAAAAGGTGATGAGGGCAGTAATTATAAGACAAAGGAGACCATTCAGAAGGCCTGACGGAACGATGGTGGAATTTGAAGATAATGCAGCTGTAATAGTAACCGAGGATGGTGAAACAAAGGGGACAGAAATAAAGGGGCCAGTGGCGAGAGAAGCCGCTGAGAGATGGCCAAGAATTGCAGCAATTGCATCGACAATAGTGTGAGGTGTTTATATGGATCCATCAAAAATGAGGAAAAAATTATACAATGCATCCCATCACGTGAGGCATAAATTACTAAATGCCCATGTGTCCGATCAGATCAGGGAAAGATATGGTATTAGATCATTCCCAGTAAGGAAGGGGGATGTGGTAAGGGTAATGAGGGGAACCTATAAAGGGATGGAAGGAAAAGTTTCAAAGGTAGACATGAAGAAAATTAGGATAGCAATTGAAGGCATATTAAGGGGAAAGACGGATAAAAAGCAGATTCCAGTATGGATTCATCCATCTAAAGTTGAAATTACAAAATTGGATTTGTCGGATAAAAAGAGGAGAGAAAAATTGGAAAAAATCGCCAATATGAAAAATATAAAAATAGAGGAAGGTGAGAGTGTTGAGCAGGCATCTGAAGAGGTTAAATCTGCCGAAAGCGATACAAATACCCAGAAAGGAACATAAATTTGCTGTAAAAGTTATATCCGGTCCGCATGGTGTAGAGGAATCTCTGCCATTGGGACTAATTCTAAGAGATTACTTAAAACTGGTTGATACAATGTGGGAGGCAAAGAAAGTACTTAATTCCAGGGTTGTATATGTGGACAACGTTGTTAGGACAGATCACAAGTTTCCACTGGGCTTGATGGACGTACTTTCAATACCATCTATTGGAAAATATTATAGAATTTTATACGATATAAAAGGAAGGTTAATTTTAGTAGAAATTCCAAAGGAAGAATCAACATGGAAACTTTTAAAGATTGAAAATATAACAATGGTAAAGGGAAATAAATATCAGTACAATTTCCATGATGGTAGGAATTTGGTGTTAAATGAAAAGATATACAAGACTGGAGATTCAATAAAGTACGATTTGCAAAAGAAAGAAATCCTAGAACATATTCCAATGGCTGAAAATACCTATTCATTTATAACCGGAGGAAAAAGTGTAGGAAGGATTGCAAGGATAGATCAATACATTGAAACAAAATCTTCTTCTCCCAACATAGTAAAATTCAAGGAAGGTTTTGAGACAATAAGCGATTTCGTATTTCCAGTTGGAACCGTAAAGCCTCTGATAATGGTTCCGGAGGTGAATTTGAGTGAACAATGAAAATCCCATGAGGGAGGTAGTAATCGACAAGGTAGTATTAAACATAGGTGTTGGAGAAGCCGGAGAAAAGCTAGAAAGGGCAAAAAAGGTTTTAAAGATACTGACTGGAAAGGAACCCACGGAGACCAAGGCTAGAAAGACAATAAGGGACTTTGGAATAAGGAGAGGTCAATCCATAGGATGTAAAGTTACATTGAGAAAAAAGGAGGCTGAAGAGTTCTTGAGGAGAGCATTTTGGGTTAAAAACTTTAAGATTCCAGAATATTCATTTGATGAATATGGAAATTTGAGCTTCGGAATAAAGGATTATACAAATTTTCAAAATGTGAAATATGATCCGGAGATTGGAATTTTCGGATTTGACATTTCTGTTAGGCTTAAGAGAAAAGGTGGTTATAGGGTTATGTACAGGAGGATTAGGAGGACAAATATTCCAAATAGGCACAGGGTGACAAGAGAGGAGGCAATGGAATTTTTCAGGAAGAATTTTAATTTGGAAATATTGGAGGTGAAATAAATGGTAAAACCAAAATTGGGGCCAAAGAAGGAATTTGGAAGAAAGAAGGGATGTGATAGATGCGGGAGGAAAAGGGGAATTGTAAGGAGATATGGCCTTCACCTATGCAGACAATGCTTTAGAGAAATTGCCCCAGAATTAGGATTTAGGAAATATTCGTGAGGTGAGAAAATATGCAGAATGATCCGCTGAGCGATGCATTAAGCAAAATAAAAAATTCGGCCAGAATAGGGAAAATGGAAGTTGAAGTAAGGCCTGCCAGTAAGCTGATTGGAAGGGTATTAAAAATAATGCAGGATCACAATTACATTAAGGAGTTTGAATATGTCGAGAACAACAGGGGAGGATATTATAAAATCAAATTGATGCCTTATATAAACAATTGTGGAGCCATAAAGCCCAGGTTTGCAGTGAAGAAGGATGAAATAGAAAAATTTGAGGCAAGATATTTACCGGCCCAGGATTTTGGCATCTTGGTAATATCAACAAACAGGGGATTGATGACACATTCAGAGGCCAAGAAAAAGGGTCTTGGAGGTAAATTAATCGCATTCGTATATTGAGGTGATCTTCAATGCCAGTTGCACCTGAGATAGAATATAAAATCGAAATTCCGGAAAAAGTGACCGCAAAATACGAAAATGGTATATTAACCATTAAAGGTCCTAGGGGAGAAATAAGTAGGACCTTTTTGGATGATAAGGTAAAAATGGAATTAAACGGGAAGATAATCAGAATATACATTCCATTGCCAAAGAAGAGTGAATCTGCAATAGCCGGAACATGGAATGCCCACGTAAAAAACATGATAAAGGGTGTTATGGATGGTTTCACCTATAAATTAAAAGTCGTTTATGCACACTTCCCCATGAAAATTTCAGTAAAGGGTAAAGAGGTTATAATTGAAAATTTCCTCGGAGAGAAGAAACCAAGGAAGGCAGAAATATTTGGTAATGTAAAGGTTGAAGTGAAGGGTGACATTGTTACAGTTTCTGGAGTCAATATAGAGGAGGTGGGGCAAACTGCTGCAAACATTGAAAGGGCAACCAGAATAAAAGATTATGATCCCAGGGTATTTCAAGATGGCATCTATATAATAAACAAAGGTGAGGAAGAATGAGGAAAATGGATAAGGAAATGTTGAGATTATTCAGGCTCAAGATTGAATTGGCAAGAAAAAGACCGAGGTTTTTAAGGCAAGAGTGGTTTAGATATAAAAAACTGGGAGAAAAGTGGAGAAAACCAAAGGGAAAACATTCAAAGATGAGAGAGAAGAAAAAGTACAGGCCACCCGTAGTTGATATCGGCTATAGAGGTCCCAAGAAGGTAAGAGGTCTGCATCCATCCGGATATAAGGAGGTATTGATTTATAACGCTAAACAATTAATGGAAATAAATCCAGAAACTGAGGCTGTAAAGATTGCAAGTTCCGTTGGAAAAAGGAAAAGGATGGAAATATATGAGAAGGCAAAGTCTCTTGGTATCAGGATATTGAACTATAGGGGTGAATAAAGTATGGACGTAAGTTTTCAGAAGAGGATGGCAGCCGACATATTAAAATGTGGTATTTCAAGGGTATATATTGATCCTAAAGGTTTAGAGGAAGTTTCTGATGCCATTACAAGGGAAGATATCAGGATGTTGATAAAGAAAGGTCTAATTAAAAAACTTCCGGCAAAAGGAAATTCCAGGGCAAGATGGAGAAAGAAAAGGTTGCAAAAAATGAAAGGTAGGATGAACGGTCCGGGAAACAGGAAAGGAACAAAGTATGCAAGGCTATCAAGAAAAAGGAGATGGATATCAACGATTCGGGCTATAAGAAAGGAATTAAAAAGGTTAAAAGTCGAAGGAAAAATAGATAAAAAAACTTACAGGAAATATTACAGGCTTGCTAAAGGAGGAATGTTCAAGAGCAGGGCTCATCTATTAATGCACATGAAAGAGGTGATAAAGTAAATGGCCAACAGTCCAACATATAAAGTAAAATTCAGGAGGAGGAGAGAAAATATCACCGATTACAGGAAAAGGCTTGCATTACTGAAATCTGGATTGCCAAGAGCGGTTGTAAGGAAAACGTTAAGGAGGACTATAGTACAGGTTGTAAATTATAATGAGAAGGGTGATGAAACCATAGTATTTGCATCAAGCTTAGATTTGAAGAAATATGGGTGGAACAAATCCACAAAATCAGTTCCTGCAGCGTATTTGACGGGTTATTTAGTGGGTAAGATAGCAAAGGCAAAAGGCATCGAGAGCATGGTATTGGACATAGGTAGACAAAAACCTACAAAAGGGGGCAGGTTGTTTGCATCTCTGAAAGGTCTATTGGATGCTGGAATAGAAATAAATCACGGTGAAGAAATATTTCCAGATGAAGATAGGATAATGGGAAAACATTTAGGTGATGATTATCCTTCCATATTCGAAGAGGTAAAAAATAAAATAGATCAATCCATTAAATCGGAGGAATAAACTATGGCGGAAATTGAGAATTGGGTACCTAAAACAAAGTTGGGAAAATTGGTGGCCGAGGGTAAAATAAAAACCATGTCAGAGGCCATTGCGAGTAGGTTGCCAATAAAGGAACCTCAGATCGTTGATATTTTATTACCTAATCTTGAGGAAAAGGTATTGGATATAAGAATGGTACAAAGGATGACGGATTCCGGTAGAAGGACGAAATTTTCAGTTACCGTTGTTGTGGGCAACAGGGATGGTTATGTTGGCATAGGTCTGGCAAAGGGGAAGGAGGTGGGGCCGGTAATCAAAAAAGCTGTTGACAATGCAAAATTGAATATTATTGAAATTAAAAGGGGTTGTGGCTCGTGGGAATGCGGATGCAATAGGTCACACTCCTTGCCATTTAAGGTGATGGGATCAGCAGGATCCGTCAGAGTATATTTAAAGCCAGCACCGAGAGGGGTTGGGTTGGCTGTCGGTGATGTATCCAAAGATGTATTGAGTTTGGCAGGAATACAGGATGCATGGGGTTTTACCGAAGGGCATTCAAAAACAACAACAAACTTTGCATTAGCAACCTTTGATGCTTTAAAGCAGACAGCGATAGTCAAGATCAATCCGATGATATCCCTGAATTTAGCCATATACAAGGGAGGTGTTACTGAGAATGTACGCAGCGATTAGAATAAGGGGTAGAACGGGTATTTCTTACGATATTGAAAAAACACTGAAATATCTAAGGTTAACAAGGATAAACCATCTGGTATTGCTCGATGAAACTGATCCGATAAGGGGAATGCTTGAGAAGGCCAAGGATTACATTACATGGGGTGAGATTAATAGGGAAACACTGATAGAACTTTTAAAAAAGAGAGGAAGGTTAATGGGAGATAAAAAAATAGATCTAGAATACATAAAGAAAATTGGTGTTAATTCCATTGAAGAACTAGCGGATATGCTATTGGATGGAAAAATCAAATATTCAAGTCTTCCAGATATCAAGCCAATTTTTAGATTACATCCCCCTATAAAAGGCTATAAAAATATTAAGAGAACGGTGAAGGAGAATGGAGATCTGGGATATAGAGGAGATAAAATAAATGAACTCATTAAAAGAATGTTGGTGATGTGACTATGTCATACAGCAGAGGTAGAAAATTCAGAGGATATAGAAGGCATGGCCATGGAATGAAAGGAAGGAGAGGTCATGGTCTTAAAGGTGGAAAGGGATTATCCGGTCTCGGAAAGCACAAATGGATATGGTTAAACAAATATTTCAGGGAGCATTGGGGAAGGCATGGATTTACATCGCATCATCCGAAAAGGATAGACAAAACAATAAACCTCGAGGATTTACAATATCAACTACAAAGATTTTCCGATATTGGTATAGCAAGGAACGAGTCAGGTACATGGTATATTGATTTAACATCCACAGGCATAACAAAACTTCTTGGAAAAGGGGAAGTAAGGCACAAGATGATAATAAAGGTAAATAAAGCTAGCCAGGGAGCCATAAAGAAATTAAGAGAAGCGGGTGGTGAGGTAGAACTTAATGCCTGAGGAAAAAATTCCGAGAGATAGAAGGTGGATACCCGTAATAATATTATTTTTTATTTTTACCCTGTATGTTTACGAAGATTATATACAGAATAAAGTTTTGGATTTGAACGATTTTTATAAAGCGATATCATCAGATTGGATTTCAACAATCATATTTTCACTTTTAATTGGATCATTATATTATTTAATTTATTTAGCGGTTTCATACAAAGGTGAAAAAAAGAGCAAATTGTATGGTCTAATGCCCGTGGCTGAGAGATTGCCTGTTGTTGCAAAGCCTAAAAGGCATGTAACATTCAAAGAGAAACTATTCTGGACGGGATTGGTTTTAATCATATACTTTGTAATGACAAACATATACATTTATGGTTTAAACAGGTCCAACATGATTGATGTATTCTCTTCATTCAGGGCGATTATGGCTGGTGCTCAGGGATCAATAGTGGATCTTGGCATCGGTCCTATCGTTACAGCTTCTATTATTATGCAATTGTTTGTGGGTGCTAAAATTATAAATTTGGATTTGAGCGATGAAGATGACAAGGCGACTTATCAGGGTATCCAAAAGTTATTAGTAATAATAATGATTTTCGTAGAGGCGATCCCCCAGGTATTTGGGTATTTAAATCCAGATCCTGGTTTTATTACGATGCTTGACAACGATTGGCCAGGGCATGGAACATTTTTGGCAGATATGTTTATTGTAATTCAGCTCTTTTTTGGATCATATATTCTTTTCATCATGGATGAACTTGTTAGTAAATGGGGTATTGGATCAGGAGTATCGCTGTTTATAGCTGCCGGGGTCTCACAACAGATAATAACAGGAACTATAAATTGGATACCGACAAATCCCAACCAACCAATGTCAGTTATTAACCCTCCGGGTGGAGCAATTCCAAGAACATATTATTTATTAACACATTATTCAGCATCAGAACTGTATAACGGTAGAATTGAACAGGTATTATTTGGTACAAATGGCATTGTGGCCTTATTAGGTACCATATTGGTATTTTTGATAGTCGCATGGACTGAGAGTACAAAGATAGAATTGCCATTGGCCCACGAAAGGGTAAGAGGGGCAAGGGGAAGGTATCCCATTAAATTGATGTACGCATCTAACATACCTGTGATTTTAACCAGTGCCCTCATGGCAAATATCACGATGTGGTCATTAATATTCTGGACAAATCCATCTTTATCCAGAGTTCCAATTTTGGGACATAACCCCTGGTTAGGTGTATATCCATCACCAAGTGAAGCACAGCAATTGGGTATACAACCAAATACGCCGATAGGTGGTCTTGCATGGTATTTAAATAACATCAATGGAATATCGGAATGGCTTTTACCTATCATGGAACCTCAGTCATATCAGTTATATTTCTTCCACCATTCAATGTTGCAATTCATAATTAAGATTCTGGCATATGTGTTTTTCATGATTGGTATGAGTATATTATTTGCAAAGTTTTGGATTGAAACAACGAACATGAATGCCGAGGCCGTTGCAAAACAAATATTAAAAAGCGGAATGCAAATACCGGGTTTTAGAAGAGAACCAAAGGTGATTCAGAGCATATTGGAAAAATACATACCCCCCATAACGATATTTAGCGGTGCTGCCGTCGGTGCCCTTGCCGCATTTGCCGGTCTCATTGGTACTGTCGGAAATGCCACAGGTACTGGATTGTTACTAACCGTGGGTATAGTAATACAATTCTACGAAGCGATGGGAAGAGAACAATTAATGGAAATGCATCCAATAATAAGGCAATTCTTTGAAGGGTGATCCTAATGAGAGTAATTGTTACAGGAGTACCTGGTGTTGGTAAGTCTACTGTATTAAATCTGGCCTCCAGGAAGACTGGTTATAAGATCATAAACTATGGGGACATAATGATGGAGCTGGCAAAGGAACTTGGGATAAAAAACAGGGATGAAATAAGAAAATTGCCGGTTGAAAAGCAACGAGAAATACAAAAACTTGCAGCCGAAAGGATTGGTAAAATGGAAAACATTTTCATAGATACACATCTGTCAATAAAAACACGCTCGGGATATTTGCCGGGATTACCCGAATGGGTATTAAGGGCGATCAATCCATCTATGATTGTAATCATTGAAACCGATCCAGAGGCAATAATAAAAAGGAGGGAAAGGGACAACAGTAGATATAGGGATGAAGATTCTGTAGACACAATAAACGAGCATCAGAGTATTAACAGATCTTTCGCAACATCATGTTCTGTTCTCACAGGCTCCACTGTTGTAATAATAAAGAACGATGAAGGTATGGCTGAAAAGGCGGCGGATATATTGATGGAGAAAATGGGCTATGGAAAGCAATAAACAAAATTCACCAAGAATGGGGATGAATCTCAGTTTCATTTACCTTTTAATAATGTTATTTACAATTATAATATGGGGAACAAGTAGTGTAAGGGATTCTATTGGAGAGATCACAAATTATATATTTTATCCTGTTTTTGGATTTGGAGGTAAATATCCCATATTAACATTAATAGTGACAGGTTTGATAATAACAATAATAAACATGTATGCAAGGCATTATTTCATAGATTGGTACGGAATTGCAAAACTACAATATAAGACCAAGCAGCTATCAAAAATGATGAGAGAGGCCTTTAAAAACAATGATAAGGCCACAGTTGAAAAATTGAGAAAATATCAGCAGAAGTTGACTCTGGAAAATTTAGAAATAATGAACGATCAGATGAAACCCACATTAATCACATTCATAATAGGAATTATATTTGTAATCTGGATATATTATTTCATCATTTCATTATCTATATCCAATAGGATGATATTCCTTCCATGGACATATCCTAATGGAATAGATTTGGCATTAGGGCCAACGGTATTTCCAGCATGGATTATTATATACATGTTTTTTACAGGGACGGTGGGTTATTTCATAACATATTTGTTTAAGACGTATGAATTTTCTATAAGATTGAGAAATTTAGAGAGGAATGATAAAAAATGATAATAACTATTTCAGGACCGCCCGGAAGTGGAAAAACGACGGTATCAAAAGAATTGGCCAAAAAGCTTAATTTTAAATACATTTCGGGAGGAGAAATATTTAGAAACATGGCAAAAGAGAATAATATGAGCATTGAGGAATTTTCTAAATATGCGGAAAGGAATAAAGAAATAGATAAAAAAATCGATGATTATTTGTTGGAAATGATGAAAAAGGATGATGATATAGTTGTGGATTCTCGTTTATCAGGATGGTTGGCCTATAAGAATAATATCCATGCATTCAAGGTCTATATAAATGCAAATAGAGATGTTAGGGTTGAAAGGATCAAAAAGAGGGATATAAACGTAAAGACTGAGGATATAATCTTAAGGGAAGAAAGTGAAAAGAAAAGGTACATGGAATTTTATTCAATTAACATTGAAGATTTATCAATTTATGATTTTATTTTAAACACGGACAATTTAAGTATTGATGAAGTAGTCAGAAGAGTAGAGGGTGCATTTGAAAGATGGACGATGTCCTCCTTTTATTAAAAGGGTCTTATGTGGTAATAGATAAACCATACGGACCAACAAGCCACCAGGTTACCTCCTGGGTTAAGAAAATTTTAAATGTAAATAAGGCGGGTCATGCAGGTACTCTGGACCCTCATGTAACTGGTGTACTTCCCATAGGAATTAACAAGGGTACTAAGGTAATCAATCTATTACATTATTTAGAAAAGGAGTATGTTGGAGTAATGAGATTACATTCCGATATAGACGAAGAATCTATAATAAACATTTTCAAGGAATTTACCGGTGAAATATATCAAAGTGTTCCCGTTAGATCAGCAGTCTCAAGAACAATAAGAAAGAGAAGAATATATTCACTTAAATTTTTGGAAAAGGAAGGACTGAATGTATTATTTAAAACAACAACAGAATCAGGAACATACATAAGAACACTTTGCGTGGATGTCGGGGATGCACTTGGTGTTGGTGCAAACATGGTTGAATTAAGAAGGACAAGAACAGGGCATATAACTGAAAATGAATCACACTATCTGCAAGATCTGGTAGATGCCTATGAATTTTACAAAGAAGGGGATTACAGGTATTTAAAAAATATATTAAGGCCATTAGAAGAATTAATAAAACCATTTCCAAAGATCTGGGTGAAGGATTCGGCAGTAGATGCATTAGCAAATGGAGCTCCCCTTTATGATGTAGGCATAACAAAAATTGAAGGAGAATTAAAAGTTGGTTTTCCAGTGGCAGTACTGACACAAAAGGATAGATTAATAGGATACGGTTATTATACAGGTAATGAGGCAGGTAAAATTTTAAAAATGGATTCCATTTTGATTGAAAGGGGAGAGTATCCAAAAGGGTGGAAAGATAAATGAAAAAGGCCTATGTATACTGGGATCATATTGAAATTCAAAATAAAAGAATCGATTTTCCAGATGATCCAAATTTATTATATAAGATATTACAAAAAATTGAAATGAATAAATTGGAAGAATTTTGCCAGGATTGTGATTTTGAATTCATGCAATCAAAAGTAAATGACATATTGAGAGAAAGTTTATTAATACTTGGTGAAAAGAAGATATTGGAATATGATAAGACAGAGGAATTCTTAATATCTTTAACTAAATCAATTCTGAAGATAAAAAAAATATCAAACTATTATAAAATGACTTTATTGGATATTTTGGAATCAATCGATCCACTCGGTAAATATGAAAAGGGAGAAGAAAGGTTCATCAAGGAAATTAATGTAAATGATGAAGATAAGGTATTGTTGATAGAAAATTTAAGGAATGAATACTTAAAATTAAAAGAAATTGAAAACTTAATAGAAAACACAATAAAAAACATAATGGAAAAATATGCCCCCAATTTATCGAATGTAGCAGGACCTATATTGGGAGCGGAGTTGATTGCACAGGCAGGTGGATTGCAGTCATTGTCCAGGATGCCAGGATCACGGATACAAATTTTGGGTGCAGGGAAATCGTTCTATTTGTCAAAGAGATTTAAAAAACCAGGTCCAAAGCATGGAATTATTTTTAGACATCCATTTGTGCATGGATCCAAAAACAGAGGAAAAAATGCAAGATGGTTTGCCAATAAGATTTCCATTGCGGCCAGGATAGATTTTTATAGAAAAGAATTGGATAATGATTTTATAAATAAAGTAAAAATTGAAATGACCGAATTAAAATGACTCCAAACTCTTTTGACCTCTGAATTTTTCCCCGTTGATTTTGACAGGGTATATCCCTGTAAGACAGCCAAGGCATAAATCATACTCATTAATTCCAATGGCCTTAATCAAACCTTTAAGTGAAATATAGGCCAAAGAATCCGCACCTATAATTTTTCTAATTTCCTCAACAGTTTTACCAGTTGCAATAAACTGATCTCTCGTTTTCATGTCTATACCCAAATAGCAGGGAGCAATTATGGGTGGAGAACCAATTCTAACATGAACTTCCTTTGCTCCTGCATCTTTTAATAAAGAAACAATCTTTTTCATAGTATTTCCTCTTACAATACTATCATCAACCAGAACAATCCTTTTATTATTTATCACGTCCTTTACAGGGTTCAATTTTAACATAATTTCTTGAACTCTTCCAGATTGATCAGGCATTATAAATGTTCTATCCACGTATCTATTCTTCATTAGACCTTCTTCAAAAGGTATTCCAGATTTGTGCGAAAAACCAAGTGCATGAGTTCTTCCACTATCCGGGACAGGAACAACCACATCGGCATCCACAGGACTTTCTTCCGCAAGTATCTCCCCCAACTTAAATCTGACGTTATATACGGATTTCCCGTCAATTATGCTGTCGGCCCTCGCAAAATATACATATTCAAACATGCAGTGTGCATAATTTTTTTCAGATGGTCCAAACCTGTATGTTGCTAAATCACCGGATTCCAAAATTTCAACTATTTCTCCAGGTTTAACGTCTCTGATTATTTTACCACCTAAAACGTCAAATGCAACGCTTTCTGATGCAAAACCTATACCCCCAGGAAAAATTCCCAATACAAGTGGTCTTATCCCTAGGGGATCCCTTATTGCAAATATTCTGTTATTAATCATTAATGCTAGCGAGTAAGAACCAATCAAATTATTCATTGTTTTTTTAATTGCATCTATAAGGCTATGACTCTTTAAAATATTGTATGATAACAATCTTAATATTACTTCAGTATCAGAATCTGAATTGAATGAAATACCTAAATTTTCTAACATTATTCTTAATTCCTGTGCATTTGTAATTTCCCCGTTATGTGCTATGCCTATATCTCCAATGTTTGTATGAACAAAAAGGGGTTGAGCGTTTGAAATGTTTGATGCCCCGGCTGTGGAATATCTCACATGGCCTATACCACCATTTGATTTTAACTTTCTCAATGTCTCTGGATTTAAAACTTCATGTACCAATCCCATTCCTTTAATTATTTGCATTTTTTCTGAGAAAATTGCTATTCCAGCAGATTCCTGACCTCTGTGCTGTAATGATCTCAAAATATAATATAAATATAAAGGTGAATTGAAATCTTTTGTTCTAATTCCTGCTACCCCGCATTTTTCATTTCCTTTTTGCCCAATTATATCTTCTGATTCTGGGAGCAGGAAATCCACAGTGTGCACACCTCTTTTCCCTCACGTTATATGATCTATGACCGCATCTTCTACAAACTATATGCGTTTTATTTTTATTCTTTTTACCCATTGCTGGCGTTCCGGAACCCATTATTTTCACCTCTTATGATGGGGATATGTATATTACATTATCCCCTCTTACAATCATTGTAGGAAAAATTCCCTTACTCTGATTTTCAATTACCTCTTCAGCATCTTTTAATACTAAATTTATATGAACGTCATATCCAACCAATGTTCCTCTGTATTCTTTATTACCTTTTACCACAACAAAGACGTTTTTATTAAGAAAGCTCTGTAATACATGTAATGGTTTTTCCATCTGTTCCATGTTTAGGTATGATTATTTTAATGTATTAAAATATATCGAAACGTAATCATAAATTTAAAATTTTTATATTTTAAAAACAATAACATAATAGATGGCTAAAGAATATCTGGATGAATTTGTTGATAAATTTAAAAAATGTGATTCCGGTTGTATTCTGGTTCATGGTTCAAAAGGTATTGGAAAATTGTATTTAACTACGAAGGCTTTAGAAAAATTAAATTTAAACTATCAAATTTTAAACATAGGTGATAAAAATGCTCTTCAGATTTTAACATCATTTTTAAATGTCGAGCAATCTCTCCCGGAAAGGATATTACAAGTTTCCGTAATTCAAAAGTTGGAAAGCCTTTTAAAGAATAATAATTACATTTTTGTCTTTGATTCAATAGATAAAGCTGAAAGTGATTTGCTTTCAATATTTTTTAGCCTAGCAATTAAAGTATTAAGAGAGGATATTTTAGGGAAAGTGATAGGAATATATAATGATGATAATTTATCTACATCATTCCAAGGACTTGTAAAAATATTAAAAGAACAGGGTGCAAAAGAGATAGTTTTAAAACAACTATCTAAGGAAGAGGCATATAAGTTTATAAAGGATATGGGCTATACAATACCCCAATCAATATTTGAAATAATCTATTCCTTATCCAACGGAGATGTGGGAATCATAAATTATTATCTAAATGAACTTGAGAGATATAATTACGTAACTGAAAATGTATTCGTAAAATCTCCAACTGATGAAGTAAAGGAGGAGATTAAATCGTTGTTGACAAATAGTAGGTTTGAAAATACAATCATTGAAGGCCTAAATGAAATTGAAAAGAAAATAATCATATTCATATACCTTTTAAAAGGAAAAATATCCGTAAACGATCTTTTATATTTATTAAATGAAAAGAAGGAAAATATAGAAAATATTTTAAATAATTTGGTTGAGAAAAAAATATTAAACAAGTTTGAAGATAAATACTATCTATTTTCCTACTCAATAATAGAATTATTTGATGAGAAGTTGATTGAATCCGTTGCATTTGAGATGGCTACGTATTTAGAATCCTCTGGTAAATTGTTAAAAGCAGCAGAAATATATTATGTTGCTAAGAAATATGACAAGGTAAAGGAGTTCATATGTAAAACACAATTGATCAAAAAAATGAAGAGCATAAAATATTGCGAAATGTGTATTTCAATTGAATTGAATGAGGATCTTTTGGATTATTTATTTAACTTGTACATTGAAGAAGAACATTATGGTAAAGCTTATAGAATTGCAAACCAATTAAAATCACTAAAGCCAAATGAACTAAAATATGCAATATATTTGGCTGAAGCATCCATTTATACTAACAGGCTCGATGAGGCTGAGAGAATATTACTTGAAATATCAAAAAATGAAGATAGTGAATTTTATCCACGTATTCTTTATGATTTAAGCGAATTGTATTATAAAAAAGAAAAGTATAATATATCTTTAGATTACGCAATATCAGGTCTTAAATATTCAATATTGAAAAACAATCAGTATTATGAGGCATTAATATACAAGATTATTGGAAATATTTATTATTATAATTACAACGATGAGAGTTCAATAAATTATTACAAAAGGGCATTAAATATATTCCAGAACCTGGGTTTTGAAAAGGAGGTTGCAACGATATACAACAATTTGGGTAATATATATATGGAAAAGGATTTAGAAAAAGGCCTGGATTATTATAATTTGGCCTTAGAAATTGTAGAGAGAAACTGGTGGATATCACTTTTGACAACATTGGACACAAATATCGGAATACTGGATTTTATAAGGGGTGATTTAAAATCTTCATTGTTGACATTAAAAAAGTCAATGGGTTTGGCTTTATCAAAAGGAGATTATGATTTGGCAAAGTTCATTATATTATACTTATTTGATATATATTTAATTAATGCCAAATATGACGAGGCAGAAGAAATAATCAACTTTGGTTTTAATTTATCTCACGATCTGAAAGAAGAAATCACGGATGTAATTTTCATGGCAAATAAATCGATTATAGATGCAATAAACGGAAAGGAAGTAGAAATGAGACAATTGGACATTTTAAAGGAATCCAATATCCCTGTTGAGCAAAATCTTGGAAAACATCTGAAAGCTATGATTGAATACTATAGCGGAAGAATTAAAAATTATTTGGAGGAATGGAAATATTTTTGGGAAACCGGAAAAGAAAAGATAAAGCTACTCTCCGTTACAGATTATGTATCATATCTTGAAGATTTAACATATTATTCATTTTTCAACAATGAGGAAAATGTCAAGGAAATTGTTAATAATATTGAAAGAATCAGAAATATACCAAATATAAATAATCTGAGGCTTGTAGAGTTAAGATTGGACTTATTGGATTTGGAATTAAATTTCCTTAAATCGAACGCAAATAGATTCATGCAAATAATAAAGGAGATTGAGGAAATGGATGCGAAATTCATATCGATTAAACATATGATAATATTTGGACTTTACATGGCAAAATATGGAAATGATGTTAAGATATTGAAAATGGGTCTTGACAATATTGATAAGCTGGGTAAACCGGGAATAAAGGCAATTTTCAAACAGTCCTATGAATACTTTTTAAATCTATCAAATGAATAATTTACTTATTTTAAAGAAAAATATATATTTTAGATTTATATTGTTTAAAACAAATTATTAAGGTGATAAATATGGCTGATAATCAAAATGAGGTAAGAAACATAATTTCACCAGACGATGAAGAATTGAGAAAATTTGTTGAGAATTTAAAAGTAAATATAAAGATTGTTGGTTGTGGTGGTGGAGGATCCAATACTATAAATAGGTTATTTGAATCTGGAATTATAGGAACAGAATTAATAGCAATAAATACCGATGCCCAACATTTATTAAGGATAAAGGCAAATAAAAAGATTTTGATTGGCAAGAGGTTGACAAAAGGTCTTGGTGCCGGGGCAGATCCTAAAGTGGGTGAAATGGCTGCACAGGAAGCCGATGAAGAATTAAGAAATGTTCTAGCGAAAACCGATATTTTATTTATAACAGCTGGGATGGGTGGAGGTACGGGTACGGGATCAGCGCCATATGTAGCAAAGATCGCCAGGGAAATAAATCCAGGAGTTTTGATAATCGGTGTCGTAACATTGCCATTTTCTGCTGAAGGTAAATTGAGGATGGATCAGGCCCTTTATGGATTGGACAGGTTGAGAAGATATTGTGATACTACAATAGTTATTCCAAATGACAAATTACTGGAGTATGTACCTAAACTTCCATTGGATCAGGCATTCAAAGTTGCCGATGAAATATTAATGGTTGCCCTTAAAGGATTGACGGAAATCATAACAAAACCTGGTTTAGTAAACATTGATTTTGCCGATATAAGAACAATAATGAAAGACGCGGGAATGGCCATGATAGGAATAGGAGAATCGGATGATAGTCATAATAGGGTAGAGGCTGCAGTTCAGGAGGCAATAAATTCACCCCTTATTGAAGCAGATATAAAGGATGCAAAAGGTGCGTTGGTAAGGGTTGTCGGAGATCCTCACATGTCTGTTTCCGAAGCACAAAAGGCTGCTGAAATCATTCAGAAAAACATAAGTCCAAATGCAAGGTTAATATGGGGTGCTTCAATAGATCCAGAGCTCCAGGACATGATAAGGGTACTTATTGTTTTGACAGGTGTAAAGAGCCCGTATGTAATCGGGCAAAAGGGAGAGAATCTTCAGGAATTGACAAAGAGGGTATCATCATTGAATGCTGATTTAGACAATTTATAAATCATTTATATTTTATTTTTCCTATTAATATAGATATTGAAATTATAAATGAAATTCCATTTGCCAAAATTAAGGGATAATCCATCAATAACAGACCGTATAAAAACCACAAAAAGATTCCAGTTGAGATTACGATGTACATTATTAACGATACATCCTTAGCACTTTTTTCTCTCCAAATCTTAATCGATTGTGGTATAAAGGAAGCGGTGGTTAAAGTTCCTGCAACATATCCTATTATGGTCAAATCCATAAATGCTGTAAAAAAATGTGAATATTAAATTTAATGCCGTGGGCCGGGATCGAACCAGCGGCCTCCAGATCTTCAGTCTGGCGCTCTCCCAACTGAGCTACCACGGCTTATTAGAATATAAATAATAAGAGATATAAAAATTTAACATTGATCATTAAAATATAAAAATTAAATTATATTTTTGTTTAAAAATTTAATATTATATGGAAAAATTAAAAAATAGAAATAAGATTAAGGAGGGATGATCATTGTAAATCTTTTTTCGGTAAAGACTGGGATACAGAGAATAAATCTATTTGAAATACCTTCCTGGGAATTGTATATCCATTATGCATTAACCATCGTCCTGGCAGTTTTTTATATAGTATGGTTTTATAGATTATATAAAAAATTGGGAATAAAAAGTGGAAATCTTTTTAAAAAGATATGGAAATATTGGAACTGGAAAAATTTAATTTTGTATGGTATTCTGCAAAAGAAATTCACGAGAGACAGATATGCCGGAATAATGCATATTATGATATTTTATGGATTAATTTTATTGACGATTTCAACTGCCCTTGTTGCCCTGGATCAAGACATTTTAAATGATTTTTTCGGTTATAGGATTTTGATAGGCCCATTTTACCTGTTGTTTGAATTGTGGTCTGATACCGGTGGATTAATGTTAACTACCGGAATCCTAATGGCATTCTACAGGAGAATTAGGAAAAAGGTTATATTAGAGACAATATGGGACGATTATGTTTTATTATCTTTATTGTTGATTATTGCATTGGAAGGATTCTTTTTGGAAGGCTTAAATATTTATATTGAAAATAATATATTAATATGGTCAAGGTATGAAAATTCGTATAGATATATAGGGTTCATCTTTTCACTATTCTGGTCTAATGTTACAAATACAACAGATGCAATAGAAATTTATAGGATATTATGGGCAGTTCATTTTACAACGGTTTTTGCAACATTAATTTACGCATTATACAGCAAATTGTCACACGTTATTTTATCCCCATTGTATATTGCATTCAAACCTAACAAGGTTAGAGGAGAGATGACAACACCATTTTTATTGACAGAATTGATGGAAAACCCGAACGTTGAATTGAAGGTGGGAATAAAAAATGCAATAGATCTGAAACCAATCCAAAGGTTGGAGACGCTTGCATGTACAAATTGCGGAAGATGTGAAAGGGCATGTCCGGCCTTTGCAGCCGGAAGAGAATTAAGTCCAAGGAAGACTACCCAAAGTTTAAAAAAGATTGTTGGTGAAAATAAAGAACTAATACCAGAAATTTTTTCAGAACAATTTATTTGGTCATGTACCACATGTCAAGCTTGCGTGGAAGAGTGTCCAGTTTTGATAGATCCACAATCTTACATTCTTGAAATGAGAAGAACGCTGGTCATGGAAAGTAAACTGGATAAGCTGCAGGTACAATTTTTAAATAACTTAACGTATACAAGAAATCCTTTGGGTAATTCTCCAGATGAAAGGAATGTATGGGTTGAAAAATCTAAGAAATTTGATAACGATGAATATTTGTTATGGATTGGATGTATGCCGAGTTTTGATAACAGAACAAAAAATGTTGCTGAGAGTATTATTAAGATATTGAAAACTGCAAATGTAAGTTTTGGAGTTTTGGGTGATGAGGAGGTATGCTGTGGTGAATCTGCAAGAAGATTGGGAGAGGAAAGCAGATTTCAGGAACTCGTTTTGCAAAACGTTGAAACGTTCAAGAAATACAATGTAAAGAAAATAATAACACTCTGCCCGCACGGATATAATACATTTAAGAATGAATATTCAAAATTCATAGAAGGTTTGGAGGTATATCATCATACACAGATAATTAAGAAGCTCATCGAGGAAAACAAAATAGTTTTGAATAAAAATGATGAAATATTCACCTACCATGATCCCTGCTATTTGGGAAGAATAAATAATGAATTTGAAGCCCCAAGGTTCATTTTAGAAAAAGCGGTAGAATTGAATGAGATGGACAGATCCAAGGATAAAAGTTTTTGTTGCGGTGGAGGTGGCGCAAATTACTGGTACAAGGTAAATGAAAAGACACCGATATCTCACATAAGAATAAAGGAGGCATCATCAAAAGCCAAAAATGTTGCAGTTGCATGTCCATTCTGTCTTGGCATGTTAGAAGATGCAGCAAGGACACTCAATATGGAAGAGATGAAAATTATGGATATATCGGAAATTGTCGTTAACAGAATTCAAGATCTTTCTTCTAAAGAATCAGGATCCAGCAATTCAAAATCTTTATAAATTGAAAGAATATCCAAAATTCTTTTTCTTTCCGAAGAATTTAGATCCTTTTTTTCCATAATTAAATATCTAGCGTTGCTTTTTTTGAACATCTGGATCAATAGATTTTCGTTTATGTCCTTTGCATGATATTTTGGTGCCATATGTCCAAATGATACCTTTTTTGTTATTGCTAATTTTGTAAATCTTGGAGCGTAATGGCCACCTCCTATACCAATTGATATTATATTATCATTTGTTTCTAATCCATCCATTATTGATTTCATCAATATTTTACCCGCATCTTTATTTTTATAATCTTCATCAGAAGATCCAATTTCGATGAAAAACCCCTTACCATCAATATATGGTCCATGATGGGTTACCTCAAAGTTAACATTAAAATTATTCAGTGTGTTGTATTCATTTAGTTTTAATAGTAAACCGGTCAATAATCTTGAATTTACCGGAATTAATTCATAATCTTTTCCACCCATTTCTGCTTTCCCAAAATTTCCAAATGGATGTACAGTTAAACATTTTATTCCCGTTTCACTCTTATGTTTAGATATAAAAATATAATTTTCAAAATCAATTTTAGATGAAAATTTTATTCTTTCGTCAATGTTATTCGCATACAAAAAATTTTCATTTATTACAAAAATATAGAAATTTCCAAATTCATAATAAACATTGTTGCAACATTCACCTTTTTCTATTAGACTGGAATATTCCTTCATTTGGTTTAAAACATTCATTGATGCGTTATCCATTGTTGAAAAAATCAAAGCATTCATGATGTGTAAAATAAAATGTTATTTAAAAATTTATCAGAAAAATTTCTATTTTTATTTTTCAAATATCTAATAATGAAACTTACACAGTATAAACAAAATGTAAGATGTATAGGGTTTGATGATTTTCCTTTCAATAGGAATAGCAAACATACACATATTCTGGGTACAGTGATGAGAGCATCGGGATACATTGATGGATTTGTATACAAAATCATTGAAATTGATGGTTTAGATTCTACTGAAAAAATTATAAAATCCATAAAATCAAGATATAAAGATCAATTAAAATGCATATTTACACATGGATTAACATTCGGTGGATTTAATGTGGTAGATTCTAAGAAAATATACGAAAATTTGGGAATTCCACTCATTGCCATAACAAAAAAAGAACCGAATATGGAAAATGTTAAAAATGCACTTATGAAACACTTCTTAGATTGGAATGTAAGATACTATATTTTAAATATTCCAGAGAAAGAAAATTTAAAAATTAACAATGGAAAAATTTTCTTACAATACTATGGAATCAGTTTGGAAGATGCTGAAAAATTGATAAAAATGTTTACAAAGAGTGGTACAATACCCGAACCTATACGAATATCACACCTGATTGCTACATCAATTAAATTTGGTAATTCCAAGGGATTTTAATAATAGTCCAAGGATCTATAGACAAGCTCTGCCCTCTTTTCCTTTAGGAATCTATAAATTGTTGAATGTTTGCTTCCCTGTAATAACATTTCTATTGATTTTCTTGCGAGTTCAATTTCTTCATATGTTCCGATTATTGAAACGGAATGTCCGTATACGGAAATATAAGTTCCTGATAATTCTTCTATGGTTTTTCTTGCTTTTCCATTTTCTCCTATTATTCTCGCCTTTGCATTTCTAATTCTCTTTTCATTCTTCTTATAGTATTCCTTTAAGTTTATGGTTTCAAAGTAGACATCCTCTTCCCATATTTTGAATGCTCTTTGTGGCGAAAATCCTCTAGCTATTGCCCTTACAACCATTTCTGCCTTTAAAGACATCAAAGCGTCCGCATTTGAATCATCTATTTCAACATCACCACTATGGGAATCTATGTACAATTTTACGTTTGCCTTTTTTTCTATCAATTCTTTAATTTCTCCTTTTGTTCCAATCAATACACCAATTCTATTTTTTGGAACAGTCTGATATCTCATTTAAATATCCCCCATTGAATGTTATTTTTTATATCATTTTCATCTATTTTAAGACCTTTTCTATTAAAAAATTTTACTATATTCTTAATATCTTTATTCAATAATTCAATTGCCAACGGGTGGTTAATTGGCAATGCCTGAGAAACATCTATAAAATATGCTTTATTCTTATCTATTACTATATTATATTCGCTCAAATCTCCATGAACTAGATGTGCCTTATTTACCATATTAAAAATGTTATTTTTAATTTGTTCATATATTTCATATAAATTTTCACCCCTGTAGTCCTTTAAAATTGGAGAAATCGTTTTAGAAGTTCCTAGATATTGCATCAGCAAAGTGTTTCCCTTAAAAATTATAGGTTTTGGTACTATAACACCATTATTGTAGCATTCAGTTAAATTTCTAAATTCCTTTTGTGTCCAAACATAAATTAATCCTAGCTTGTTCCTTTTTATGGATTGAAATCTATAGTCACCCTCCATATATTTTATCATCGAATTAAATGTAGATGTGGAAATCCTATAAATTTTTAAGGCATAGTATCTCCTTCCTTTCTTGGCCCTAAAAATATTAGCCTCCTTACCAATTTTTATGGGAAAATCTATTAAATCTATATAGTCATGTGTCATTAAATAATATATATTCATTACAGTTTTTCTGTCAAATACGTCATTCTCTACCTTTAATTTATCATAGTCATTCTCAATTCTCTCAAATTTAATTCTATCTCGAACAAAATTAAAAGCCTCGTCGTAATTAATATCCTCCTTTTCCGAGAACATCTAAAATCTCCGGTAATTTTTTATTTTTACTTAACCAATATACCTGTGTTGGTGTGTATCTATATACAATATCTCCTTTTTCATCCTGAAAATCCCAGGGTTTTACAATTACTAAATCTCCCTCTTTTATCCATATCCTCTTCTTAATTTTCCCAGGGACTCTACACTGTCTTGATTTTCCATCTTCACACATTACAATCATTCTAGCAGCACCTAGCATTTTATCTACAATCCCAAACATTTCACCATTCTCTTTTTTTGGCAGAGGTACCCTTTCAATATTTTCCTCTATAGATTCCTCGTCAATATTATTTTCATCATCATTCATTGTTAATTTATTAAATTACATTGATATTTAACTTTATCGATTAGAAGATCTAAATCACAAAATATTAAAATAATTTATTGATATTTATAAATTTATGGTAAAATGCCCTGTGTGTGGTACTGAAAATCCAGATAATGCTATATTCTGCTTTAAATGCGGGTATAGATTTTCTGATAATGTTGAAATGGAATCAGATAAGAGGGAATTAGAAGAAAATAAAAAGGAGAAATTAGAAAATTCAAATTTATTAGATGAGAAGTATAAAAAAATATATATTAATGCATCCATTGCGTTCAGTTTTTCTTTAATATCTCTTTTAATTTTTTTAATTTTAACTACATTAAAAATTGCATCATTAATATATTTAATTTCTATGTTAAGTTATTATGAATATATGGGAAATTTTAAAAACATTTATTATTCGGTTATATTAATAGATGTAATTTTAATAATAGTTTTTTTAATATTCCTGATAGGATCTATTATAATGTTTTTGAGAAATTATGTGATATACCAAAAATTCATATCAAAAAATTTTAAGGAATGTTATAATCAAATTACTGAAAGTACAATTATTTTGTCATTGATATTCGGTTTAATTGTAACAGGATTATTTTTAATATTTTTAAAGTTTGACCTAGAAGAATATATCAAATCATTAAATTTATAAATATTTTGGCCTTGTTTTCATGTATATTTCCTTTAGTGAATTTTCATCCACATGGGTATATATCTGTGTAGTTGAAATACTGGAATGGCCTAACAGTTGTTGTATAAATCTTATGTCTGCACCGTTTTTAAGTAAGGTAGTGGCAAATGTATGCCTAAATGTGTGTGGTGTAACTTTTTTCGTTATTCCAGCCAGCTTAACATATTTTTTAACGATCCTCTCTATATGTGTTGATGTAATCCTCATTTTTTTCTTACTTATAAACAAAGGTCCGGAAAACCTCTTTTCATTTTTCAAATATTCTTTTATTAATTCTATTACCTTTGGATCAATTATTACAATTCTATCCTTATCCCCCTTTCCTGATTTTATATGTATTATGTTATCATAAAAATCTATGTCTTCTATATTTAAAGAAACAAGTTCACTTACTCTTAATCCTGTATATGCTAAAGTCATCAAAATTACATAATCCCTAAAATTTGATTTTGATTTTTCCAATATTGCGGACATCTCCATTTCATTTAAATAGGAAGGTAACTTCTTTGATCTTTTAGGGGTATTTAATTTAGTTAAATCATTTCTTTTCATAAATTTAAAAAATGATTGCAATGCTTTCATGGATAAATATATGGATTGCTTGCTCATGTTTTTGTTAATTGATAGATATTCCTTATAATTTTCAATATCTTCAATGGTAATTTTTCCAATATCTTTACCATTTGTAAATTCCAAAAATTCTTTTACCAATGAAATGTATGTTTTAACCGTATTCTTACTTTTTTTCTCTCCCATCAAATAATTCTGAAATCTGTTTATAATATCTGTCATACAAATGTCTTATTATTATTTTAATATAAAAGTTTTCTCTGTTGATTATCCAAAATATAAAAATACTATGCAGGGGGAGGGATTTGAACCCTCGAAGTCCTACAACACGGGATCTTAAGTCCCGCTCCTTTGGCCAGGCTCGGATACCCCTGCCTATTTTTCCAATTTTTTCTTCAATAGCTCTGGAATGTCTTGCGGATAATTTGCAACTTCAACTCCTGCCTCGTTTAATGTTTTTATTTTTGATTCTGCAGTTCCCTTCCCTCTTGTAATTATTGCTCCTGCATGTCCCATCCTTTTTCCAGGTGGTGCACTTCTACCAGCTATGTAAGCAACAACAGGCTTTTTAAATTCATTCTTTATGTATTCAGCAGCCTCTTCTTCAGCTGTTCCACCAATTTCTCCTACCATCACTACTGCCTTTGTCTGCCTCTCTTTCTTTAATTCTGACAGTACATCCACAAAGCTTAATCCAACTATAGCATCTCCACCTAGACCTATTACAGAACTTTCACCCATTCCAGCATCCGTTATTGATTTTACAATTTCATACGTAAGTGTACCAGACCTGGAGATAACCGCAATGTTTCCTTTTCTAAATATGTGATTTGGCATAATGCCAATTTTTGTTTTTTCATGAACTACGGTAATTCCCGGTCCATTTGGTCCAATAACTATTGTATTTTTAAGTTTTGCATCATTTATCATTTCCATAGAATCGTGTACAGGAACATGCTCTGTTAGAATGTAAATTATTTTAATGCCATGGTCTAATGCTTCATAAAATGCATCTTTCACATAAGGGGCAGGTACCGATATCATGGTGGCTTCAGGTTCTAAATGAAGGGTTTCTTCGACAGAATCAAAAACAGGTACTCCATTTACCTTTGTACCACCTTTCCCCGGTGAAACTCCACCAACAACATTTGCTCCAAATTTTATCATTTCATTACTATGGAATGAAGCCTGATGACCAGTAATTCCTTGCACAATTATTTTTGTATCCTTCTTAATATAGACCATTTTTTTCACCCCTTAATAATGCTATTATATATTTCAGATACCTTCTTAACACTATCTGGCATATTTGAAAATGCATCTATGCCATTTTCCTTTAGTATTTGTCTTCCCTCTTCCTCATGTACTCCACTCAGCCTTACCACAATTGGAATATTTATATTAAATTCTTTCTTGGCCATTACTATACCTTGAGCTACAGTGTCGCATTTAGTAACACCACCAAATATGTTTACAAATATTATTTTAGGATTTGCTTTTAAAACAAGAGGAAATGCATTTTTAACGATATCGACGTTATCCGTTCCACCCAAATCCAAGAAATTTCTAGGTTTAAGACCATGTAAAAGAAGAGAATCCAATGTGGCCATTGTCAATCCTGCTCCATTTGCTAATACACCAATATCTCCATCCAATTCTACAAAGGAATAGTTTGCCTCTCTTGCAATTTTTTCCAATTCTGTTAAATCGTCCAAATTAATTGGAATATCTGGATGTCTAAACATTGAATCGCTATCAATTATCACTTTTGCATCTGCAGCTATCAAATTTCCCTCTTTTGTTATAACTAAAGGATTTATTTCCACAAGCTCTGCATCGTATTCTTCAAATAATTTATACATCTTACTCAAAAGATCTGAAAATTGCTTCGCAAGATTATCTTTTAATCCCAATTTTTTCGTTAAAATCTTTGATATATATGGGTAATATCCATGAATTGGATCTACATGCTTCATAAATATTTTTTCCTCTGCAACGCTCTCAATTTCAACTCCACCCTCATTACTTGCCATTATCAATGGCCTCCTTTTGCTTCTATCTATGGTAATTGAAACATACAATTCTTTATCAATATTTAATTTCCTTTCAATTAAAATATATTTAACCTTACTATTTTTTATTGTTTGAGAAAACAGGTCTTTTGCGAGATTGATTGCTTCTTCCTTGTTGTTGGCAAATTTAATTCCACCAGCCTTTCCTCTTCCACCAACTAAAACCTGAGCTTTTAATGCTGCTGGAAAAATATTATCTCCAATTTCCTCAGGTTTGCTAATTACATATCCATCAGGAACCGGAATCCCATATTTTTTAAATAATTCTTTTCCTTGAAATTCATATAAATTCATCAATATCACCTTTTATACCAAAAAGGAATATTTAAATAAATAATTTTTCATATACTTTAAAATGGTTGTAAAAGATAAAATAGGAAGAAAAAGATACATAATATTATATGAAACGCCAAATTTTAATTCATTCTTAAGGCATATAAATGTTAAATCTAATATGAATGTTAAGATAGTTTATAGGGAAAACAAATTCTTAATTTTGCGTATAAATCATAAATTAAAGGAAAAATTATTAAATTTAGCTAAAGAATATAATATTATAACAATAAAAACTACTGGAACAATTAAAAAAGCAAAAAAATTAATCAAAAATTATGAACGAATTAAAAATAAATTATTTTTATAATTTAATTTTTTTTTAAAAAATATTTTGTAAAACAATTACTTAATTTTTATCATGTTAGATAATGTTTATGTTATCGAACTCGAAGATGATGAAATAAAAGAAGAAATGAAAAAGATTGGTGTTGCGAATGAAGGAATTGAAATCATGCATTCAAAATCAAAATTTTATTTATTAAAAATAGAAAAGGTACCATTAAAAGATGCCATAATATTGAAACAGGAAGCATTAAGTCTAGGAATGGATTGTGCATTGTCATGGAATGTCGTTTCATTAAAAACCGAATATTCAGATGCACTGCTATTCGGGACTTTAAAACAATTCGACTTTTTAGCTAAAAAGATGTATATTCAGCCATTTCATGGGAGGGAAATTTCAGAATTAATTAATGAATCCATTTACAATTATAATTTAAAGTTTAAGAAATGGAAAATGAAAGATAAATCTATAGAAATTAAGAATGTTAAAGTTATGGGTATTTTGAACATAACACCAGATTCATTTTATGATGGAGGAGAATATTTTGAAAAAGAAAATGCAATTAAGAGAATTAAAGAAATGGTCGATGAGGGAGCTGATATAATAGATATAGGTGCAGAGAGTTCTAGGCCTGGATCGAAATCAATTGATGCTGACACAGAAATAAATAGATTAAAAAATGTAATTGATGATGCAGTATCAACAGGAATTCCGATCTCAGTTGATACATATAAAAGTAAAGTTGCAGAATTTGTTTTAGAACATGGAGCCCAGATAATCAATGATATTTATGGTTTAAGAAAAGAGGGAATGGCAGAAATAATAAAAAGATACAGTGCTGGAATAATAATAATGCATATGAAGGGAAATCCAGAAAACATGCAGGAAAATCCCACATACAATGATGTATTATCAGAAACATTATCATTTTTAAAAGAAAGAATTAGGTATGCAATAAATGAGGGGATAAAGATTGATCAGATTTCCGTTGATCCCGGTATTGGATTTGGAAAAAATCTGGAACACAATATTGCAATTTTAAAACACTTGGAAATATACAAAAGTTTAGGAGTACCGATCACTTTGGGTCTTTCCAGGAAAAGTTTCTTGGGTAAATTAACTGGTTTAAATGTTGAAGAAAGACTCATTCCATCCATAGCATCAGCAATGTTTGCAGTTTTTAAGGGTGTTGATATACTGAGGGTTCATGATGTAAAAGAGACAAAAATTGCATTAAAGGTAATTGAAGGGATAATGAAATGAAATGCCCAGTTTGTTTACTAGAACAGAAACATTACGAAGGTGAAAAAGTTCATGTCTGTCCATATTGTGATGCTATTTTAATATGGAGAGAAAATCGATATGTGAGATGGGAATCTGAAAAATGGTGGATTTCACATAGAAAACATGAAAGTTTAGGAGCACTTGAAACAGAATCCATGATATTCGAATTTAATTTTAAAGAAGTTTGGTATTTGAACAATTCATATAAATTGATTAAAAGAGAAAATGAAAGAAATGTAAAAAATGAAGAACATGTAAAATGGGTAGAGGGCATAATACCGCTTCTTCTTTTGCCAGGTTCTTCAATAAAGTATGAAATTAATGAAAATGAAATTATATTGCAAGACAGAGAGGAGTCATTTATTTTTAAGAGAATATAGAAGATCCTCTACCTTTTTTCTAAAATCCTCTAAAGTACCGTCATTTATTATAAATAGGTCGGCCATTGCTATGACACTTCCTAATCCCCAATTTAATTCTCTCTCTTCCCTCTCTTTAAATTCATTTAGCGTTTTTGCATCATCCTCCCTGCCCCTTTTTTTTATTCTTTCAAATCTATCGCTTTCAGAAGATAGAATGGCCACTACTTTAATATTGTTTCCAAAATGTTTTTTAAAATATTCTATTTCTTCTTTATTTCTCACACCATTAATTACAATATCCTTTTTATCCTTTATTTTTTCCACTGTTCTTTTAGCCCAAACATCCATTCCATGTATTTTTCTTTCTTCATTTGCAATTTTACCTACATTTTGATTATTGAGATCCAAACCTTTTAATTTTGTATATTCCCTGACAATATCTCCCATACTAACTATTTCCATTCCCATTTCTTTAGCCTTTTTTACAAATTCATCCTTTCCAGCTCCAGGCATTCCAACAATTATAATTATCACAAAAATAATAAAAATATAAATAAATTAAAATTTTTCCATGATCTCTTTTATTTTATTTATATACCAATCTGGAATTTCAATGGGTTCAAACTTATCATTTATTGCAACTATTACAATGTTTCCAAAGGCAGAAAGTCTATTTTTTGTTTCATTAAAAATTTGAAATTCCATTTTAATGTGTTTTTTACCAATTTCTTTAATATCCATTGTAATTTCAGCTATTTCCAAGAATCTTAATGGATATTTGTAATTACATTCAGCATGTACTCTGGGGAATGATATTCCTGGCGTATTTAATTTATAAAAAATTCTAAATTCTTCTTCTGTCCTTTCACATATTCTAAAAAAGTTAGAGAAATGCATTACTCCTAATGCATCTGTATCAACCCATGAAATTCTATATTTATATTTAAATGACATTTTCTCTCTTAATTCTTTCAAAATTTTTCTTTAAAATTTCCATTAACTCTTTAATTTCCCAGTTATCTCCAACCATTTCATTAATCTGACTTTCAAATGTGGAAACATTGAATCCCAATGGTAGGTTTTTTAAAAAATTTTTAATATCCTGGACGATTGGATATTTACCACCAGAATATCTGTATATTAAATACAAAGGGACAAATGCTCTTTCATAATCTTCGATCATCATATAATCTCCATGCAATTTATTCAGTATGACTAATAATTTATCTATCTCTGAATCTAAAAATTGGCTTGATATTATTATTCTCAAGATTTCATCAAGATTTTTCTTTGCTTCTTCGACCTTTTTTTCCTCAATTAATTTTCTGACGCTTCTTTCATATTTAGCCAAATAATCTGCTAAATCAAACATTCATCTCAACCTATTCAATTTTTGAAGAATATGAATATCTTATAATTTATTTAATTTTTTTGTACAATATTTTGTGCCTTATCTCCTAACATTTTTTCATAGCTTTTTCTTAATCCTTCAAAATTCATATTTTTTAAAATGTTTTTTAATTTATCTTCAAAATCCTTATCATCAGTAAGAATATATATTATTGTATAATATCTCAACAGTAATAACCACAAATTTTCTCTTTCAATATTTTTAATATATTCATTTATCTTCTCTTTAATATTAATATTCCTATTCTTTATGAACGATATTATTGAATCTAGAATATTGAATCTCCAAACCAATAAGTCCATACTTTTAATTAATTCATTATTTTTAATTTCATTATATATATTCATAAATTCATCATTCACATTTTTATTTTCCAGAATTAACAATTCAAAGTATAATTCAAGAAAATCCATAAAATCTATCAAATCAGATGATTTTATTATACCTCCTCTTTTGGATTCATAAAAAAATTTGTAATTTTCAACTGCATTTTTTAGATTACCCCTGAACAGTTCAAATTTTGCCTTTGAAATATATCCAAAATCTATGTATTGTGTAAGACCACTATTCACAATAATATCTAATTCAGGAATATCTTCAATGTTATTTCCCTTTATTAATTCGATAATCTTCAATAATAAATTCAATTCTATAGAATATATTTTTTTATTGTTTTTATTACTGATATCTAGAGATTGTTTAATATAATTTTCAGCTTCAACAACGTTTGCAGTCTTTATAAATATATCTGAAAAGTTTATTGCCGCTATTATCGCCGGATCATAGTTTCCCTCAAGAATAGCAACTCCATAACCTTTCCTAAATAAATATAAGGCATCATTTACCTTACCTTGATACCAATAAATTATTGACATATTCAGATATAAATTCTGTAAATGATGTGGTATCCAAAGTTTCTCAGATATGGATTGGATTTTGTTATAATATTCCATAGCTTTTTTAAGATCTATTTCTGAATAGATTTTTGCTATCCTAATATATGTTTCCAACAAATTATTGTAATTTCCTAAATTTTCATTTATCTTTTCAGCCATCCCCAGGTATTCTAATGCCTTCATTATATCCTCTTTTTCCGTATAAATTTGACCCAGCAATCTAAATATTTTCTGCAATCTATCATAATCTTTTAATTTTTCAGCTATTTCTTGAGCCTTTTTTAAATAATCCTCTGCGAGATCTAGATCATATAATGCCAAATAATTTTCAGCTAATCCAATATATACCAATTCTTTATAAAAATCATCCAAATTTAATTCTTCTAACTTTGAATATACTTCTATTGATGTGGCAGGGTTATTCATCCTAAACATTACAGAGGCAAATAATATATTTACTTCAACATCATCAGGAAATTTATTGTAAAGATCATTTACAACATTTAATGCCCTTTGATAATCTTCTTGTGATATTAGTAACTTTAAGTAATTCAAAGCAACTTCTTTATCATCTTTATTTATTTCATAAGCTATAGATAATGATTGAAGGGCTTTTGTGGTATTATTTTCTTTTAGAAATTCAAGTCCTACTTTCTTTAAATATTCAAATGCTTTATCATTATTCTTTGCATAATAATAGTTAATACCAGCTTCAAAATATCTGCCATTTTTTTCATAATAGCTGGCAATTTTTAATCGCACGTCCCTTATCCTTAGCGATGAGAATGACTTTTCTATTATGCCTACTAAATCTTTTCTTTTTAATTCTATTCCATCAGTCGATTCAAATATTAATCCCTTTTTTATTAGATCATCGAGGGCATCTATAAATTCATCTTCATTTATTTTCATCATATTCATTAATTCTATAGGATCAATTCTCTCATTTAATATTGAAAGATAAAGAAGGATAAGTAATTCCTTATCTTTAACCATTTCAAAAATCTCATCCAAATTAATGGGTATTTCTAACAGCTTTTTAATTTCATTTAATATATTATCTGTAACAGGTCTTACAAAAATTTTCTCTACTATGTAATTTGATTTTTCTAATGTTTTTATTATATCCATAGCAATTTTTATTTTACCCCCAGATTTTTCATAAATAAAAGAAATAATCTTTGGAGGTAATGTGTATCCATTTTCTTCTATTATTTTTTTAAAATCATCTAAATCCAATGATGAAAGTGATAATTCAATAGCCCCTAAGCTTTTTAAAATGCTAATAACATTAAACAATTCGTCATTTTTTGTGTCTGGATTGTAAATTCCAACTATTCTTGCTTTCGCATTTTCTTTTAAAAATTTACTTGCTATGTTGAAAAATAATCCTATCAGGTCTTTATCCATTTTATCTAGGTCGTCCATTACAAAAATGAAATTTTCATCGTTTTTTAATTCATCAAATTTTGTCATTATTAATAAATTTATTAAGTTTGATGAACTTTCAGATTTATCTGGAGAAATCGCATATGCAACTTTAATATATTTGTTTAAAGATTCTTTTAAATCCAATATCTCAATCAATTTTTGATATTTTTCTTCAGGTTTTGTTATGCTGTAATATTTATATTCAAAATTGTACTTTTTTAAAATCTTCAATGTAATATACGTTTTACCTATACCGTCCTGCCCCTTGATTAAAATTATTTTGTTTTCCTTGTTTTTAATTATGTTTTCGATGTTTTCTATACTTATAGGGGCAGCTTGCATTGATATAGAAAAATTAACATCACCTAATAAAGGTTTTTGATTATCATAATTTTCAACATCGTTAAATTTGTGCATTTAAATTTATCATATGTTTTCAAATTAAAAATTTTTTTAATTTTTTTATTATTATATTTCTAATAAAATAATGTTTTTAAATTTGATTAATATATTTATAAAAATCACAATTTTTTAAAAAATTATTTACAAACACTCTAATTATCAAAAAAATCCAAAAACTATTTAAGTTTAAATTTTGTTATAATTAGACGGTGGCATGAATGGCTAAAATAGAAATAGCTGGTAAAACATTTTCGACGGTAAAATTACTGTTCATGGCTGGTGCTGGTCTCTTTTTGGATGGTTATGAATTAAGTGTAATTTCATTAGCTGCATTATACATGTTTCCAATTCTTAATTTTTCCAATTTATTTCAGACCTTGGTTCTTGGAGCAGTAATTTTAGGAACTATAATAGGTACTATAGGTGCAGGCTTTTTAACAGATCTATTCGGAAGAAGAACAATATATATCTATGATCTTTTGGGGTATATCATTTTTGGTGTCCTTCAAGTTTTAACTTCAAATCCATGGATTATTGTGATATCAAGATTATTCATGGGAATTGCAATAGGTGCGGATTATCCAGTTTCAAATTCATATATAGCAGAAATTGCACCAAAGGAATTTAGGGGAAGATATTTAGCATTTGCAAATGTCGCCTTTATCTCAGGTTCATTCACATCGGTCCTTATATCTTGGATTATATTTGAGTTATACCCTATAATTCCACCTGACCTTGGCTGGAGATTAATGTTAGGTTTGGGAGTAATTCCCGCAATAATCGTATTAATAATGAGATATCAAATGCCAGAATCACAAAGATGGGAAAATGTCAAAGGAAAAATTGTTGGAACTGAAATTGCAAAGGAAATGTTCACCGGACTTGGAGGCAAATTCACAATTTTAAATTCAGTACTCTGGTTTATTTTTGATATGACCGTATTTGGAGCATCTCTATTTATTCCAACTATAATTTTAAAAGTTTATGGAACATCTCAGGTACCAAATCAAGTTAATGCACTTTATGACAGTATATTTTTATTGGTTTTGCTTTTAAGCGCAACACTTGTAACATTCATAATAGACAGTACAGGAAGAAAAATAATCCAGATAATAGGTTATGTGGGGATGGGCATATTTTTCTTATTAATTCCTTATGGATTTGAAAACATTTACATATTCATTATGATAGGTGTAATGATAGAATTCTTCAACGGTTTTGTTGGTACTACCACAGGTATTTTTCCAGCGGAACTTGCAAAAACAGAATTTAGAGGATCTGCTTATGGTTTTGCGAGCATGATGGGTAAAATAGGTGCGCTTGTAGGTGTATTTGTCGTAGGACTAGGAACTGCTTATCTTGGAAGGGATACCGCACCTGTTTTACAGATATTCGGAATAACAATGTTTGTTGGAGCAGCATTGACACTCTTCCTTGTTGATATAACAGACATGGATCTCGATGAACTGTTTGAATTCAAGATGAGATTGTCGGAGGAATAAAATGTTTTTTAAATCTTTTAAAGGTTCTATTTTTCATGAAATATATGGTAAAGGTTTTCCAATTTTATTGTTGCATGGATTAGGAGGATCACATGAATCTATGTTTGAAATAGCCAAAGATCTTGATGGATTTTCAATAATTATACCTGATTTGCCAAATCATGGACAAAGTGATGACATAGATGGAGATTTGGATGATATTGCAAAAATATTTCACGATCTAATGGCATACTTGAAATATGAAAAGTATATTTTAATAGGTTTGAGTTTAGGATCTTTAATTGCACAAAATATGGCATATAAATATAAAAATGAGGTTGAAAAATTAATTCTTTTATCACCCGGTGTTGTGATAGATGAAGTTGCAATGAACGTTGTAATGACATGGTTTAATGCTGAAGATGGAGGTGCATCAACAACTTTTTCTCAAGAATTTTATCAAAAACATAAGGCTGAGATTTTAAAATATAATAATGAACATCCATTCGAGCCCTCAAGACTTGCGGAAATTGCATCTAGTTTAATAAATTTTGATATCAGGGATAAGAAAATAGATATACCATGTTTAGCAATAATTGGAAATCAAGACATTATATTCGGTCCAAGGATAATTGAAGATTTACAGAAAATTTATAAAAGTTGTAATATTAAAATCATAAACTCTGGGCATGCTATACATCGCGAATCTCCAAAGGAAGTCTCAAAGATAATAAAAGAATTTTTATACCAAGATATAGAATTATGAGTTGTACAATTTGGAAAGTTTATATATTAAATAGCAGTTAGGTGATTAAATGGCCATTCTCATGAGCCCCCTTGATTACGCAGTAGAAAACGAAAAGCTTGCTAAGGTAGCAATATCAAAGGGGGCTTTTGATCAAGCAAAAAAATATTTAGACGAAGCACTGAAAACATTAAAATCGTCAGAGCCATCAGAATTTGAATTCACAGATTTATTAGTAATTCTTAAAAAAATATTAAATGGATATATAACAATTAAAGATTTCCCAAACGCAATAGAGACGTTAAATTTTATACATTCAATAACAAGAGGTAGAATTAGTTTGATAAATGATGTTAAAAATCTTTTAAAAAATATACCACAAAATTTTAATATTTTACCCTACGAGGAGAATCTGAGGAAGCTTGTTGGGAATAATTCTGAACTTGTTGATTTATTGAATATTCTTGTTGAAAATTCAAAGAAATTAGGCCAGGGTCAATAGTTTCGTTGTGGTAAACTATTGGTTGTATTTCCTCGATGGTAAAATTTTCTAAATATGAATCTTTTGTATTATTAATTTCAATTGATCCGGAGGAAACAAAAGAATTAATTCTAATCAAGAAATCCTCCTTTTCTGAGCTATTAAAAGTACAATTTGTTAATTTTGTACTATTTAAAGAATTACTTATGGTAATGCTCGATCTATTATAAAAATGGCCAGTTAATTCAATTTTGTAAATTCCCGGGGTTAAATTAAGATTATAAATAAATATTGAGCTGGAAAAATTTTTATTGATATTTATATTATAAAATATTGGTTTATAAATCAATACATTTCCATAATAATTTTCTTTTAAAAGAACAATACCATCATATTCTGCAATTATTCCATAGTGATTGCTATAAAACAATTTATTCGAAATTTCGTACATTGTCGTTGAATTTAAAATGTAATTGATATAATATGTTAATGAATCGATATCCATTAGAACATATGTAAAATTCATTTTCATCCAATAATTATTGATTAATACATATTCATTGTTGTAAGTAAAATTTTTTGAAAAAATTACAAATCCCGGAACAAAAACATCATCGGGATTATTTATTCTTAAATAAGCTTCAGGCAAATTATTTTGGACCAATAACCAGGCATTGTCTGGTATTAATTTTATAATATTCATCAATGCGTTATATTTTTCATAATCCGGATTTAGATTATGGCTAACATTGAATGATGCCAATGATTCATCATTAAATGGTCCCCATGGTTGGTAAACGAGTCCTAGTAAAATTGTCAATATTAACATAAGTGCAGTAATTTTAGTTTTATTTTCAAACAACGGTGATAAATCAATCTTTTTGATATAAACTATTTTATTATTTTCTTTTATAAATTCATTTAATACTTCTATTGTTGCCAAAAACAAAAATGGTGTATAAAGGGGTGAGTATTGTCTTTCTAAAAATCCAGGAAATATAACTCCCCAAAAACTAATATATAATGTTATATATAAAAATGGAAGGTATAGTAATAAAAATCTTTTAGATAACAATGGAAAACCAAGCAATGGAAAAAGTATTATGAAAATCATAAAGATCCTATAATCTAAGACAGAATTGTTTACACCGCTATAATGAGCTTGCGATTGCAATACGCTTAATAAATTTCCACCACCAAAGTATATTTTTATTGCAACGTAGGAGATCAATAAAATTGACAAGGAAATTAGGAATAATATTAAAGAATAGATCAATTTTTCTCTTGAAAACTCTCTCTTTGTGATCATTTTTACATATTCTTCTGATAGGAATATAAACCCTGTAAGACTGATCAATAAAATATAGGGAAATCTAGATTCCCCACCAAATATAAAGAAGAATATTGAGGTTTTATACATCTTTTTGATGAAAAAGTAGTAGCCAAGTAAATAAAATGGTATAAAAAATGCTTGGTAATGAAAATCAAACCAAAATATTCCTGTCAAAGGAGGATAAAATAAATAGACCAGTGAAATTAAAAAGGATTGTAATCTATTTTTTAATATTTCTTTTGATATGAAATATAAAACTAGGCTACCAAATAAGACAGAAAAGTTTTGAAAAATTATTATATCTACCATGCTATGATTTAAAAATATTGGAAATATTAAAAATAATATTGGATGAAAAATTAAATTATTAATATCAAAAGGATTTTTTAAAAATTCCATGCCAGTTAAATATGCCACACCTAAATCCCATACTGAATCATTTAATGAATAGTATTTTAACAATGATATGTAAGACCAATAGATTGAAATTATTATGTAAATTATTATCAAAAAATCGAAAATGTAGTCACGTTTAATCAAAGATATAAATTTTCTTATAAAATTTGAAATATATAAATATATTTTCATTAAATACCCTCCATGTATGAAATTCTACTTCCAAATGGTTCAAATTTGAATGGTTCTTCCCTCAAATTCAATTCTTTTCTTATATCATTATGTTTTTCGGGAGGAGCAAATAATAGTAGAAATCCCCCACCACCAGCCCCGATTATTTTACCACCTATTGCTCCTGCTTTTTTTGCTTTTTCATATAATTTATCAATAAAATCATCGCTTATGGATTTGGACAAATTTTTCTTTAAATTCCAATTTTCATCCAGCAAATATCCCAATTCGTACCATTTTCCTTTTGATAAATATTCATGTGTTTTATATGCAAGTTTTTTTAATTCATTATAGTATTCAATTTTATTTTCTATATTCATTTTCATATCTTCGTGAATATTCGAGCTAAGTCTTTCCCTTCCAGTAAAAAACAATAATAAATGTTCATTCAACAATTTCCTATCTTCCAATTTTGGTAATGTATGAACAACAGATACATTTTCATCGGGAAAAAATTCCATAAACCTAAAACCTCCAAAAGCTGCAATATACTGATCTTGTTTTCCGCCTGGTTCCTTTAAGATTTCTCTCTCAATTTTAACAGCTTCTTTAGCTAATTCTTCCGGAGAATAAATTTCACCCTTCCATGTATGTAATGCATTTAATAAACCTACTAGGAATGAACTGCTAGATCCCAGGCCGGTTCCATGTGATGGTATTTCAGTTATGCTTATTATTTGTAATCCCGCCTTTATATCCAACAGCTTCAATGATTCCCTAACAGTAGGATGTTTAATTTCATCAATATTTTTTATTGCATTTTCAGTAATCGAATAACTTATCCTGAATTCATCCCTGTAAAAGTTGTTAGCTATGATCACATAGATATATTTGTTAATTGTAGCAGAAATAACTGCACCCGGTCCATATTTTCTATAATATTCCGGTATATCTGTACCTCCTCCAGTGAATGTAATTCTTAGAGGAGTTTTAGTTAAAATGATTTTGAAATTATTCATCTTCAAATATTATTATGTTGTTATATATAAATTTTATTTGAATAAATTGGATTCAACAATTTTTGCAATAATGTGCAAGATTGTGATTGTCGCTTCTTGTATGTGTGAAGTAATATCAGAGTTTAGTCTTATTAAATATTTCTCTTCTATTAAATCTTTCATTTTTCCTCCACTTCTGCCTGTAATTCCTATAACAATGCAACCTAAATCTTTAGCCTTTTCAATTCCTCTTAAAACGTTTTTCGAATTTCCTGATGTACTTAATGCAATAATCACATCACCACTATTTGCAAAGGCCTCTATTTGTCTATCAAATGTGTATTCATAACCGTAGTCATTTCCTATTGCAGTAACAGTGGATGTATTGCAATGTAAAGCCAATGCAGGCAAAGGTTTTCTGTCCTTTTCAAATTTACCAACTAATTCTGCAGCAAAATGTTGAGCATCTGCAGCACTTCCACCATTACCAAATATAATTACCTTTTTATTATTTCTATATGCATTTATTATTTCCTCAGAAATTTTCAAAATTTTTTCTTTCTCTATATTTAAAATTACGTTACAATGGTTATTCAAGTAATCCTCAATATCCATATGTTTTAAATGATAAAATTCATAAATAAATATTTTCATTTATATTCAGATGCAAAAGGCCTTATTTGTTGATAGAGATAACACATTAAATGTTGATTGTCCTTACTGTCATAAAATTGAAGATTTAAAATTAATAGAAAAAAATCTAGATATTATTAAAAAATATCAAGATAAATATTTAATAATAATCATTTCAAATCAATCTGGAATTAGGAGAGGATATTTTGATTACAGGGAATTTTATCATTTTCATTCTGAATTATTAAAGTTATTAAAAAACAAGGGCATTAGGATCGATGCAACATACATATGCCCACATAGGCCTGATGAAAATTGTGAGTGTAGAAAGCCTGGATTAGGATTAATTTATAAAGCAGTGATCGATTTTGATATAGATATAAAAAATTCTATAATATTTGGTGATAGGGAAGATGTTGAAGGAGAGATGGCAAATAAATTAGGTATTAAATTTATTAGAGCATATAGTATTCAAGAATAGTGTTTTTTAACGCTAATAAATTTAATTCTTTTCCAACGATTTTATCATTTTCTTTATATTCTTTTCCATTTCTCAACATGCCTTTTTTAATTTCGTAAATATAATTTTTGTTGGTTCTAAAATTTTTATT
The DNA here is from genome assembly GCA_039794005.1 of Thermoplasmata archaeon. Taxonomy (GTDB): domain Archaea; phylum Thermoplasmatota; class Thermoplasmata; order Thermoplasmatales; family ARK-15; genus JAGDXR01. The sequence goes on from JBAMMA010000001.1 coordinate 50,322, forward strand.
TTTCATTATAAATATTTTTCCATAACTTTTTTTCCCTTCTATATATCCATAATCTCTGTCCTTTCTAACTTTATATATTTTTCTAACCTCTTCATAGTCTTTATGATTATCAACGGGATACCATTCAGAATATTCTGAATATGCAAACATTAAATTTTCTTTTATTAATTTCAAAAACACTGTTTCTTCTAAATTTTTTTTATCATAATTTTCGAAAAATAAATCTTTAATGGAGTTTGAAAAATAATACATACCAGTGTTTACAAATATATTTAATTCAGGTTTCTCTATAAAGTTGATTATCCTATTATTTTCTAATTCTAAAACGCCTGAGGCCGATTTCATATGGCCAACAGTAATTGTTGATTTGTAATTATTACTCTTTGAATATTCATAAAAATCTTTTATATTATAATATGTGATGGTGTCCCCATTTTTTACAATTATGTCATCCTCAACATCTTTCCAAAAATTTTTTACAGCAAATAAGGTACCCATTGGCCTAGGTTCTATTGAAAATTTTATTTCTGAATTATTATAATCTTTTTTAATTTTTTTTATTATTTTATCTTTTTTATATCCGACTAATAAATATATATTATCGATTCCTGAAATTTTAAAATCTCTTATTTGTTTATCTAAAATTGTATAATCATTTTTTAAAGGTAGCAAGACTTTTGGAATATCTCTTGTTAATGGAAGAAGTCTTTTTGAATAACCACCACAAAGAATAGCTCCAACAACCATTATTTTTAAATTGTAAATCAAAATAAAAATATTTTGTAAAATGAAAAGTCTTAAATAACAATAAATGGATATTAAAAAATATATGAGAGAAAAAGGTGTATCAGAAGTTATAGGTACCTTATTAATGTTGGCTATTACTGTAACATTATTTAGTTCTGTATTTTATTATGTTGCAACTATGCCTCCCCCGCAAACACAAGTTTATGCATCATTTAAAGCACAATATTATTATTATCAAAATGGAACATTTAAAATAATAATTTATAATGTAGGTGGGGAATCATTAAACGCAAAAACAACCGAATTATTAATATTTATTTTAAATCCCACCAATAGAGTAACGTATTTATTGTCAAATCCATTAATTTATGAACAAATAAATAGTTATTATTTCTCTCCAGGGATGCATTTCACATATTACTCATGGTGGAATGGAATAAAAAATATTGGGCCACAAAGTTCTATAACATTATATTTAATTGACAAATTAAATAATCAGATTGTTTGGTACGATGTCATTCAAGGATATATGAAAAGTCTTGAAATAATTGGAATATCGTATTTTCCACAGCCATTTCCAGCATTGGTTAATTTTAATGGAAAGATATTGGCATATGTAATTTACAATCCAAGCGGTCAAATTCCAACAGTTAAAATAACAATACCAAAAATGAATATATTTTATAAAAATATGTCATATTTAAGTCCGATGACATTTTATTTTCAATCTACTTTTTCAAGCATATCACCAGGAAATTATACCGTTAAAATCAATGCAATTCTTAACAATATAAATATTTCCTATTATGGAAATATAAGTGTTCAAATGACATCACAATCAAACATGGCTTTGAGAATTACATCAATAAGTTTATCTTCGCCAGATCCTATTCATGGTTCAACAGATTTAATAATACTATCCATTAACAATCCCACTCCAAATTTAGAAACTTTCTATTTAAAATTATCGGATTATTATCATGTGACAAATTCTTGGTCCAATATATCTACGGGGGAGGGTAATCCTATAAAAGAACAGATAATGCCCTATACATCATCCACATTTGTAATACCATGGATTAACGTTGGTGGAAATAATTCAGCTATGGGAAACCATACTCTATATGCAAATATAACAGATCCAATTCCCGCTGTTCCAGCTTATGGAAATTTCATAAATTTTACCGTTATGCCTAGAATTTTAATGGTCGATGATGAGGATAATTTAACCAATACTCAATATTCAGTATTTAACATTTATTACCAGATGATGCAATATATGGATTACAATTTTACCCCAGCTATCTTGCCATCATACCTGACACCAATATCTTTGAATGGTTATGATCTTGTTATTTGGATAACTGGATATTCTTCTCACGGTTTGGGACCTCAGCAAAAGGCAATATTGGAAAATTATGTTTCAAAGATGAATGGAGCATTACTTTTGATAGGCTCTTCATTAAATGATTTTAATGGTATGTTTGGTAATGGTGCTAGCATATCACAAACTCCAATTTTTAATACAACTATAAAATATTACAATTTACCAAAGATTTCCTCAGACACATTATATATGCCTATAAATTATACAGGATATTTAAAATACAGCAGTTTAAATTCATATGTAATATTGTTTTCAAATAATAGTCCACCACAATCAGGACAAGGTGGAAATGGAATAGAATATCCATTAGCATCAATTAGTGGATACCATGAACCTTCGGTAGTATATGGAAAATACAATTATGGTAGATTTATATTTGTGGGTTATGAATTTTCCAGGATGAACCTTTATCAGGATTATTTTATATTGAACAGAATGGTTTTATGGCTGTCAAATATATCATCAAGGTCTGGATTAAATGATTTGGCATTAGTTGATTTTTCAATGTCTCCATCAAATCCATTATTTTTGCAAAAGGTCAATCTATCATTTTATGTTATGAACTTGGCACCTGGACCATTTGGTAATCAAAATCTTATATTGGAATATACCATAGGAGGAATGCAGCATTTTATAACGGTTGGTAATATAACCCAAGGTAATGGTTATATAAAGGTGGTAAACACAACATGGATAGCTAATCTATCTCCTGGTTCATACACCATATCAACATATTTAAACTGGTACCATAATCCTCCAGAAGTTAATTATAACAATAATATGTTCAATTCTATAACAGATGTAAAAATTAATGTTATATATTCTGTGCTGTTTGTTTATTTACATACAGGGAATGACAATGATACCGCTTTAGCGAACACATTAAATAACTTGAAAATCAACTTTAAGTTCATTAACTATCAAGAAAATGGAAATAATTTTATAAACTTTGTTAAGATATTCCCATATTATAATCTTGTAATACTTGATTTTAACAATTCTGGTAACTTTGGTTTATCCACTCAGGCACAAAATGTTTTATCGCAGGCAATCTATAATTATTTAAATAACCCAAATGCATCATATTATCCTTACAATTTGTTGATATTAGGAGAAAATTCTGGAAATGCATTTCAAAATTATGGTAATGGTACACTTTACAATGCTTTAAATATTTATCGTATAAGTACAAGTAACACACATGGTCAAGGGCAGTTGTTTGGATTAAACTACAACAATGTAAATCCTGGTCTAAATCAATTTGAAATAAATGTAACCAGGGGAATTGGATTTGTTTATTATTATTCATCAACATCAACTGTGATACAATTAAATAATAATGCAAGAGGATTGGCCATTCTAGACAGACTGCAATATCCTCCACTTAATCAACCAATCTATGCAGGCAGGGCAATAACTGAAAATATTTCTAATGTAAATGTAATATTCTTCCCTTATGATTGGTCTAATATATTGGGTTTAATTCAGAATCATACTTCTTACTATTCTCCAAATGTACTTTCATCCAACCCATTGAACTATCAAACACCCAGTGCCAAACAATATATTAGAAATCTTTTAATGATTAATTTTTTGAACGCATTCAGATACAAATTTAATTATTCAATACCTGAAATTCTTTCAGTGGATCTGTCATTAAATTCAAATCATCCTACGTTGAATAATTATTATATAATATCAGGAATAGTCAGAAACTTGGGAACTAAACCAATTAGCGTTATATTGCAATCCTATGAGGAAACATCACTGTTTTCAACACAAACCATATATCTTCCAGGACTTTCTGTGATACCTTTTGAAGTAATTTGGAAACCAACATATGCATCTTCCCCGAACCCAGAAGTTTTAAGGTTTGTTTTGAATACAAATAATTTAGTTATACCAACATCAATGCTCGAGGCAATACTATTCACACCAACATATTTCTTTTACGATGATTTTTCTAATGGATTTTCACAGAACTGGATACATTATGCTGATGCATTTGCTTATTCTGGAGTTTCTTATTGGAGCAATTTCTTTTCAGGGCTAACCAAAAAAACATCTGATTATATTCCATCACAACCTTACAGCATATTTGGTCCTGTAGATAACATATTTTATTCGAGTTATATTGGAAATTACAATAGAAACTCTGTTGGTTCATGGAATCTTTATCCGAATGGATACAGTGGCGGGTATTCATTGGGAATTTCATGGAATGTAAACAGTGCTAATGGTCGATGGGCAAGACCAGTATATGTTTTGGAAACATATCCGATTAATATTAAGGGTTCTGCATCAGCATACATTGAATTTTATGCCTCATATCAATTGGCATATGCTGCTGAGGGCGTTTTATTATTCATCAGTCATGACCAAGGAACCTGGTATTGGATTCCACCCGTTGGTGGATACCATAACAATGGTCCATGGGAGAATTTGCGATATTTAACGGGTAATTATTTATATCCAGTTGCCGGTTCAACATTAACTCCAATGTTTGTTGGAGTATCTGGTGGTGGTCTACAGCCCAAATGGGTGTTTTTTAAATTTAATTTAGATTATACATTTGTAGATCAACATGGAAATAAACAATACATTAATGCATCTCAATGGCAGACTTTGTGGGTAGAATTTGTTTTTATAGGTGATAATTCATACAATGGAGGTAATATAAACGTTTACGGTAACGACAATTTCTTTTTCGATGACTTTAAGATTGTAGAAACAGGTCCATTGTATCCTCAGAATAGCGTTGTAAATAGTGGTACATCTGGAGATACTTGGAAGATCATAAACGGTAACCAGATAGGTCTTAGCAATAATCTATATGGATACTATGTATCAATAACCCCAGATACAATTGATAACCTTGTTTCAGTACCTATTGATTTGGTGAATGCAATAAGCGTAAATATGAATTTCTTAACAAAATATTCAATTTGGGCAAGGTTTGCATATGCCCAAGATCCCACAGATGTTCCGAATGGATTCAGATTATATATTGGTGCATCTAGTGGAAATGCAATAACATGGTCTCAGTTGGATACAAGATGGGCTGGCGAAGCTGGCATCGTATCATTAACATTGGCATCGTATATACCTAGCGTTTATTATCCAGGAATTGGGGCATTTTCATCTCAGCTTGGACCTTATATAGATTTGACATCTTACGCTGGTCAGACAATTCATATTAAATTTGAAGTAAATGGTGATTATCCCTCTCTCTTCCATGGATCATTTGGCCTTGTGGAATCTGTATCTAGCGATTGGGTTTTCATAACAGATGTGATAGTTAGTGGATACAGTTTATATTCCCCAGTTTACGTAAACCTTATATGGACTTAATTTTCTTTTTATATAATTTCGTAAATACCCCAAAATATTTAAATATAATAAAATCAATGAAATCTTTTGATGAAGGAAAGTGGAGTATCAGAAGTTATAGGTACATTATTAATGTTGGCTATTACTGTAACATTATTTAGCTCTGTATTTTATTATGTATCAACATTACCCCCTCCTCCTACACAGGTATATGCCTCATTTCAAGTTAAATATTTACCTAATTATAATAATGGTAGTTTTATATTATATTTACAAAATTTAGGCGGTGAATCATTAAATGCGTACACAACTAGGTTAGAACTGTTAGGAACAAATCCATCATTTTATGCTGGTATAGATTTTTCAAATCCTAAAATTCTATCGCAACTGAAATCGAATTATTTCGAGCCCGGCAACACCATAGTTTACAAGTCCTGGTGGAATAACATTTCAAAGATAAATTCACAAACGACGATTAATTTATTTTTAATAGATAAATTAAATAATCAGCTTATCTATTCAAATCTATTACAGGGTATTATAAAATCATTGGAGATTGTAGGTTTTTCATATACTCCAGTACCATTTTATTCAAATCAGCCTATCAATGCAAAATTCTTCGCATATGTTATTTACAATCCTAACAATAATGTATTGCCAACATTGACTATTTCAATACCTGGGTTTAAAATGAATGGAACAATGCAATATTATTCACCTTTTGAATATATGTTTTCCTATTCATTTGTGAATCTGGCTGTTGGAAATTATACTGTTTACATAAATGCAACATTAGGTAAATTGACATCATATTTCAAGGGTACAATAACTGTTTTGCAATCTCCAACAGGTCCTTTTGCCTTAAGGATAACATCCATAAGTTTGGCAAATCCGGATCCTGTGCATGGGTCAACAGACATGATTTTCATATCAGTTTCAAATCCTTCCAGCAATGATGAAAAATTCCAGATTTTGTTGAATGATTATTATCCATACAATAATTCAAAAAGTTTAATATCTACAAATCTAGGAGACCCGTTCTGGGAAAAGATTTCCGCATATTCCTCTACTACATTTGTAATAACATGGTACAATGTTGGTGGTAATGGATTTGCTGAAGGTAATCATACGCTTTTTGCAACAATATTGAATCCAACACCACAAATTCCAACTTCTGGAAATTACTGCAATTTGACAGTGATGCCCAGAATTTTATTAGTAGATGATGAAGCTCAGTATACAAATACCCCAAATTCAGTATTCAATTATTATTATAATATTTTGAGTTATATGAATTATAATGTTTCAACTGAGATTTTGCCAAATCCGCAAACACCTATTACTTTAAATTCCTATGATCTTGTTGTTTGGATAACTGGATATTCACAATCCGGAATAGGAACACAGCAATTATCTCAGATAAATAATTTTGTTAACGTTTATGGTGGCTCATTTATGTTGATTGGTGATTATCCGGGCGAATTTTCAGGAATTTTTAACAGTAATATCGTTGCATATTCCCAGAGCATTTCACAGACATCTATAAAATACAATAATTTCACAAAAATATCTCCAAATACAATAAACATGTATGTTAACATGGTTGGAAATATTACACCTGGAAACCCAAACATATCATCTTCAAATAATATACTGTTTTTCACAGGAAGCATAATACATTACCTCGCATCTCTTCCATTGAATATAAATCCAAATAACTATCCATCTGCGGTATACGGAGTATCAAACAATGGGAGATTTGTTTTAATTGGATATGAATTGACTAGAATGTATTTATATCAACAATACTATATATTAAATAAGGCCATGATGTGGTTATCAAATATTTCCATAAGACAACATCTCTATGATCTTGCTTTAATAGACATGGAAATTTCAACGCACAGTCCATTATTCCTACAATCCGTTAATATTACATTTTACATAATGAATTTATCACCTGGACCTTTTGGAAATGGAAATACAATACTTGAATATTCAATTGGAAATAAACAATATTTTGTTCCTGTTGGTAATATAACACAAGGAAATGGTTCTATTGTTAAAATGACTGTCTCATGGACCGCTACATTATCACCGGGTATTTATCCTATAAATGCTTATTTAAATTATTACCATTCTCCACAGGAAGTAAATTATAATAACAATGTTTTGAATAATTTAGTAAATATAAATATATTTGTAAAATATTCTGTATTGGTTGTCTGGGTACACAAAAATGGTGATAATAACAACATTACGGGTGTTACAAATACATTGAAGAATTTAAATGTTGCATATACGTTCTTTGATTTCAATGAGCAGAATGTTAAATTGCCAAAGAATTTTAATTATATGTTTAAAAAATATAATTTGGTAATAATCGATTTTAACAATACTGGAGAATTATCTGGATATAAATATGCAATAAACTTGTCGGATGCAATTTACAATTACATAATGAATCCTAATACAACAATTTATCCATATTCACTATTATTTTTAGGTGAAAGAACTGGTTATGCTTTGGAATATTCACAGCCAACATCTAATAATGTTAATCTTTTGTCCCTATTAAATATAAATAATATACAGTTTGGAACAAACATAACAAAGAACACTGCCACATTATATGGACTTTCCTACGGGAATTTAAATATAAATTTAAATAATTTTCAAATAAATGTGACCGATGGCTATGGATTTTTATATTATTATTCACAGTACTGGAATTTAATTTCACTGAATTCTGGAACAAATGGTTTGGCAATTTTAGGCGGTGCACAATACCCAATATTCAATTATCCTCTATACACTGGAAGGGCAGTTATTGAAAATGTCAGCAATGTAATAGTTGGAATAGTACCATATGATTTTGAAAACATTGTAGGATTGATTCAGCCACATACATATCAGTATTCTCCACAATACACATCATCAAATCCCTTATATTACCAAAATCCAAGCAAATCACAATATACAAAAAATATGTTTATGATGAATTTATTGCTGGCATTTAGATATCATTTTAACACTGCGATACCATATATACCATATACCAGAATATCCATAAATTCACCATATGTTTCCTTAAATAATTATTATTTGATCTCAGGAGTTATAAGAAATCTTGGTGATGTTCCAACATCGGTAATTTTACAAGCATATGAAGAATCATCAATCTTCACATCCGAAACAATATATTTGCCTGCTGAATCAAACATTCCTTTCCAGGTAATATGGAAACCAACATATGCATCCTCACCTAACCCTGAATATCTGAGATTTACTTTGATTTATAATGGTATAACTAGTCCATTAGATGAAGCAATAATATCAACTCCTGTATACTATTTCTACGATGATGGATCTTCATTATCCGGATGGACTCATTACGATATAATAGCAGATGTCATTGGCCAATATCCATTTGGTTTAACCTCAGAGGTAGAAACACCACAAACAGGCATATTAACCACAAATTTTGCAAAGATTGGAGGATCTGGAGTGAAATCATATTGGACATCGAGTGATTATTACATATATCCATATTCATATTATATTCAAGATTCAATTAATTACAATAAATATCCATACAATTATTTGTATTTACAAATGCCTACAGTATATGTTCCAGCTGGCAGTGACATAATTTTATCCTGGTGGTGGAAATACAGTATTGCGTTTGCTCAAAATGGGCTTTTTGTTATGGTAAATGTTAACGGTAAATGGTATCAGGTTGAAATGCCCTATAATAACAATCCAGATTTAGGAAATGTACCAAATGTAAATAATTGTAATATATACGAAGTTTACAACGGTGTTAGTGGTGGCGGTACATTTACATGGACATTCCATAAAATACAGAGTGTAAATGATTATTTATACGTCATGAATCCATCAAATGGATTACCGTTGAACTCTCCAATATACATAGGAAATTCCTATGTTACATTTTATATATATTATGTCCAGCCAGATTATGTCGGAAATGAAGGTGGAAGTACCCAGGCAGGTGCTGGTGCATATATAGATAATGTAATGTTGGCAATAACAAATGGTGGATTGGATGGTTGGAGAGTTATAAATCCATCCATGTCAGCATCTCAATTGCAAATATCATATACAAATTATCTGGGATTTTCTGGTGCACCAACATACAATCTTATTGCGGACTTTGTAAATGAAAATGGATATCCAGGATTTGTTAGCAACATGTGGGATAATTTAATTACACCACCAATCGATCTTGTAGATGCCGTTTCGGCTCAATTGTCATTTACATTTAAGGCAAACATACAACAGGGTTGGTATGGTGATGGATGGCCTCCTGATTTCTTCTTATTGAGTGTGAGTAACAATAATGGAGAAACATGGAGCTGGTTCTATTCCCCACCCACATATCCAACAAATCCAATTTACAATCCTCCTTGGAGTAATAGCGGTGGCGGAACAATATGGTTTGACGGTCGCAATTATTGGCCTGCAAACGGTGCAAATGGAAATTATTGGTTGACAGTTACATTTCCATTGAATTCATTTGTAGGTGAAAACATCATGTTTGATTTTCAGATATTCACAAACAATGGCAATTGGGGATATGGTGATAAAGATTTTATTGGTCATGCAGTAAACACAAATAATCTTGGCAGCAATCCATTCCTAGGATTCTATATGACAAACATAATCGTTAGTGGATACATGGCTTTTACTCCAATATATGTACAAACATTTTGGTAATTTTTATTAATATTATTAAATTTCCATTTTTCATAACCTCTGATTAAAAAATTTTATATAGAAGTAATAAAATACCAAAAAACTGGTGTTTAATAATGGGAAAAAATATAACTAAAAAAGAATTGGAAAATATGTTAAACGAAGAAAAGAATAAAAATGTAGAATTACAGAATATATTGAATCAGAAAGAAGATGAAATTAAAAAATTAAATGAAAGAATAATAAGAATGCAGGCTGATTTTGATAATTATATAAAAAATATAAACAGAGAAAAAAGCGAATTGATAAAGATGTTATCTGTTGACATTGTAAAAGAATTTATCGATGATCTTGAAAATATTGAAAGATTAGAAAAACAAATAGAAGATCAAAAAATTAAAGAATCCATTGAATTAATAAAAAGTCATATGGAAAAGACTTTGATGAAATTTGGATTAGAAAAAATAGAATCTTTAGGAAAAAAATTTGATCCATATTTACATGAAGCCATCAACATTGAATATTCTGATAATGGTGAAGATGGTATCATTGTTGAAGAATATAGAAAAGGTTATAAAATTAATGGTGTTGTAGTTAGACCTTCCATGGTAAAAGTAATAAAAAGGAGGTGAAAATTTTATGGAGAAGATCATAGGTATAGATTTGGGAACAAGCAATTCTGCTGCTGCAGTTGTTATTTCCGGTAAACCAGTTGTGATCCCAAGTGCCGAGGGAAATACTCTGGGAGGAAAAGCTTTCCCAAGCTATGTAGCATTTACTAAAGATGGTCAATTGTTAGTGGGCGAACCAGCTAGGAGGCAGGCACTTTTAAATCCTGAAGGCACTGTATATGCAGTGAAGAGAAAAATGGGAACAAACTATAAATACAATATATTTGGAAAAGAATATACCCCTCAGCAATTATCAGCATTTATACTTCAAAAGATTAAAAGAGATGCTGAGGCATTTTTAGGAGAGAAGATAACAAAAGCCGTTATAACTGTTCCTGCATATTTCGATGACAATCAGAGACAGGCTACAAAAGATGCAGGAACAATTGCAGGACTTGAAGTCGTTAGAATAATAAATGAACCGACTGCAGCATCTCTTGCATATGGAATAGATAAGCTTGATAAAGAACAGAAAATTATAGTATACGATTTTGGAGGAGGAACATTAGACGTTACAATAATGGAATTTGGAAACGGTGTTTTTGAAGTATTATCTACATCAGGAGACACGCAACTGGGCGGAACAGATATGGATAATGCAATAATAGATTATATTACATCAGAATTTTATAAGAAAGAAAAAATAGATTTAAAAAATGATAAACAGGCTTACATCAGGTTGAGAGAGGCAGCAGAGAAGGCTAAAATTGAACTCTCAACATCATTAGAAACGGAAATTAATCTCCCTTATATTGCCATGGGTAGTGATGGCCCTAAGCATTTAGTGATGAAATTGACCAGAGCTAAATTGGAAGAATTAGTAAGACCCATTGTAGAAAGAACTGGAGAATCTATTAAAAAGGCCCTGGAAGCTGCAAAATTGACAAAAGATGACATTGATAAAATAATACTTGTAGGTGGTCCAACGAGAATGCCTATAGTTCAGAGGTATGTTGAAGAATTCTTTGGTAAAAAAATTGAAAGGGGTGTAGATCCAATGGAAGCGGTTGCCATTGGGGCTGCAATACAGGGTGCAATATTAGCCGGTGAAATAAAAGATATCGTTTTATTGGATGTAACCCCCTTAACATTGAGTGTTGAAACACTAGGAGGAATAGCAACACCCATAATTCCTGCAAATACTACAATTCCAACCAGGAAATCACAGATATTTACGACCGCGGCAGATTTTCAAACAACCGTAACAATACATGTTGTTCAAGGTGAGAGGCCTTTAGCTAAGGATAATGTATCATTAGGGATGTTTAATTTAGAAGGTATTCCTCCAGCTCCAAGGGGAGTTCCACAGATAGAAGTAACATTTGATATTGATGCAAATGGAATTCTGCATGTTACGGCTAAAGATTTGGCAACAGGTAAACAAAACAGTATAACGATAACATCGACCACAAAGCTATCAAAAGAAGAAATAGAAAGAATGAAAAAGGAGGCCGAAACATTTGCGGAGCAGGATAGAAAAAAGAAAGAGGAGATTGAAACAATAAATGAGGCAGAATCCTTGGTATATTCCTCCGAAAGGTTCATAAACGAAAACAGAGATAAGTTAGATCAATCTAAGGTTACCGAGGCAGAAAAGATAATAAAAGATCTTAAATCTTACATTGAATCCAGGGATATAGAAAACATAAAGAAGAGTGTAAAGGAATTACAGAACAAAATACAGGATCTTGGTGCATCCATGTACCGAAAAGTAAACATTTCCGGTGATGAAAATAAGAGCAATAAGACTGTGGATGCAGATTTCAAGGATAAAGAGAATGATAAGAAATGACAGAAGAAAAAGATTATTATAAAATCCTTGGAGTAGATAGAAATGCAACGAAGGAGGAGATAAAAAGAGCTTATAGGGAACTGGTGAAAAAATACCATCCGGATCTTCATCCTGAAAATAAAAAAGAATATGAGGAAAAATTTAAGGAGATAAGCGAAGCCTATGAAGTTTTAATGGACGACGAAAAGAGGAGAATATATGATCAATATGGTGCAGAGGGTGTAAAATTTGGTTCTCAAGGATTCGACTGGAACAATTTCACTCACTTTGAAGACATACAAGATTTATTTAAAGATTTCATGAATAATTTTGGATTCGGCGATTTTTTCAGAACCACTGAAAATCATGATATTCACATGTATTTAACAATAGATCTTAAGGATGCTTATAAGAGCACAATCAAGGAAATAACATTTTTTAGAAATGTCAAATGTGAAGCGTGTAACGGCACCGGTGCAAAGGAAGGAAAAACGAAAAGATGCCCTACATGTAATGGCACAGGTCAAGTGAAAAAGGTTAGAAATGCAGGCTTCATGCAGTTCGTGAGTGTTGAAACATGTCATACATGTAATGGTAAAGGTTACATACCGGTTGAACAGTGTCAAGTATGTAAAGGAAAGGGATTTTTGAATAAAAAAGAAACAATTGAGGTGAAAATACCTGAAGGAGCAGACAATGGACTCAATTTGAGGGTAAGAGGGAAAGGAAACATTGATGGGGATTTGATTTTAACAATAAGGATAAATCCTGATAATAGATTTAGAAGGGAGAACGATGATCTGTATACAGAAATAACTATACCTTTCACGGAAGCAGCCCTGGGCGGTGAAGAGGACATAGTACATCTTGACGGAGAAGTAATAAAATTAAAAATTCCTCCAGGAACGCAGCCCGGAGAATATTTAAAGATTAAGGGGAAAGGTATGCCAAGATTTAATAGACATGGTAAAGGGGACCTATATGTAAAAGTAAACGTATCTATTCCCAAAAACCTTACATCAAGGCAAAGGGAACTATTAATGGAATTTGAAAAAGAGAACGGAAAAAAAGGTTTTTTTAAACGATAGATATTAATAAATTAAATATTTTTTAATTCTATGCTTCCTAAGGAGGTAGTGGAAAGGACGATATATTCTGTAACATCGGTTTATTCCGAAAAGTTAATAGGTGGTATTAAAAAAAAGGAAGAAATAAGCAGTGGAACTGGATTTTTTATTGACAGGAATATAGTGGTTACAAACATGCATGTAATTTTAGATACAAATAATATATTAATTAAAACATATGAAGGTGAAGAGATAAATCCAAAATTTATAGATGGCGATATTAATTTAGATTTGGCATTTTTGGATCTGGGCGACGTATCCTATATTCCATTATTACTCGAGGATTCGGATTTAGTTAAGATTGGCGAATACGTTATTGCAATTGGAAATCCTTTGGGCATATTTTCTAGTCCAACCGTTACTTTTGGAATAATAAGTGCTAAAAACAGAAATGCAATGGTCAATGATATTTTATTTGAAAATTTACTTCAAACCGACGCTGCAATAAATCCTGGCAACAGTGGAGGTCCATTATTAAACATGGAAGGCAGAGTTTTAGGAATAACATCATCGATGATTTTAGATGCACATGGAATAGGTTTTGCAATTCCATCCAATACTATAAAAATCGCATTTGAAACTTTAAAGAAAAATGGCAGATTGCCAAAATTAAAATTGGGAATCTCAGGCATATCAATAGATGAATCTACGCCGAAAAGGATAAGGGATGAGTTAAATTATGGAGTTTATGTCATAGATGTAAAACATGGCTCAATAGCTGAAAAAAATGGAATCATGAAAGGAGACATAATACTGGAATTCAATGGAAACAAGGTATACAGTATTGAAGATTTAAGATTTAAATTGTCTATGGTTCTGGAAACACAGAAAGTTATTTTAACACTTTTGAGAGACAGAAAATTAATAAATATAGAGATAAATATTTGAATGATGTACCTGGATAAAGAAGAGGAATCAATGCTGTCCGGTGAAAAAGGAGAGGCATTAAGGCTGGCAATGGAAATTATACTAAAACTTGGAGAATTTTACAATGCAGAGAGAACCATTAAAATAACGAGTTCACAGATTTCTGGTGTATCTTATAAAAATATTGGTGATGCAGGTATAGATTTATTAAGAAAATTTAAGAATGTTAAGGTATCAGTTAAAACATTTTTAAATCCAATCGGCTTTGAACTGGATTTTCCCTATGATTTTACACATGATGAAAATTTTATATCTAAGCAGATGGAAATAGTGAAGATATTTAACGATCTTGGAGTTTATGAATCTTTGACATGCACCCCTTATTATTATTACTCTCCATCCTTTGGTGAGCATATTGCATGGGCAGAATCTTCAGCTATTGTATATGCAAATAGTGTCCTGGGAGCAAGAACAAATAGAGAAAGTGGTATTTCAGCACTTGCATCATCATTAACAGGAAGAACATCATATTATGGTATGCATTTGGAAGAAAATAGAAAAGCAACAATTTTGGTAGAAACCGATTTTAAACCAGATTATTTTACTTCGACAGTCCTCGGTTTATATTTAGGAAAAAATTTTAATGGAAAGATTCCATATTTTAAAACAGTTGAAAATGATTTGGACACCTTAAAGCAGCTAGGTGCGGCCATGAATGCATCGGGCAGTATACCTATGTTTCATGTTGAAAATATAACCCCAGAATATAAAAATGGCCTCAATACAGATCATGAAAAGATTCACATTGAATTTTCAGAAATAGAAGAATTTAGAGAAAAAATAAATTCCAATATAGAACCTGAGGTATTAATGGCCGGATGTCCTCATTTATCCTCAAATGAAATAAGAAAAATTGCAACATTCGTAAAAAATAAGAAGGTAAAAAATGGAAAAAGTGTATATTTCTTTACTTCAAGAAAAATTAAAAATGAAAATCAAGAATTAGTGAAAATAATTGAAAATACGGGTGCTAAAATTTACACGGATACGTGTATGGTTGTAAGTCCTTTAAAGGATAAATTTAATACCTTATATCTATCCTCTGGCAAATCTTCATACTACATTGGAAAGGAGAAGAAAATTGTTCTTTCTGACCTATTTGGAATCTTGGAGGTCATGATGACATGAGATTCAAGGGGAGAGCAATTTATAAAGGTAAGGTGGAAGGTGAAGCTTTGGTATACAATTCTGGATTATCATTTCTTGGGGGAGTAGCTCCTGAAAAGGGAGAAATTATAGAAAATCATAAAAGTATAACGGATAAAATATTTTCATTTGAGAGAAGTGTTGGAAGCACTGTAGGTTCATACATTATATACGGTTTAAAATATTACAAGAAAGCGCCTCGCGCAATGATCGTAAATGTTCCAGATGAAACTTTCATAACGGGATCATTGATCTCTGAAATACCTTCAATTGCTTACATCTCCTCATACATATTTCAGGATGGGGATATAGTTTATTTAGATGGAGATTACGTTGAACTGGACGTCGATGTAAAAGAAGTTGTTACATCTATATTAGTACATGGAGACGAAATGCTATTGTTGAAGAGGAGTGGAAAAGTTTCAACATATCAGGGTAAATGGGCGGGTGTTTCCGGATATATTGAGGACCTTGATCCCCTCTCTACAGCAATAAAAGAAATTAAGGAAGAGACTGGAATAGAAAATCCCGTCCTATTAAGGAATGGAGGCAAAATTTACGTTAGAGATAATAAGAGGTTATGGATAGTACATAATTTTCTTTTTCACGTAAAAAATAAAAATGTCAAAATAGATTGGGAACACGTAGAATTTAAATGGATTAAAATAAAGGATTTCAAAAATTTTGATACCGTTCCGGGCCTAGACAGGGTTGTTCAAAATTTATTGTTATAATTTTTGAATTGTTATAGAACCCGTTGGGCAATTATTCATGCATTCTTGACATCCATCAATACATGCTTCTGGATGTACAACTTTGCTTACATTTTCAATTGTAAATACTACTGGATTCGCCGGACAAACTGATGCACAAATACCGCATGCAATACATGTTGATTCATCAACAACTGGTTTTTGAGGCATTATCAATCACCTTAATATGTTAAAAGGCAAACTTATTATAAAAGTTTCTTTCATTTTATTTACTACAATGATATATGTTAAAGTACAAAGGAAAAAAGTTGAAGATGTAAAGGAAAGGATGTTCGAGATGGGTAATTTGGAGGATAATTATAAAATAATGGTTGATGATAAATTCGGTTACATTCCCGTAAAAAAATTTGTTGATGGATATGAAATAGTTGAATTTGAAGGTGAAAGGAGAAAAAAAATTTTGAGTCCCTACGAAAAAATAAAGGAACTTTTTCCATTGAAAAATTATTCTTTATATCTTCCAGAAAAATGGGAAAAATATGGAGATATTCTGTTAATAAAATTGCCGGATGTTTTAAATCCCTATAAAGATATCGTTGGAGAAACATATTCAAAGGTATTAAATGTTAAAACAGTTATAAATTATAAAAAGGTAAAAGGTGAACTAAGGGAACCTGAAGGTGAAATCATATATGGCAAAAATTCTGAAACCATACACCTTGAAAATGGCATATATTACAAATTTGATGCATTAAAAATAATGTTTTCATCCGGAAATGTTGATGAAAGAATCAGGATGTCAAAATTAAATTTTGTAAATAATAAAATTGTTGATATGTTTGCAGGAATAGGTTACTTTTCTCTACCTATTGCAAAATATTCATTTCCTGAAAAGGTCATAGCCATTGAAAAAAATCCAACATCATTTGAATATTTGTTGGAAAATATTAGAATAAATAATATTAATAATATTATTCCCATTTTTGGAGACAACAGAAACATAAAAATAAAGGACTGGGCAGATGTTGTAATAATGGGGTATATACACACAAAAGAATTCATACCATACGCGATTAATATGTTAAATAAAAAGGGTATATTAATATACCATGATACATTTAGAAAGGATGAAATTAAAAATTTTGAAAAAATTATTGAGAATATTTTTGGAAATTATCAATTTCATATAATAAGAAAACATATTTTGAAATCATATGCTCCATCAATTTATCACGTAGTTTTAGATATTTTTATAAGAAAAGTTTAAAATTATCTAAAAGTTAAAGGTTATGAATGAGTAAAGGCAGTGAAAAGAAGAGAAAATTAGATATGTCAAAAAATTCAATTATACGTCATTTACTTTTAGAGGCGGTAAAAAATTTACCGGAAAATATAAGAGGTTCTATTGTGGGCACTGTTTATTCCAAAGGTTCTAAAATAGATATTTTTGCCGCAAGAGATTATGTTGTAGAATTAAAAAATAAGGGAATAATAGATGAGGAAACTGCCAAAAACATCATTGATATTATTTTTAAATATAGTAAATATTATTAATTTTTTAAAGTAAATCTGATATGATCATCCTTTACATCGAAAAGGCCAAGTCTTGCACCCGCATCAATCCACCCGTATGCATAGGATAGTGATGCCAAAGCATTTACATAATCTCCTTTTTCAAAGAAATAAAATGCATCATTTGTATAATCTTCCGCCATTCTCTTAAAATCAATAGCTATATCAAATAAATGCGAATTTTCAGGAACTTTAATTTCAATTATTTTCAGGGCCGTTTTATTTCTCTCCATATAATTTAAAATTTTCTCTTTTTCAATTATCTGTGACATTAACGCCTTCACCTCCATGTTTAGTTTCTCTAGGTCTTATATCAACGAATAATGGAAAAGAGAGATCTGGATTGGTAACTAAAGCCACACCTATAGGCAATCTCTGAATATCATCTAAAGAATGCTTTGTTAATCCCTCTACCGATTCCCCTATGGTTTTTAAATCGTTAGGGTTTGTGATTTTCAATATTATCTGTGTATTGCACTGGCTTAAAACATTTTTATCGACCTTAGCAGGTCTCTGGCTAATTATTCCTAAACCGAGGCCAAATTTTCTCCCTTCACTTGCTATTGTTCTCAAAATATCCGATGATAGTGATTTACCTTGCTGGGGTATATAATTGTGTGCCTCCTCCAAAATCAATATTAAAGGAGGAATTTCATTTCTTTTCCTCAATTCAAATAATGAATATGACAATCTGGATACTAACATTTCCTGTACCTTTGGAGGAACCCCCTTAAGATCTATAATGCTTGCCTTGCCCTTTTTAACTATATCTGAAATTTTTGTTCCCTCATTTGCAAAAATATTAAGGGATTCCAAAGATTTAAGTTGATTTATCAAAACTGTGGCAGACATGGAATCTTCTTCTTTTTGCAATTCATTAATAACATCGGATAATTCAAACAATTTATTTTTTGCCTTAGCCTTTTCCATCGCATTTCTTAACATGTTGAAATATATTCTGTCATTGGAATCAAGCATTGTCAATATATCTCTTGGTGAAAATTGAGCAAGTGTAAATTTTATATTATTATATTCCTTATTTTTATTAAAAATTGAAAATAGTATAATTTTATCCTTATAACTTTTTGGTTCTACTTTAAACCTTTCCATTGAAGCATTCTTCTCAGCTGGAATTGAAAGTGAATAATATTCCCCGTGAGGGTCAATGATTATGGTTGTAACGTTATTTTTCAATAATTCTTCAACCAGTATTCCGGTGAAATAACTTTTGCCTCCTCCAGTTTTTGCTAAAATACTTATATGCTTCTGAACGAGTGAATTTATATCTAAATATATGGGAATTTCATGGTTATGTAAAAACCCAATATATGCAGAATGTTCCTTCTTTTCACCTAGTCCTAACGTTTCCCTTATAAGATCATCATCTGCTATATATACTGGTTCTCCGGCTTTGAATGGAGTTTTAGGTCTTTGTAATATTTTATTATTGTCTCTATATCCAATTACATTTATTTCACCTATCAGAACATCCTGTATTTTTACATCCACACCAGCATTAAGCAATAATGCCTTATCTATGGATAAATCCGTTTTTCTTTCTAAATATTCAATCACACCTAAAATCCATCCAGCATTTTCATGGAATATTTTTACAAATTCCCCCTCCTCTACAGAACCTGTAACGGTCATTTGTAAATTTGTTGTTCCCACATCTCCAAAT
Organism: Thermoplasmata archaeon; assembly: GCA_039794005.1. Classification (GTDB taxonomy): domain Archaea; phylum Thermoplasmatota; class Thermoplasmata; order Thermoplasmatales; family ARK-15; genus JAGDXR01. The sequence continues at coordinate 70,113 of JBAMMA010000001.1, forward strand.
AATAAACCTACCTTGTTCTTATTTTCATCAATCTTAGATTCCATAAATTTTTGAATTAAACTATGAATTTAAAATTTTCACATTAAATAAATAAAAATATAATGAAAAGGATTGGACCCAAAACAGCAAATTTCCTTATATTAAAAAATAAAATTGTAGAGAATACAGACATTGAGAGAATTGTATAAATAATACTCCAATTAATATAAAATATATTGAATATCGAAAATATGCCAATATATATAGTAGAATATAAAATTGATTCACCTATTAGATTATTAATACCCATTGATAGAAATCCTTTTTTTGACCATATAAGAGATATTATAATCTCCGGTAAAGCTGTTCCTAATGGTATTAACAAGATAGATAATATCAATATATCTATTCCAATTGCATATGATAGTTCAATTAAACTGTTTAATAAAAGACTTGATCCAAAATAAATGCCAATGACCGATAAAAATATTTGAAGAACAATCACATAACTATTTTTAAAGATCTTTTTAAATATTGGAATTTCTGGAAATTCAATGTAATTTTTATTTGATTTTCTGATATGATAATTAAAGTAAAAATATATAAATATTAAAATTACTCCTGTAATAAAATTATTAATTAATTTTAATAGCGAAATCAACAGAGAAATTGCTAAAAATAGAAATGCATAATTTTTTTCAGTATTTTTTTTAAATATTAATAATAAAATGGGAATAAAAATCATAACTACGATAAATATATCTCCAAAAATGGTGCCTATTGCTTCATTCTGTCCATTCATTCCTTTAATGATAAAAATTGCTATCAATACTGTAATAAGCTCCGGAAAAGATGTAAAAAGAGGCGAAATTATTGATGAAAGAAATTCTCGTGAAATTTTAAACTTATCTGCAATATAATCGGTACTATTTACATACAAATAAGATGATATAAAAATGATTGTTAAACCTAATATTATATTCAATAAATACATAATAAGTGAAATTAATTCCAGCTATATAAATAATGATTTTATCTTAATTTAAATATTGAATCATTAAATTTATTATATTTATTTATGATATTTTTTTATGTTACATGTTTACACAGGTGATGGAAAGGGTAAGACCACAGCTGCATTTGGCCTGGCTTTGCGCGCATTTGGAAGAAATAAAAAGGTCGCAATTATACAATTTGCAAAACCTGAAAAATCTGGTGAATTTTTAGCATGTGAAAAGATTGGAATAGAGGTATACAATTTTGGTTATCCGGGATTTATTATAAGAAGTCCAAGGAATGAGGATTATGTAGAAGCCAAGAAAGCATGGGAAAAAGCAAAGGAATTGATGAATTCAAATTATGATGTAATAATTTTAGACGAATTAAATATAGTTCTCTATTATAATTTAATAGAAATTCCAGAGGTTATAAAGGTATTGTTAGATAAAAAAGAAAAGATGGAAATTATTATAACAGGTAGATATGCTAAAAAGGAGATAATTGATATTGCAGATTTAGTTACAGAAATGAAAATGGTAAAACATTATTTTGAAAAGGGAGTTCCTGCGAGGATAGGCATTGAATTTTAGATTAAATATTTTATAATATATTCTTTTAGTATATCTGAAATATTTATAACATTATCGATATAATCACTGATGATTTCAATATTCTTTGAACTAGAAACTAATAATGAAATCTTCAAGTTCAATTTTAATTCTTTTTTAATCTTCGAAACTACTAATGCAACCATTAAGTTATAATTATCATCAGATGAAGATAATATTACCTGCTTTGCTTTTTTAATTCCTGCTATTTCTAATACTTTAGGATTGTCAGCCCTTTCATGAATTACAATATATCCATCATTTTTTAAATAGTTGGCCATCTCAGAATCTCTAACTATCAAAACCAATGGAACATCCCTATTTCTTAATTCTTCAATTAAAGAACTTATTATAGGTGTATATCCACAAAAAATTAAATGATTTTTTATACCTGCGAATTCAACATTTTCCATAATATTCACCACCTTTTCCAATCTTTTTTGTAATATAGGCCCCAAAACCGAAACTATAGACCCTAAAAATGATACTATTCCAAAAACAACTAAACTTGCTGTAAAAAGTCTTGCACTGGTTGTAACTGGAAGAATATCTCCGAATCCCAAAGTTGTCATGACTTCAATTGTGTAATAAAACGCAGTCGAAATGTTTTTTATGGGAGGGGAAAATTGATTGCCGAGATACAAAGATCCAGCTATGCCATAAATCAGAGACAATACGACTAAAGATAAAGCTAATATATTTTCTGAAGATATTAAATAAGCAGGAGGATATACATATTCATTCCTATATTTCCACAACAAATAAAATTCCAATATTGACAAAGAAATTCCTACAATATCAAAAATAATCAACTTTGAAATCCTAGCAAATTCATTTATAAGATAGAAAATAAGAAAACCTTGAACTGCATACCAGGAGGTCCAGGTTTTTCTTTTTAATCCAGAATATAAAATTAAAAGAAAAATTCCAAATAGTATATCTGTTGAACCAGAATATCTTGAGTTGAAAAATGACAATTGTGATATAATTGCTGAATATTTAACATTAAAGAATATGGATCCGGCGTTGTATAAAATATAATATGTGCCTATGATTAACACTATTTGAGGAATGTATTTTTTTAATTTTTGCATCTTATATTTGAATGTAAATCTTAATATAAAAAATATTCTAAACAATGTTTATATTTTTTTATGCCTTATCCTATTCATGAACCCAATATACTATGAAATTTTAAAAAAGTATGGTGATGAAACAAAAAAACTTTCAGAAATAGAAAATGATCAATTTTTTGAATTTTTATGGAAATATATAGATATATTAAATCCTAAAAATATCTTTATAGTTACCGACGATGAAAAAGACAAAGAATACATAAAAAATAAGGCATTAGAGGATAAGGAAGAAAGAAATCTAAAAAAGCCAAAACAAACATACCATTTTGATAATTATTATGATCAAGCAAGGGACAAGGAAAATACAAAGATATTGGTTCCTGGAAATGAAAAATTGCCATTTATAAATACAATGAATAGGGAAGAAGGCTTAAAAGAAATACATGAAAAGATGAAAAATATGATGAAGGATAGAACAATGTATATAGGCATATTCTCTCTGGGACCTTTGGATTCACCATTTTCTGAGCTAGCCGTTCAGCTGACAGATTCATCATATGTTATGCATAGTGAGATAATTTTATACAGAACAGCATTTGAAAAATTTAAGAAAAACAAAAATGTCAACTTTTTAAAATTTGTACATGCTCAGGGTGAATTGGATGATAGAAAGACAAGTAAAAATTTAGCGAACAGGAGAATTTACTTTGATTTGGAAACAAACACGGGATATGCGATAAACACTCAATATGCTGGTAATTCAGTTGGCTTGAAAAAGCCAGCATTCAGAATAACAATATCTAAGGCATTAAAAGAAGGTTGGCTATCTGAACATATGTTTTTAATGGGAGTTAATGGACCAAATGGAAGGGTAACATATTTAACAGGAGCATTTCCTTCAATGTGTGGTAAAACATCCACGGTAATGTTGCCAGGTGAAAGGTTGGTTGGAGATGACTTGGTATTTATTAAAGAGATAAATGGTGAAGCAAAATCAATAAACATAGAAAATGGAGTATTCGGAATTATAGATGGTATAAATCAGAAAGACGATCCAATTATATGGAATGTTTTGCATGGTGATAATGAAGTTATATATTCAAATGTTCTGGTAAGTGATGGACAACCATACTGGAATGGAATGGGAATACCAATCCCGGACAAGGGTGAAAATCACAGTGGAGAATGGTGGAAAGGCAAAAAAGATGCAGAAGGAAAAGAGATACCCCCATCACATAAAAATGCAAGATTCACAGTATACTTATCTTCATTCCCAAATCTAGATAAAGGGGCATTGGAAGCAAAGGAAGGGGTTTCGGTTGGTGGAATGATTTTTGGAGGAAGAGATTCAGATACATGGCCCCCAGTAGTTGAGGCTTTTGATTGGAATCATGGTGTCTATAAAGGAGCATCGATAGAATCAGAAACAACAGCAGCCTCTCTGGGAAAGGAGGGTGTTAGGACCTTCAATGCCATGTCAATAATGGAATTTCTGTCTGTTGATTTAGGTAAATATTTGAAAAATTACATTGAATTTGGAAAGAAGCTTAACAAGAAGCCAAAAATATTTGCTGTTAACTATTTTCTCAGGGATAAGGATGGAAAATACCTAAATGACAAAAATGACAAGGCTGTATGGATAAAATGGATGGAATTGAGAATTCATGGGGATGTATCGGCTATAAGAACACCAATTGGTTATATTCCAAAATATGAAGATCTTGTCCCATTATTTAAAAAACTTTTCAACAAAGAATATACAAAAGAGGACTATGAAAAGCAGTTCATGATAAGGGTACCGGAATTACTGAACAAGAATGAAAGAATAAGGAAAATTTACATTGAAATAAAAACAACTCCAAAAGAAATATTCGAAGAATTGGACAAAGAGAAAAATGAGCTTGAAAAAATTAGAAAAGAGTATGGGGATTATATATCTCCATTTAAATTTTATTAAATTTATACTTGGCTAGCATTCTCTTCAATTATTTTTTCTCTTGCTATTTCTTCCAAGGGAACATTTTTAGGTTCTGGTAGCCATATTGAAATGAATGCTCCTATTAATGCAATTAAAGCGAGTATTGTTAAAAGGGTTTTTAATCCTATTACTATTAACAATGTAGGGAACAGTAGTGTACTAATAGCTGCTCCCAATTTGCCCGAAGCTGCAGATATACCGTGGGATGTTGTCCTATAATGTACTGGAAATACTTCTGCAGGAACTATAAATGTTGTTGTGTTTGGACCAAGATCTATGAAAAAGAATGTTAATGAATAGAGAATAAAGGCGAGATCAATGGGTATAGTGAATCCCTCTACCTTTGTCCCTTTTACTATCATTAACGTTGAAATTAAAAAATACAAAAATGACATAGCGATAAATCCTAAGATCTGAAGTTTTTTTCTTCCGATTTTATCAATTAATGCAACAGCTGAGAAATATCCAAAGAATCCTACAAGGAAAGGAACTCCTGCTAGGAATACCTTCATCGGAAGGGTAGATGCAGAAATTATATTGGATACAATTGGCCCTGAATATATTCCTGTTCCGTAAAAGGCAATATCCATCAAGAACCATGTTGATGATGTGACAAACAGAATATTACCATAATTTTTTAAGAATACTCTGAATGGATGTTTCTCAACCTTTACAGGATTAATAGATTGTGAACCACCTACTACTTCTTTTGCCCTTTTTGCTGTATCCTTATCGTTATTTACCAATAAGGAATACCTTGGTGTTTCTGGTAATTTTCTTCTTAGATATATAACAGCAATTGCTGGTATTGCACCAAATAATAGCATTACTCTCCATGCCAAATCGGGTGGAAGTAAAACTGCGCTGGCAATCCCAACAGCCACGGCTGTGACAGAGCCAATTCCTTGATTTGCAAACAAGAGAGCAAGAAGTTTACCTCTATCTTTTGTGTTTGAATATTCGCTCATTATTGTTGCTGAAACGGGGTAATCCCCACCGATACCAAGACCAAGAACAAATCTGAATATAAATAATTCCAAAAAGTTCGTTGAAATGGCGCTCAATATTGCACCTACTGCTAAAAGTGTTGCTTCAATTCCATATACCCTTTTTCTACCAAATCTATCTGCAATTGCTCCGAATACGAGTTGGCCAATAATTGCAGCAACAATAGCTGAGGATCCAAGAAGCGAAGCCTCAATGGTGTTAATATGGAAGCTCACACTGTAAGGCCCAGTAAGAAGGATAAGTACAATTCCAATTATGAAGAGATCATATGCGTCGGTGAAAAAACCCATGCCTGCCGTAAACCATACCTTTATATGGCCAAAGTTCAATCTCACAGAATCTATGTCACTAAATATACCATTTTTTTCTACCATTTTTTTTTATCACCAATTCATATAAAATTTAATTTTACTTAGTTTTGATTTATATAATCTATTTACTTATATATAGAATATATAGAAAAAATAAAAATTATATACCAAAATTAATGTAGATTAAATGATGTATGAATATAGAAAAGTTCAAAAAGTAGGTAATTCCACGTATACGATATCCTTACCTAAAAATTGGTGTAATATGTATGGAATCAATGAAGGTAAGAATGTTTATTTAGAGATTGACGAAAGCGGTAGGTTAATAATTAATCCATCTGAAAAGGAAGAAATTCCAAGTGAATTTGATTTATACATCAATAAAGAAGAAAAATCTTACATATTAAGAAAGTTAATATCAATCTACCTCTCAGGTTACAATACAATAAAAATTATACAAAAGCCTTATTTAGATTATGATACGAGAAAAACTATCGAAAAATTTCTATTCTATACGATAGGCATGGAGATTCTTGAAGAGACAAAAGATATGATGATTCTTCATGATATATCTAATATTAATGAAATAAACTTAATAAAAATATTGAGAAGAATTCATCACATTTTAGAAAACATGTTAATTGATTTAATAAATATTTTAAAAAATTATGATGAAAATATTGCAAAGAACATTATAGAAAGGGATTTGTATGTCGATCGATCTTTGTGGGCAATATCAAAACAGATGTACAAGATTTTAAAAAATCCAGTATTGTCATTTGAAATGAATGTTAATCTTAAAACAGTAGTTAATATAAGATTCATAGGAAAGTATATGGAAAGAATAGCAGACCATATCGGGAACATCACGATGTTTATAAATTTGATGGAGAATAATGATAGAGAAAAGATATCAAATTATCTTAATGTTATTAAAAACAACATAGATTCAATTTTTTATTCATTTTTGAACTGTGATATTGAAAAAGCCAATGTTATAATAGAAAATACGATATCAATATGCAATGAAATAAAAAGTTTATATTCCAAGTTTAAAGACTTGAAAAATCCTCAAATAATACTTGCATACGAGAGCGTTTACAGGATAGGAATGTATACGATAGATTTTGCAGAAACAGTTATGGACGAATGCATTGATGTAAACAAAAAATGATTAAACAAATCTCCAGAAAATAAAATTAATATCTTTTTTTAATTAGGAAATAGATAATGTTTAAAAATAAAAGATTTATTTGGTTTACAATCGTTATTGTTTAGTCAACGGTATCTATGAGAATTGTTAATAATATGATAGTTACTACAATTCCTCTATTTTCTAAGTATGAATTGAATTTTTACAATGATGAAATAGGGATTTTAACATCTCTGACATTTTTAATGACTCTTATATCCACAAGCCTTATAAATCCTAGAATGAATGCAAGGCTTAGAAAAATAATTTATATTTTATCATCATTTTTAATTATATTAATTCTTTTAATGATTTTTTATTCAAATGGGATAACAATTTGGATATTTTCATTAATTGCTGGATTTTCCTATGGATTAATAACACCGAATATAATAACATCAGCTTCAATGGTTGATGATAAATTATTAGCAGAACGTCTCTTAGCAATATATTCATTATCTCTTAGTTTATCCCTGGTTTTGGGGCCATATCTCGAAACATATCTTTTAAATTTTTATAATTACAGGTACATATTTCTTTTATTCATACCATTGGCAATTCCCTTATTTATATTCTCATTTTATTCCAATTTTCCGGAAGAAAAGAATGAAAAATACAGACTCAATGAAATAAACAAAAATTCATTATTTTCAGCTGTAATAAATGTTATGATTTATAATATCCCATTTTCAATAATAACTGTTTATGCATCTATATATGTTATAGAGATTTTTCATTTATCAAGATCAATATCATATTCAGTATTCATTCCATTTTTCACCGTTTCATTTTTTACAAGACTTTACATGGCTATTAAACCATTTAAAAATCTTAGAATTGCAATATCCATATCTACCTTTTTGACTGTGATAGGTATAATATTTCTTTCCTTCCCATTTAATATTTATACAATATTTATTTCCATGTCATTACTTGGAATTCCTCACGGAACAATGTATCCCATTTCTACAATAATTATTTCAAGATCAACCAAAATAGAGGAAAGGAATTCAATAAATTCATATTTTGTATCATTCGGTAATCTGATAATGGTAATCGTCCCACCATTGTATGGTTATTTATTCAATTATTTCGGATATAAACTGATGATTGCCACTTTGATAATACCCGTAATTATTTTTTATTTAATTCTCTATATGAAATATTTCAATGAAAGTTACATGTTAAACAGATAGGCGCCGGGGGTGAGATTTGAACTCACGCTCCCCTTTCGGAGAACAGGCTCTCCAGGCCTGCGCCTTGTCCGCTCGGCCACCCCGGCTCAATAATGTTAAGAAAAAATTTTAAATATATTTTTCGATTTTGAAAAATTAAGAAATCTATAAAATTTGAAAATTTTAATATTAAAATTTTAATGTTTTTTCACTTTGTTAGATGTAAATTATTTTCCTAAAGTGAGGATTAAATCTAATAAGTTTAATTTATTTACTTAATGATGGTATAAAATATGAAGCTTGAATTAGGTATTAGAGCAAATGCTTTATATTCTTCTTATAATTATCTTGTATTTAAAATAAAAAATCGAAGAAAGGTCATTCTTCATGAAATGATTTATGGAAAATTTAAGGGAGTATTGGTAAAGAAACATTCTGATAATTTGGAAAATCTAAGGATAAAAATATCGAAAGCATATGAAAGATTAAAAAACCACAGGTTAAATTTTAACCATAAACTATCGATATTTTATTTAAACAATTATGATTTTATTTTTTTAGACGATCTGAAAATAAAAAACATGGTTAGAAACAATATTTTATTAATAAACATAAAAAGAGAGTCCGGGAGCGAATCCATAAACATGATATCTCACAAAGCAAGAAATGCCTGTAAGGTAGTAAAAAGGGCATATTTCAAGGATACAGTTGAATATCTTGGAATTAATTCTCCATACATGGAATACATTTCTTCGAATATATTATTAAATATTGTTAAGGATCGCATTGATATGTTTGTGAAAGGGAGACCTTTAAGCAAAAACATATCAAATAAAGATGAATTTTTCAAGCAAGCATTTATGGTTGATCATAAAGAGCTTCTTGAAAGCTAATGGCTTTAAATATATTATAATAAAAAATTTATAATTGGAAATTGATTTATGGGTGAAATAAGAATGACAGAAATAAAGAAAAAGATTCCAAAAAGAATAAAGGGTGATAAAGAAGGTTTAAGGATGAGTACACCTCCTGAGATAGCGGAATATAGGGCAAAAAGATTGAGAAATGAATCCATTGCAGATTTGGGAGCAGGTGTCGGAGTTCAAGCATATTATTTTTCACTGTATTTTAAACATGTTTTAGCGGTAGAAAATAATGAAGAGAGATTTAAAATTTTGAAAAGAAACATGAAAATAAAGAAAAGAAAAAACGTTGAATTGATTTTTGGAGACGTGTTTGATGAAAACATTATAAAGGCTGTTGAAAAATATGATATAATATTTTCCGATCCGGCTAGGTTGAGAAAATCTGAGGTGTGGGATTTTTCGGATTTATCACCGAACCCGGTTTTAATAATTTCAAAGATAAAAGGAAAATCTTACTCTTTTGATTTGCCAGTATTATTCAATAAAGATCTAATTCCAAGGGAATGGGAAAGGGAATACATAAGTTTAAATGGTGAAATAAAAAGGTTGGCCGTTTATATAGGGGATATAAAAAATTATGAATTGAGTGCCCTTTTATTGCCCTACAATGAAAGAATAGTTTTCGATGAAACAATACCAAGGGAGATTTCATTTTCAAACCATGTGTTTGATTACATCTACGAAATCGATCCCGCTATTAAATATTCAGAATTGATTCCTGAATTCCAAAATTTATATCCAGATGTTTACATTTTGGAAAATGGAAAGAAAAATTTATTTGCAACTGGGGAATTGAATTACGCCGACCCATTTTTTAAAAACACGTATAAGGTAGTATTTGAATGCGAAGATAAGGATTGTTTGATAAATGAATTGATAAGAAATGACGCTAAAGAGGTATTTTTAAGATATTCTGTTGAAAATTATTACGAAGAAAAGGCAAAAATAGAGAAAAAATTAATCGGCAAATCCAAATTTTATATTTTTCAAATTTTTAATAAATTTTATGGCTGCATTAAGGAATAATTATGATAGAGCCTCCTCTATTCCAGAGTCTAGCACGATCTCTTCCTGGTTTAATTCCTCCAATAGCCTTAATATTTCTTCTGCCTTTTTAGAAAGCTTTTCATCCAATAGATATTCTTCGAGGTCATAGATAGAGTGTGTCTTCATCCATTTTTTAACCTCATGCGGTATATTCATTTCAGGTCACCTCTTTGTATGACAATAGTCATATCAAAATATGACTATTTATATTTTCCCCGTTTTTTAACCATATCATAAATTTCAATTGCTCTTATATAATCATTATAAGTGTTTATATTAAAAAATGTAAAGGGTGGAAATTTTTCGGCATCTATTGAAACAAACATATTCTTGTTTAAAAGGGATTTCATATCTTTTTCATCTGAGAATTTAATTGTTTCAGGATAATATGCATGTAAAGGTTCAAAATATCCATTTTTCCACCTTGGAATGGATATCAAATCTTCAGGGTATCTTAAAAGCAATGAAATGCTATCACATGAAACAAATGGCATATCTCCTCCAATTAAAATAATATTTTCATTATATGTTTCTATTACATTTTTTAAAACGTTTGATACCCCCTTTAATTCATAATCTATAATAACAGTTGCATTTTTAATATCTATTTCTTTATAAGAAGAGATTATTATTTTTTTAAAAATTTGGCACTGGATTAAATTCTCTACTATAATATCGATAATTCTTTTTCCATCGATGAACATAAAATGCTTATCTTTTAATCTTTTTGATTTTCCGATAGGAATTAATGCAATCATTCTATATAATTAAAATAATCCTTTTCCTCATCGGTTTTTTCTGAACTGATTAACATCAGATTTTTATATTCCTTAGTTGTTTGATCAAATTCATAAAATAATTTTTTACCTATCAGAGATTCGACCTCTAATTTATTCATTATTTTTATTGCAGAATCAATATCTTCATTTTTTAATAATATTATAAATTTATTTTCATATGAAAAAAATGATGCTAACCAAATTTTGATTTTTGTGTCCAATTCTAAAATTTTCATTAAAATATTATATTCCGGAGAATTCGATGGAATATTTTCTAATCGGCTCCAAAGAAAATTTAGGGTATCGGTATTTACAGTATAGGCTTTATAAGATGCAAGCCATATCTCCAAAAATTTGTTGATTTCAATATATTTTTTAAACGCATCAATTATTTTTGAATTTGGTTTTTCTTTTTTCATTTCATTTTTTAAAAGATATGCCATCGATTCATCCAAATATTCCAGATCTTTTTCATTTATCCCATATTTGCTATATTTATTTTCCTTTTTCTCCATATTTAATAACCTCCTTCAGGTCTTCAGGCCTCAATATTCCAAATTCAGTTATGAAACCGGTCACATACTTAGATGGAGTAACATCAAACGCAGGATTATATGCATTAGATCCCACCGGAGCTATTCTTTTATCATTTATATATAATACTTCCCTTTCATCCCTTAATTCTATAGGTATCTCATCACCATTTTTTATATTTGGATCAATTGTAGAAATAGGTGCAGCAACAAAGAAAGGTATTTCATTTTCATTTGCTAAAACTGCTTTTTCATAGGTACCTATTTTATTAGCAAAATCTCCATTTATCGCTATTCTATCAGCACCCACTATAACAATATCAACCATGCCTTTTTTCATAACATATCCTGCAGCGTTATCAGCGATAATTTTATGATCTATACCCTCCATTAATAATTCCCATGCTGTTAACTTAGCACCCTGAAGCCTAGGTCTTGTTTCATCTACCCATACAAAAACCTTTTTACCATTTTTCTTTGCTATTCTTATAGGGGCTAATGCTGTTCCTAAATCTAATACTGCCAATGCTCCAGCATTGCAATGTGTCAAAATTCTCATTCCATCTTTTATTAATTTATCTCCATTCTCTCCTATTTTATATTCTTTATTTCTTATCATATTTGCATATTCCAAAGCCGACTTCACAGGATCTTTTCCTTCTTTGATATTTTTCATCATATAATTTAAGGCATAAAATAGATCATATGCCGTTGGCCTGGATTTAGATATCACATTATATGCATCATCCAAATCTTTTTTCTGCAACATTGCCTGGGCCATTCCATATGCAGCCGCAACACCTATTGCTGGTGCACCTCTGACAACCATATCTTTAATTGCAAATGCGACGTCCTTGTAATCTTTAGCTACATAAAATTCAATGCTATCTGGAATTTTCCTTTGATCTAAAAATACAACATTTTCCCCATCCATCCAAACACTTACAATATCCTTTTTTTCACCATTAATTATTATTTGCATACAGCTTCTCCAGAAATAAAAAAGATATTCCCATATTAATATTTTACATCATTTAAAATTTTGAATTTTTAATATTTCAAAATTATCATTTTTTGGAAAAAATTTTTAACAATTACAATATCCATAAAATCATGATTATTTACGACACATTAGATAGGACAAAGAAAGAATTAATACCTTTAAGGGACAATAGAATAAACATTTTTGTGTGTGGTCCCACAGTTTATGATTATTCTCATATTGGCCATGCAAGAACATATGTATTTTTTGATATGTTCGTTTCATATCTTAGATACTTAGGATATGACGTATTTTATTTACAAAATATAACGGATATTGATGATAAGATAATAAAAAAGGCAAATGAAACAAATATGAAACCCGAGGATATTGCAATGAAATTTTATTCTGAATATATCAGGGATATGTTGTCATTGAAGGTGGATTCAATAAATATTTATGCACCAGCAACACATTATGTTGATGAAATAATAGATCAAATAAAAAGGTTGATAAATCTTGGTTATGCATATGAGACAGATGATGGTGTATATTTTGAGGTTAGTAAATTCAAAGATTATGGAAAATTATCCCACCAAAATTTGGATGAAATAATTGCAGGTTATAGAGTAGACATTAACGAGAAAAAGAAAAATCCAATTGATTTTGCGTTATGGAAAAAGAAAAAGGAGGGTGAACCATACTGGCCATCACCATTTGGCGAAGGCAGGCCAGGATGGCACATTGAAGATACTGCAATTACGGAACATTATTTTGGTCCTCAATATGATATTCATGGAGGAGGATCAGATCTGATATTCCCACATCATGAATGTGAAATAGCACAAATGGAGGCCGTAAGTAATGTCAAGCCAATGGTGAGATATTGGATGCACACAGGTCTTTTAACAATAAAAAGTGAAAGAATGGGTAAATCAATGGGTAATGTTATTAGGATAAGGGATGTACTGGAAAGATATTCTGCTGAGGTGATCAGATTTTTCTTATTATCATCCCATTATAGATCTCCTATCGATTTTTCATATGAAAATTTAGAAAAGTCAAGGGAAACCCTGGAAAGGATCATAATTTTATATAGAAAATTAAAGAATAAAAGGGTATTCGGGAAAGAAAACAAAATTTTGGATGATATTAAAATCGAATGGCAGCAATTCATTAAAGATATGGATGATGATGTGAATACCCCTGGAGCTATCTCACATCTCATGAAAATAGTCAATATGGCAAACAAATACTATTCAGAAATAACCGAGGTTGAAACAAAGGAAATAATAAGAATTATCGAAGATGTTGATAGATTCTTCAAGTTTTTGCCAGAAATAACAGAAACCGAGGAAAAATTAATGGCATTCTTGCTAAATTTGAGGGAGGAAATGAGAAAAAATAAACAATATGAAATGGCTGACAAAATAAGAAATAATCTGAAAGAATTAAATTTATATATTGAGGATTCCATAGAAGGGCCAATATGGTACAGAATATAGAAGAAATAGATTATTTATATTCATTATCTAGATTTGGAATTAAATTAGGTTTAGATGTTATGACAAATCTTGCAAATAAATTAGGTAGTCCTCAGAACTATTACAAAACCTTTCACATAACAGGTTCAAATGGTAAAGGATCTACATCCGCAATGCTTTATACAATTTTGAGACAAAAATATTCATCGGGTTTATATACTAGCCCTCACATCAAAGAATTTAACGAAAGAATAATGGTAAACGATAAATATATTGAAAATGAATTTATAAAAGATTGGGTAAGAAGGAATAAAAAAATTGTTGAGGATATGGCCAAAATAGGTATGCAGCCAACATTTTTTGAATTTACAACGGCAATGGCATTTGATTATTTCAAAGAGAAAAAAATTGATGTTGCTGTTATTGAAGTTGGAATGGGAGGAAGATTAGATGCAACGAATATCATAATACCTGAATCATCAGGAATTGTTACAATTTCTCTGGAGCATACCGATCGTCTTGGGAACACTGTTGAAAAAATAGCATACGAAAAAGCAGGTATTATCAAAAAAGGAAAACCGGTTGTCATTGGAGTCGAGGATGAAAAGGCCCAAAGAACAATTGAAAAAATTGCAAATGAAAAAGGATCAAAGGTTTATGATGTAAACGAATTATATGATGTTTCAAATGTTGAAATATCATTGGAAGGTACAAGGTACAGGGCCAAAAAAGATCAAAAAATATATGATGTATCTATACCGCTGATTGGAAAATATCAAATAAAAAATTCATTGATCTCCATAACAATGGCTGAGCTTTTTGATCCTTCATTAGATTATAAATTTATTAAAAATGTAAAATTTCCAGGCAGATTTGAAATTAAAAGCAGAAAGCCAATGGTGATTATCGATGCCGCCCATAATCCTGAGGCTGCAAAGGTACTTGTTGAAAATATAAAATTGTTATTCAATAAAAATCCATTAGTTGTAATGACACAATTAAAGGACAAAAATTCATTGGAATTTTTCAGAATTATTTCAGAGATTGTAGATCATGCAATCATAACGGAGGTAAAGGATGAGAGAAGAAAAGATGCCGAAATATTAGCACATGAAGCAAGAAATTTTATAAAGAATGTTGAAGTAATAAGGGAATCAAACAATGCGTTTGAGCGCGCTTTCGAATCATCAGATTTTATACTAATTACAGGTTCAATATATTTATTAGGTGAATTTGAGGAATGGTATTCCAAAAGGCAATAACAGTTTCGGACAAATATGATAATGAATTCGAAAATTTGGCTAGGTCCTTATATTATGAAGTTTTATATAGCTTTACATTTAAGCATTATTCATCGAAATATTATATTGGAGAGGGAAAAATAGAAGAAATAAAGAACTATATAGAAAATAACAGCGTGGAAGTAATAATAATAAACGGAAAATTAAAATCATCACAATGGTATAATCTGGAAACATATTTTAAAAGAAGGGTCATAGATAAAACCATGCTCATTCTGGAAATATTCGCGGATAGGGCTAAGACGAAGGAGGCCAAATTGGAGGTAGAATTGGCAACATTGAATTATCAATTACCATTATTGAAAGAATGGATACACAGGGCAAAGATTGGTGAACACCCAGGTTTTATGGCCGGTGGTGAATATGATATTGATCAATATTATTTCCACGTTCAAAAGAGGATCAAAAAGATAAAGGAGGAACTTGAAAAAGTTAAAATTGAAAGGAAAGAGAGGAGAAAAAACAGGCTCAGAAAAGGATATTTTCTGATAACTATAGCCGGCTATACAAATAGCGGAAAAAGTCAATTGATGAAGACACTCTCTGGGGAGGATGTTGTAATAGAAAATAGAATGTTCTCAACACTTGTTCCCAGAACATCCAGGATCATGAACACAAAAAAGAAAATCTTGATTACAGATACCGTGGGGTTTATAAAAGATTTACCTCCTTTAATTTTGGAGGCCTTTCGAGCTACTCTGGAAGATATTTATGATTCAGATTTGATAATATTTTTAATAGATGGTTCGGATCCCTTTGATATATTCAAAGAGAAAATTGAAGCTTCATTAAGCATTTTATCAGGTGAATTGACAGGTAAAATATTACCGGTGATAAACAAAATTGACAAGAAGATTGAAGATATAGAAAACAAAAAGCGGTATATTAATGAAAAAATATCAGATCCAGTCCTAATAAGTGCAAAAACCGGAGAAAATATAAATCTACTTCTTGAAAGAATATATTCTATGTTAAATTATGATAGGGAATACGATCTAGAAATTGACAGCAATAAAAATTACATGCCTCTAATTTCATTTGTATATGAATATGGAGAGATTATATATTACGAAATAAAGGATAAAATTTATTTAAAATTTAAGATAAATTCGCGTTTTGATGGAACAATTAAAAAATATCTGAATTTATTATAATTCGAAAATAAAATTATTTAAGAACCATATAATAATTTTGGTAAAAAATATGATAAAGAAATTTTTTTAAAGAAGATCATTATAGTATTAAATTACCATGACGGGGTATGAAAACATAATTGAAAAATATCTCATTGAAAATTCTGAAGAATATAACATGTCATATTTTGAACCGTCATATGTTCCAGATAGAATTATCCATAGAGAAGAGGAAATTGACATAATAATGAAAAATCTTTCACTAATTTTTAAAAAGATGGTTCCTAAAAATATGTTTATATTTGGAAAAACTGGAACCGGCAAGACGGCTGTTATAAAGTTTATAGGAAGGGCATTGGAAAGCTATCAAAAGGAAAAAATTAGGTTCGTATATCTCAATTGTCAAATAAATGACAATTCTTATTCACTGTTATACAGTATAGGGAAAAGTGCAGGGGCTGAGATCCCCATAACAGGGTGGTCCATGGATAGACTCTTCAATGTTGTCAAAGATGCGGTGGAACTTTATTCAGCCTATTTTATTATAGTGCTGGATGAAATAGACAGATATATTAAAAAGAACGGTGATGATATATTATATTCACTATCATTGATGAATTCTGAATTAAAGAATAGCAAAATCATAATAATTGGAATAACAAATGATGTTACAATCATAGAAAACCTAGATGCAAGGGTAAAGAGCAGATTAAATGAAGAAAAAGTTGTTTTCCCACCATACAATCAAAATGAAATATACGATATTTTGAAAGACAGAATTGAAATGGCTAAAATGAAAAATTATATAACGGATTCGGCATTGAGGTATATATCCGCAATTGCGGCACAGGAAAATGGAGACGCTAGGAAGGCCATAGATTTATTGAAAACAACTCTGCAGATAGGAATCGAATTAAAAAATATACCAGTGGAAGAAAAACACGTAAACATAGCAAAAAGCAAGATGGAATATGATGCTGTTGCAGAAACTATAAAATCTCTCCCTTTGCATTCTAAAATTGTTTTATTATCAATTGTATTTTTAAAAGACTATGGCACAAATAACATAACAACTGGTGAAATTTATAATGCATATAGAAATCTGATCAATTTTGTGAATATTCCACCTTTGACTTCAAGAAGAATAACAGACATATTATCGGATTTGGATATGCTGGGGATAGTCAATGCAAAGGTAATATCAATGGGTAGATATGGAAGGTCTAAGATTGTAGATCTAATGGTATCATCAGGATTGATAAAATCTATACTCCTGGAGGAAGATCAATTAAAATGCTTAAGGGATTCAATGAAAAAACAGTCCCAGCTCAAGATCTAAATTCAAAATAGATTTTTCATCTCCGAAAGTTGATATAATTTTATTTTCATTTTTTATTATATTTTCCCACTGTAATTTGCATTCACATTTTGGTAATTCTTCTAAAATTTTTTCATCCTGTGTAAAAGAAAATTCCTCGATTATTTTTAAAATTATATTGTCACATTTTCCACAGTTGTGAATTCCTCTTATTTTTGAACCTGCGGTTGGGAATGATACAACCTTTTTGTATTTTGCTGTTCTCCTTAATACTTCAACAAGGCTCCATAACCACGGGGGTCTATAAAATCCTTTGTTCCAAAGATATTCAACAAGAGTATAAGATTGTACATCAACAGGATTTATGCTTATTAATTCAGAATACCCTGCAGCAAATTCGATCGATTTAATTGCATCTTCTATTGCCTCCCTTTCAGTTAAAAATGGTGGTTTTAACAAGATGTAAGTTTTCAAGGGAATGGAAAGATCATTTAAAACTTTAGCGGCCCTTACATATTCAGATGATGAAAAACCTTTATTTATTGAATATTTTAAGACATCATCCGATGAACTTTCAAGACCGATGGCTACCATTAAATTTTCAAACTTTTTAAACCTGCTCATTCTCTCATATGTAACAAACTCAGGCCTAGTTTCTACTATTACTCTTTCCATACCTGAAAATAGTTCCAAAATTTTCATCTGCGTATTTTCAGAAATTTCATTTGGATCAAAAAAACTTCCCGAATTAAATATTTTTATTATTTTTTCATCTTTAATTTTTTTAACTGCCTTTTCTATTTGATTCATTATATTTGAATCATTGACATCCCCCGGGTCCGTATCTTTATAATATCCGCACATTGAGCATCCAGAATGCTTAAACCAGAAACATCCCCTGGTTTTTAAAATTATTACAAATGCCTTTTCTCTCCTGTTTTTGTATGGTTCATATTCGCTCCAGACCGCAACGTATTCATCCGGATCATGGATCCTCTCCGTTTTTTCCCTTAAACTTTTAATAATTTCTTGTATGTTCATTTTCTATCAATTTTCTCAATCAATTCATAATATTTTCTCTTAAGGTCGTCCAGTTCCCTTTTCAAATTATCTATTTCATCTGTAAACATTCTACCCTTCCTTATTGTTTCTATTGCTTCCCTTATTCTTCTTTTTAATCTTCCATCTAGCTCGATTAAATATGCATATTCAAGCTCAGGAATGGCATCGCTTAATCCGCAATTCAACAATCCTTCTACTGCACCATTTCTTACAAATAGATTTTCATCCCTCAATAAAGCGTAGAGAATTGGCAAAACATCGCTTTTCATATATCCAGACTTTCCTATTGAAATTGCAGCAATAGCCCTTAATTTCATGATATATTTTTTGTCTGTGAATTTCATTTCGATATTTATTGCTTCGTCATCTCTAAAGTAGGATAGACCTTGTAACAATCCATTTCTTATTATTTCATTTGTAGATTCAGCATCAATATATTTTTTAAGAATGTCCTTTGACTTTTCTAGTCTCAATTCTCCAATGGATTTAAGTACGCTAGATATGATGTAAGGCCTTTTTTCTTTCTCCAAAATTTTGTTTAACATGTCCAGAGATTTTTCATTTTTGTAATATTTTCCCAGGGCTTCTGCAATTGCAACTCTAATTTTTGAATTAATATTTGTGTTTCCAATAGATTTATTGTATATTTCCTCCAATGCATTTAAAGAATATTCAGTACCAATTTTGGATAATGCATTTATGGCTTCAATTCTAACACCATAGAAATTGTCATTTAGAGCTACATATTTCAATATATCTATTATCTCCTTTCCCCCCATTTTTATGGCCTCATTGATGGCATCTATTCTTTCAATTATCGTATACCCATTTTTCAAGAGATATTTAATCATTTCAGGAGGTCTTGAAAATTCAATATCTTTTAATATATAATTCTCAGGATCTATTGAAATACCTAAAATATTTCCACTTTCTAATTCAAGTTCTTCAAATTCATTATCTACCTTAATCTTTTTAATGATTCTTCCATTTTCGGTGTAAATTGCAATTTCAAGGGGGAATGAAAATATCTTGACTGTATTTTCATCTTCCTGAATCTGTTCTATTTTTAATTTAGACTTTTTATCCTCTCTTTTTATCTCTATTTTCAATTTTGGATGTCCACCATGAAATAACCACTGGTCAAAGAATTGCTCGAAAGATTTTCCAGTATATTCCTTCAATAATTTCATGAAATCATATGTATCAACGCTTTTTCCACCATATGTTTCCAAATAATATTTAATGAATCCCCAGAATTCCTTATCTCCCATTTCATATCTGAGCATATGTATAACTCTTGATGCTTTTTCATATGCATGTCGATCAAATACTTCTGCAGGTGAATTATATACATTGTAAACTATTGGTCTCCTGTATCTTTCAGAATCCTCATTTTTATATGCAATTTCATCCTGATACATATTATATAAGAAAGAATCGTGCCCTGAAAAATGTTCCTGGTAAACATTTTCCATATATGTTGCAAAACCTTCGTTTAGCCATATATGGGCCCAAGAAGAGCATGTAACATAATCTCCAAACCACTGATGAGCTAGTTCATGTGCAATTAAAGGTTCAGACATATATTCATTGTGCATATTTAAATCGTGCAAAGTATATTCTGTCAAAGTTGTAGCATTTATATTTTCCATTCCACCTACAACAAAATCGTATACGATCACCTGAGCATATTTACTATATGGATATTTAAATCCTAAAATCCTATCATAGAACCTTATCATATCTGGTGTATTTACAAATGTTCTTAGCATATACCTTCCAAGACCCTTTGGAACCAGATAAATCAATTTTATTCCATCAATTTCGTCTTCCATTATATCAAAAACACCTATTACCAAGGAGATCAAATAAACTGGATGTGGGAAATTTTCTCTCCAATGATAAACTGTTTCATTTTCCAATTCCCTTTTTTCAACCAAATCCCCATTTGACAGTGCATAAAATCCTTTAGGAACATGAGCTATGATCTCACTGGAACTTCTTTGATTAGGGAAATCGTATGAAGGAATCCAATAACGATTATCCTCATCCTCACCCTGTGACCAAATCATTGGATATTTTCTACCCTTAGTTTCATCGGAATCAATGAAATAAAGGCCCTTTCTCGGTGTTGAATAATATTCAATGTATATTTCTATATCATCATTTTTCTTTATTTTTTCTTCAAAATATATTAAAATATTTTTTCCATCGTATTCATAACTTTTTATTCTATGATCTGATTTAATATCCTTAATTTTGATTTCCGATGCATCCAATAAAATTTTATCCAGGTCTGAATATTTTGCATTTAGTATGATTTTTTCCTTTGCGTCAAAACTCTTTTTTTCTAAGTTTGGCCATATTTCAATATTAATGTGCTTTTGTAAAAATTCTTTATCTCTTTCATAGTTTTTCCTATAATCAGGAAAGGCAAATGATTCTCTATAACCTTTTTCAAACATGATAGTGTAAATTTTTATTGATATTTAATATTTTTTAATTTTAAAATCTTATTTAAATTAAAAGAATATTATTATTATGCATGTAATTAATAAAGGATGAATATTTATAATAATGTTTATAATATCATAATGGTCTAAATGGACTTACTCTTCTTGATTTTAGGTCTGATGCTATTTCTGGCATTCATAGGCGGAAAGATAATGGATAAAATATCCCAACCGCACATAATCGGTTATTTACTTTTCGGTTTATTATTAAGTCCATCATTGGTAGATATTTTTTTAGGAAATTCATATAATTATCAAATACAATCCAATATTGGTATTCTGAACGTATTTTCCGAGATTGGAATCATAATATTATTGTTCTTCATAGGTTTAAATATATCCTATGAAAAATTTATTAAAACAACAAAAATTTCTTTATTAATAGGATTGATAGATATTTCAATAATGTTTGGTTTTGCATTTCTAATATCTTATTTATATAAATGGAACATTTATGAATCGATCATTTTCGGATTTATTTTGTCTTCATCAAGTGTTGTTGTAACGGCAAAAAATCTGGAAGAAACAAACAAATTATCAGATGAAGAGATAGAAACTTTACTCAATATGCTTATCATGGAGGATATAATTTCAATAATAATGTTTGTATTATTCTATGGTTTTGTAAATACCAATTTTATATTACCAGAAAAAATGTATATAGAATATCTAGGTCTATTTTCACTGATCGTTTTTGTATTATTTTTATCATGGATATTTTTACCGTATGTGAAAATTAAATTTTTTTCAAACAAAAATGAGGAACTTTTCACAGTCCTAATTTTATCGATAATATTTTTAATAAGTGAATTAATAGAAATATTTAACATAAATCCATCGATTGGTGCATTCTTTGCCGGCCTACTGTTCGCAAAGAGTGATTATGTAAACGATATAAACAAATTAATGAAACCTTTAGAATATTCTTTTGGTTCAATATTTTTTGTATCCTATGGTATATTTATCAATATATTCTCCTTCTATCAAAATTTAATTATTATTATTTTATCAATTATTTTCATACTTATAGGTGAATTTATAATAATTCCTTTTCTCTTATACACATTAGGATTTTCATCTAAAGGTTCAATTTTCATTGGAAGTGGTTTAATAGCGAGAAATGAGGATGCTTTAATATTTTCAAATTTATCAAAATCGATAGGTAATATGTTTTCCTCCAACATAATGAACGTAATATATAACGTTACGGGAGCCATTGTATTAATAACAACTATCATAAGTGTTCCACTTATGAAATATTCCACAAAAATCAACAATAAAATCACAAAATTTATTCCTGTATGCTTTTCTTATCCGTGGAGAGAAGTATCAAAATTTTCCAAGGAAATGCTATTTTATAAGGAAATTCCTATCAGAAAAAGAAATTATTGGATATACATTTCTTTGATAATATATGGTGTTCTATTACTGCCAACAATCTTATTCGGTGAAGCATTATTTTTTATATTATCAACGATATCTCTGGTCATAAATATATTCCTGTTAATTACAATCATCATCAAACATTCATCCGGATCTTCAACAATTTTTTCTTCAATCAATTTTTCAATATTTTTATCCATACCATTGACTCTGGTTTATTTATATTATTTAAAATTTTATTTCATTTTTTATTATTTATTATTAATTTTGATATTTTTAATAATGGAAGGTGTAATAATATGCCTTTCTGAAAGATAATAAATAAATATAATAAAAGATTTAATGAAATGTGGAAGACGAATCTGTTTATGAAACTGTACGGAAATTAGGTATAGAAAAGCTTACAGATGATCAAGAAAAGGTATTTGATTACATACTCAAAGGAGATAACGTTCTTTTGGTTGCTCCAACTGGAAGTGGAAAAACAGAAGCATCCATTTTGCCAATAATGGAAAGATTGAGAAGAGAACCAAAACCAAAAATTCATGCTATTTTCGTTACACCTTTAAGGGCATTAAATAGGGATATTTATGAGAGATTGAAGAGATATGGAGAAAATATAGGGATTAAGGTATCCTTAAGACATGGAGATTCAACAGAATCAGAAAGAAGGGAAATGATTGAGGATCCTCCAGACATATTAATAACGACACCCGAGACGTTACAAATAATGTATTCAGGAAAAAATTTGAGAAAATTATTGGAAAATGTGAAAACCATAATTATAGATGAAATTCATGAAATGGTAAGAGATGAAAGGGGTTGGCAATTTTCATTGTTAATTGAAAAGATATCTCATATGAATGGAAGATTGCAGAGAATTGGTTTATCTGCAACTGTGGGAAATGAAGAATTAATATCAAAATTTATGTCACCAAATGAGACAGTGAAAATATTCAAAAATTATAATGCAAAGATCATGGAAATAACAGTAACGGCTCCAGAAAAGGATTATGTTGAAGAAAGCGAAAAAATGATGACAGAAATAGACTACGGATCAGCAATAATGACGGCCTTAAACCTTGTTATGCAATCAAAATTGTCATTGATTTTTGTAAATACTAGGTTTACAGCAGAAGATATATCAATGAGATTGAATAAACTAGGTTTTGGTGATATTATTGGAATACATCATGGTTCACTATCTAAGGAAATAAGAATACAGAATGAAAAATTATTAAAGGATGGTAAATTAAAATCTCTTATATGTACATCCAGTTTGGAGCTGGGAATTGATATTGGTGAAATAGATTTTATAATACAGTTTAATTCTCCAAGACAGGTATATAGATTAATACAGAGAATAGGTAGATCAGGCCATCGTTTTGACAAAATATCGAAGGGTACAATTGTTGCAAATGATCCTCTGGAAATAATAGAATCTGCATCAATTGTAGACCTTCAAAAAAAGGGCTGGATTGAGAACTTGGATATAAGGAATAATTCGCTGGTTGTTTTGGCCAATCAAATAATAATGTGGACATATACGGAAAAAGAACTTTTGGCCGAAGAGGTATATTCAATAGTTAAAAATTCTTATCCTTTTAAAAATTTAGATATTGAGACATTTCACAGGCTATTGAATTTTCTATCTGAAATTAGACTAATAAGATTTGATGGAAAGTACATAAAAAATAGTGTAAAAACATTAGATTATTTTTACAATAATATTTCTTTAATACCCGATGAAAAAACATATGAAGTAATTGAATCTGGGACAGGCAGGTTTATAGGAACATTGGACGAATCTTTTGTTTCTCTAGAAATATATGAGGGAAATACATTTGTGATGAAGGGAATTACATGGAGGGTAAATGAAATTTCAGAAAATAGAATATATGTGGATTATGTGGAAGATGTTGGAAATGTGCCAAGATGGATAGGGGAAGATATTCCAGTCACATATGAAGTTGCACAAAATGCAAGAAGATTGTTAAATGAGAACATCATACCTGAATTTTTAAACGAATCTGCAAAGAAAAAGTTGCAAGAATTTTACAATAAATTCTCAGAAAAGGATTATGAAATATTAATTTCAAGGAATGGTCAAGACATAATTATTCTTGACTGGTATGGTACAAAGGTGAATGAAACTATCGGACTATATTTAACAACGGTATTGAGGAGCATGAATTATAACGTATCATATTCAATAACTCCCTTCAGTATAATTATTTCATCTGAGGATATTCTAATAGATGAAAAGAAAATAAAAGATATATTATTAAAAGATGAAGATATTGAAAATATTATTAAAAGTGGAATAAGAACAAATAGAATATTTTTAAAAATATTTTTGTATGTTTCTAAGAAGTTTGGAATAATATCAAAGGATGCAGAGATCACATCCATAAAATTCGAAAAGATTCTGGATGCATATCAAAACACTTTAATATATGAAGAAGCAATACAAAAGACATATTTCGATTATTTAGATATTCAAAGGACGATTGAAATTTTAAAAAATCTGAGAAATAATCCACAGAAGATAAAAATAAATCAGTTTAACGATCTTTTTGAAATATATTTAAAATATTTTGAAAGGAAGAGCAATAGGACAAAAATTACAAAAACGGTATTGCAGGCTGTAATGAAAAGGCTTGAAAATCAGGAATTAACATTTTTGTGTTTAAATTGCAAGGGTACATGGACTAAAAAGGTCTCGGATGTAAATTCTTTTAATTGCATATATTGTGGCTCTGTAAATATATCGGTAATTAAAAGATATGATAGGGATAAACTTGAAATCCTCTTAAATGGACCCAGGAATAAAAAGGATGAAGAATTTTTACAGAAGTTAAGAAATATATCAAATCTCATAAAAATACATAAAAAGGAGGCCTTATTGACGTTGGCTGGACACGGAATAAATTATGATACAGCTTTAAGGATACTAAAGAATCCACATTCAGATATCATGTATTTAATTAAAGACATTGTTGAGGCCGAATTAAATTTCACAAGGAATAAAAAGTATTGGAAATTATAATTTTATTTTTTTATTGTCGCACAATATTTCATATTCTTTTATTTCTATGTGTTTGCACTTTTTCTTAAGGAAGTTTTCGATCAAATATTTTCTTATGAGGGGATCTTTAGAATTTTTTATATCCTTTATTTCCTCCAAATCTCTTTCATTTTCAGCAAAACTTTCAAGTTTGCTATATTTGTTATATTTTAAATTCATTGAAGGAACAATAAATCCAAATGCAAAACCCGCTAAATGTGCCAAATGGGCAACTCCATTATTCACATTTAACAATTCTAAAATTAACTCAAAAAGTACAAAAGCAAGAACAGCATACTTTACTTTTATCCTGGGTAAAAAAATAAATCCGAGGAACATCGGTATCTCGTCATCGGGATAAAGCCTTAAAAAAACCCCCATAATACCAAATATTGCACCAGATGCTCCTACCAGAATTACATAATTATTTAAATTGTATAAAATGAATATAACATTGGCAAAAACTCCTGCTGTAATAAAATAAATTAGTATTTTTCTAGTTCCTATTCTTTCTTCCAATGGAATACCTATCAATAAAAATATTATAACATTTGAAATTATGTGTAAAAATGACTCATGTATAAATATTGAGTCTAAAATGTTGAATGATATTGGATTTAAAGAGGAATAGCCAAATATATAAATTGGATTATATCCTAAATAACTTAAAAATAATTCCATGACAAAAATAATTATGAGAAATAAAGATGTATATAAAACAAATAATCTATTTTTTATATAAACTAAAAATAAAAAAATTAATATTATAAGAAATAATAATTCATTAAGGTATATCATGCTCCAAACTTTTCAGATCTATTACTGTAATTTAATAGTAAATTCATAACATCAGAGCCCCTAATTCTCAATGATCCTCTAATGGCCGATATTTCATCAAAACTCTCAATACCGTCCTTTCTGAGGCCTTCAGAAGATATCAACACAGGTAGGGGATCTCCTGTATGATCTTTTACGCTGCATGGTGTTGAATGATCTCCCGTGATCATTATCACAGCCTTATCGATAATATCCCTCAGAGGTTCCATGGCTTTATCGGCTCTTTCTATAACATCCCTTTTCAATATGGGATTCCCATCATGCCCAGCTATATCTGTAGCCTTAATGTTAACTAAAACGAAATCGTATTCATTAAGAGCATTTATAGCACCTTTGATTTTAGCTTCCATATCCGTATTTATAGTCCCTGTGACACCTTTTATTTTTAATGGTGTGATGCCTGCCAATTTGCATATGCCGGAAATTAATGGTACTCCAACTATGCATGCAGAACGCAAAGAATATTTTTTTTCAAAATTTTCCAATTCTGGAACAATTCCTGCCCCTCTCAGTAATACAATATTTGCCGGCATTTTATTTTGTCTTCTCCTTTCCATATTTACTGGGTGATTGTTCAATATTTCATAGCTTTTTTTTGTAAATTCATTTACTATTTTAGCCAATTTTTTCCCATCATCGTTTAAAGGTTGAGAAATCTTAACTTTAGAATTTTCAGAATGCGGATCTGTATCCGTAATTTTGGGAGACAATCCATTTCCTCTAAAAACTATGGCTACCCTATGTTCTACACCTTCCTTTGCTAAAATTTCAACATCATCAATTTTAATATTCAAAGATTCTGCGAGTTTGTCCGTTCCAGATTCTATTCTTCCAGCTCTTCTATCGATTACATTTAAATCATCATCAACCGTTGCAAAATTCCCCCTGAACGCAATATCCCCTGGTCTCAGATCCATTCCAAGTCCCAGGGCTTCAAAGGGCCCTCTCCCAGTGTATATTTTATAAGGATCGTATCCCAATAAATTAAGGTGAGAGGTATCACTTCCAGGTCTTATGCCAGGGGCTATTGGATCCATTAACCCTACAATGCCATTCGATGCCAAAAAATCCATGTTTCTTTTTCTGGCAGCTTGAAGAGGAGTTTTAAAATTCAATTCCCTGGATGGTCTATCACCGAGGCCATCTAGTATGATCAATAATATCTTTTTCATATTAATAGATATGCAAAAAATGAACTTAAAGTTATTGAAAATATATTAACTTCATGTTTATTCATCAAATTTCTATTTTCAAGCAGGGCTCCCAATAAACTATCTAAATTTGATGAAATAAATCCAAAAATGAAAATTATCAGAAAATTATACAATGATAATTCAAAAAATATATATGCAAATACTGATATTATAAATGAACCAAAAAGTGAAGATAATTCTCCAATTATCGATATTCCACCATTCTCCCCTGTTTTTACCTTTTTTAGATTAATTATGTTGTATGTGTTCTTAGATAGAATTCCAATTTCTCCGGCCAATGTATCAGCTAGTGCAGCTGCTACGGAAACTGAGAATACCGTTTCCTTTGTAATAATTTTCATAGGTAATAATACAACAATTGCTGGAACTAGACCTTTAGATATTACGCTTTTGTAAGATCTTATTACATCATCGTTTTTATATTCTACCTTGAATTTTGAAAATATGTATGAAATAAATACAAATATTATTAATAAAATTAAAAAATATATATTACTTAAAAAGTATATTTCTAAACCAATAATTAAAGATAGTAATGAGGCTTTAAAGTCTAAAATTTTCAATAATACAGTTAAAATAAATATAAGCAATAAAAATATTAAAATAAAAATTAAATATAGATTATTCATAGAATGCTGAGCTCCTTTAAGTTGGTTTTCTCGTTGTAATTTCTTTTGAATTCTATACCAGAATCGATTATTGTTAATTCAAGTAATGGGTCAACCTTACCTGAAATCAAATGCCCACCAATTATTTTGTGATCAGGCCCAGCCAATGCTGCATGTATATGTAAAATAGGTTCTGTTGAGCTTATGCTTCCATGAAAAGATACCAATTCATGGTTCTTCTCCATGAATAACTCTTCATATTGTTTTCCATTCCAATACCCAATCTTAAATTCTTTTAACATGCCTATACCCGTTAAAATAATACCTCCCTTTATGTTTTCTTCTTTAGTCAATTCGATTATTGAATCAAAAACATCCTCATCCTTTTTTAATACTGCATAGATCATATTGTTTATTCTTCTATGTTCCATATCAATCACCTGTAAAATGTATATCTCTTAGGTAATCTTAATTTTATCCCCGTCCAATACTGACAGAATTCACATCTTTTTCCTACGTATACCTTATTACCGTCCAATGTATAGTTATAAATATCTTTTAATTCGCTATTACAAATAGGGCATTTTTTTAAATTTTCAGAACTCTTATCCATTTCTTTATATTCAATGTTTACTTTTATTTTCATATCCCTTATTGCAATTATCCTTAATCTTTTTGGACTAATTTTTATATTTTTGTCAATTTTATTTAATTCATTTTTTATTAATTCATACAATATTTTTTGCGAGGGAATTTCAGGATATTCTTCAAATATTTTATTCAATAAACTTTTTATTAAATCAACTTTTGCTAAATTGTATGTCATTCAATATAATTAAATAAATATAGTATAAAAATATTTCAAAATATATGTATTTAATAAAATTTTCCTACTATGGTCCAGCATTTGAATCATTTTCAGAAATCAAAGGTAAATTAACGGTATCTGGAATTATAAAAGAACATATCTCAAAATTTTGCAAGGAATACGGGATAAAATTTTCAAGTAGAACCGATAGAAATGTTAGCGCAATATCGAATTCATTTGGATTAATATGTGATAGGGATATCGATATATTAATGAAATATCTGAATATATTAAGAGTGCCAATATTCTTCCATTCTTACGCAATCGTAGATGATGATTTTAATCCTAGGCATGCAAAATGCAGAAAATACATATATTTATATGAGAAGGAAATAGAAATGGACGAACAAATTATCAGGAGAATTCAAGAATTGATCGGTAAAAAAGATTTTTCTGAATTTTCTAGATTTGATAACAGGAACCCCATTCGGAATGTGATGGATATAAAGGTAAATAAACATAATGGAATTACATCTTTTGAAATAACCGGCGAAAATTTTCTATGGAATCAGGTAAGAAGAATGGTCGGTTACATAATTTTTGGCAAAAAAAATTTATTGATGAAGGCCGAAAATCTCATATTAAAAGATGTCTGCTATGATTTTGAATTCAAAAAGATAAATCTAGAAAATAAAAATTTGGAAAAATTCTATTTGGATTTTTTAATAAAGCAAATGATTCTGGAATTTTTAAAAGGGTAGGAGGGGAATCGAACCCCTTTAAACGAGATCTGCAGTCTCGCGCATAACCACTCTGCCACCTACCCATTTAAATAAATTATTACTGAATTTTAAAAATTTCGCTTCCTTTTATTTTTCTTTTTTAACCTTGTTAAAATCAATTCTGAACCGCAGTAGGGGCAATTCATATAATTTTTTCTGTAAATTCTTTTACATCCTTTGCATTTATAAACCCAAATGTATACATCTTTAATACCTTCTTGAGAAAATGTCATATATTCTAAATTTAAAAATTTTAAAACGTTTTGTATCGCATAATCATCTGTAACAACAGTATATCCGTATTTTATTGCAGCTGATATTAATTCTAAGTCAGTTTTTGACAATTTTTCAAAAATTCCAGTTTTTTTAGCAGTTTCGATTGCTTTTTTTAAGCTTTCATCGTCTATTTCTAAGATTTTGATGTTTTCTAAAATAGGATAATATTCTCTGTTTAATTTAATTTCATTAATTACACTCTCTATTGTAAAGGTCTCAACATCTGTAGGAAATGGTTTTCCTGATATTATCGCAGATGTATCCAATATTAATTTTTTCCCCATATCGAATGTTCAGTATATTCCCCAATCTCATCCATTATTTTATAGACCATAAAATCTATTAGATCATCCAAACTTTTTGGTTTAAAATAAAATCCCGGAGAGGCGGGCATTATTATTACACCAAGGTCTGAAAGCTTTTTTAGGTTTTCCAGATGTATTGATGATATTGGTGTTTCTCTGAACAACAAAACTATTTTTCTTCTTTCTTTTAAAGCTACTTGAAATGTTCGTGTAGTTAGCGTATCTGAAATTCCGGATGAAAATTTTGCTATTAGATCCATAGAAGCTGGTAAGACAGCATAGACATCATATTTGAATCCTCCTGATGCTAATGGGGAGTTGAAATCATCATCTTCGTAATAATAGTTTGCTAAATTTTTTATATAATTGATGTCATATTCTGTTTCTTCCTTTATTATTCTTTTTGCCATTTTGGTTATGATCAAATACTTTTCTGATTTCAATTTTTCTAATACCTTAATTCCATAAATCACCCCTGAAGCTGCACCAATTGAGATTACAACCTTCATATTTTTATTATCACCTTGATTTTAATTATTAATTATTAAATTTTAAATTTTTTTAATTCAAATTAATTTGAATGAACATATTGTTATTGATATTTCTTTCTAAAAATTCATGTTCAAAATGAGATGTTTTATCTGTTATGATAAAAATTAAGATCAATTCTTCTAAAATTCAAGATTTTCTTAAGCAGATCAGAGAATTTTTTATCGATTAAGTTTAGGCTGATTCTTTTTTCTAACTGATTTTACAATTCAGAATCATGTGAAGTCTGATAAAGTTATCATGGATCATATGTCCCACAATTATTGGTTTATTTTAAACATTCAATTTTTCCATAAATTTCTATCCATTTCATATTGTTTTATTTAATCTTTTAACCTTTAATGGGATATCATATATTGAAATTGTAAAAATTTCAAATGATAAAATGGATACCTCGAGAGCAATATAAAATAAAAAGAATCAAGCACGATTAAATTACAGAGATCGATGATTTTGTAAAAATTTTTTAATGAGAAGAGTTTTACTAGGCAACAATGATCGGAGAAAATAATGTTAATAGGAAATAAATATGAATCTTGCTCTTAAATAAAATTTGATAAGATTTTTTTATTCCATTTGAAATTAACGAACAATTTATTTCGACAGGGTGTTTTGTCATCATATTAAATGAAGATTTTACCTTTAAGATTTTTTAAAATTATTATTTGTGGAGGGTAATGATGAGAGAATTTATGTAAGAATTATTCACCTTGAGAAAGTGATAGAAGAAAGGATATTGAATAATAGAGATAAACTCAAAAAGAGCATAGAAAAGTTTTGAGGTAAATAAAGTTTATAAAATTTGATTAATTATATAGAATTATAATAGCACCATGGTGCAGAACCTTCAATACAAGATCTTAGGATTTGACGGAAATTAAGAGTTAAAAAATTAAACAACATCTATTAAAATCAAATAATTCCTTCTTTTATCCATTTTGCATAGTCTTTTGCATGATATGTTATAATGATATCCGCCCCTGCCCTTTTGATAGAAGTTAGTATTTCTCTTACTACAGAAATTTCGTCCAAATATCCTGCCATACTAGCAGATTTTACCATGCTATATTCCCCACTAACATTATATGCCGCTATTGGTAATTTAAAGTTTTCCCTTGCCATCCTTATAATATCTAAATAAAACATAGCCGGTTTAACCATTATTATATCAGCGCCCTCTAAAATGTCCAACTCAATTTCTCTCATGGCCTCTCTGGCGTTGGAATAATTCATCTGATATGTTTTTCTATCGCCAAATTTAGGAGCAGAGTCAGCAGCATCTCTGAATGGTGAATATAAAGATGAAGAATATTTCGCACTATATGCCATAATTGGAAGATATTCATACCCATTTTTATCCAATATTTCCCTAATGGCCTTTACCTGGCCATCCATCATTCCGCTTGGTGCTATGACATCCACACCACTCTCGGCATAGCTAATTGCAATTTTTTGATATATTTCAAGGGTATTATCATTCATTATTTTACCATCAGAAATTATTCCACAATGTCCATGAGAGGTGTATTCACACATACACAAATCAGCCATAACGAGTAGATCAGATTCATTTTTTATTTTTTTTATTGCTTTTTGGATTATTCCATTTTTATCATATGCACTAGATGCTTTTTCGTCTTTGCATGATGGTATTCCAAAAAGTAGAACAGCTTTGATTCCTAATTCTTCCAATTCCTTTATTTCATCAGTTAATTTTTCCAGAGGAAATCTGTAAATCCCTGGCATTGAATTTATCTCCTTTTTATTTTTTATGTTTTCATCGATAAATAAGGGATAGATAAAGTCTTCAATTTCAACACATGTTTCTTCCACCATTCTTCTAAGTATTGGATTTTCCCTAAGTCTTCTCATTCTTATGGTAGGAAACATGTTAATCACCAAATATTTTCTTCAGAAATTCCAGATCTTCATTTTTTAAATATTTTTCTTGTGATTTCAAATTTTTTATTATATTCAAATAAATCCTTTTTATTATTGAATTACCGTAAATCTGCAAAATTTCCCTTGAATTTTCACCAAGATATTTTATGGCCTTTTTTATTTCCTCATCCCTAATTTTTTCAGCCCTTTTAAACATATCAGAAATTATTTCCTCGATTTCGAGTGAGAGAATTTTATTTTCTATTTGAGGTAATTTTTCCTCTATTATTTTTTCAGCCTTTAACATTTCTTCCTTTCTTCTTGTTATATTTTTATTTACAAAATTTTTAATATAATCAAGATCTATATATTCTCTATCATTTAATTTTTCTATGTTCCTTGGATTACCAAGATCCATGACGATATAGGGCTTTGGTAAATTAAAATTATCATTTTTTAAAAATGGTGCTTGTATAGATATAGCAGATATAAGCGCATCATATTCATGAATCCTATTTCTTAAATTTTCTATAAAATCGATATGAACTTTGTATTCCCTTTTAATGAGGTCCAACTTTTCTTTATTTCTTCCAAAAACTGTAATTTCGTATTCTTTATCACTTAAATATTTAAGAAGAGAATGTGCAACTTTACCAGTTCCAATAATACAAATCTTTCCATTTTTTGTAAAATCTTCTAGGATTTTAACTGCTGCTTGGGGTATTGATACTATACCGTTTCCAATCATGGTTTCCGATCTTATTATCTTTGATATGTTAAGCGATTTCATGAAAATGTAATTAATGATTTTTCCAGAAGTATGATTTTTCATTGAATTATTAAGTGCTTCTTTTACTTGCCTTTGTACATCTTGTTCACCCGGTATCATCGAATCCATTCCTGAAGATACTTTTATTATATGCCTTACAGCATCCATATCATAGAGGACTTTTGCCTCACCGTATTTTTCAAATAATTTTTTTATATCTTCAGTGGGATCATTTTTAGGTACAATGTAAATCTCTAGTCTATTACAAGTTCTTAAAATTAAAATTTCTTTAAAGCTATTTTTGAAATTATTAATAATCAAATCGTCATTCAAAGATGTCCATTTTTCCAATGATAGCAAATCCATCTCCCTGTAACTTGCAACCACACTAACTAAAAACATTCATCCCCCTCCACAGAGACATGGCATATTCATATGCATGATCCAATTCTTCATTTTTTATATATTTCCAAAAATCTTCAGAATCCAACAATTTTTTAAAAAATTCTCTTCTTTTTTCCTGATCATGGGAATCAAGTGATTTTCTAATTTTTTCCAAGACATCCAAAGATTTAGAATATTCTTCTATTTGCGTAGATAAACGATCTCTTATAAATGAAGAAAGTGCAGGGACTCTTCCAGAAGTTGATATTGCCAATATAATTCCATTTTTTTCAATAAATGCTGGAAATATCATTCTGCTCTTTTTATCATCTACAAGATTAAATATTTTTCTTTTTTCAATGCATACTTCCATTATCATAGAATTTATTTTTTTATCGTTTGTTGCTATTATAACTAAATCAGCATTTAAAATATATTCAAGTACATCATCCTTCTTTTCAATCTTTTTTCTTACTTTTTTTACATTTAATCTTTCTATTTCTTCTATAAAGTCTTCTGAGACTACTGTTATATCTGAACCCAAAAAATATTCCAATTTTCTATATGCTACTCTTCCACCACCAAAAATAACAACATTTATTTTTTCTAGGTCCAACAAAATTGGAATGTATGACATTTTATCATTTCCTAAGATTCTTTACTGTTTTCATAATTTCGAATTTAACATTCATTTCAGATAATTTTTCAGCAAAATTTTTCAATTCATTTTCATCATGGAAATGACACATAGCAAAATAGTCGTAAGGAAAATTAATGTTTTTTTCCCTCACATAAAGATGTGTTATTTTTGTTGATGAAATTATTTTATCTATTTTATTTTCATCCTCAAGTGCCATGGCTATAAGCGCACTCATATTATATCCTAATTTTTCATAGTTCAATAATGCTCTAAATTTTATTATCTCTCCTTCATTTACTAATTTTTTAAGGATATCTATGAGTTCTTTTTTCTCAATTCCCAAGGATTTTGCAAAATCCCCGTATGGATCATCTGATATGGGTATACCTTTCTTTAATTTTGATATATCAATCATAGTTGCACCTCAAATTCCGTGTTTAATTTTATTGCTCTTACTGTTTTGAAAATCAAATAGTTTTTTGAATTCAATTTTTCAGCAATTTCTTTCACCTGTTTTTCAATCTCTTCATAATTTTTTGCCATAACTGTAAACCAAACATTATAATAATGTTCCCTTAAATAGTTATGAGATACATTTTCATATGAATTTATTAGATTAGCCGCATTTTCTATTTTTTCTTTTTCTACATTCATTGCCACTAAAGCCCTTTC
This sequence comes from Thermoplasmata archaeon, assembly GCA_039794005.1. Classification (GTDB taxonomy): domain Archaea; phylum Thermoplasmatota; class Thermoplasmata; order Thermoplasmatales; family ARK-15; genus JAGDXR01. The sequence continues at coordinate 105,692 of JBAMMA010000001.1, forward strand.
ATATCTATCATAATTTTTTAATGGAATTTTTGGTATAATTTTTTTAATGTATCCATTTTTATAAAGATTTATTATTTTTTCTTTTACAGTCTCTTCCTCTAAACCAAGTGCATTTGCGATTATTTTATAAGGTCTTTCATCAATTGGAAATTCTTCTTGGATTAATTTTAAAATTTTTACATCGATATCATCAATATTATCTTTTAAAATGGACATGCGGGATCCTCCTGGAGGTAATCTCCATATACAGCATAAGCTCTTGCCCTCGAACCACCACAAATATCCCTAAATTCACATCTTCCACACTTTCCTTTTAACATATTGGGATTCTTAAGATCATTGAATATTTTAGAATTTTTGTAAACATTTTTTATGTTATCTTTTCTTACATTTCCCGCTATGATGGGCAAAAAACCGGTAGGCTGAATTTCACCTACGTGAGAAATGAAGATTGTACCTCTTCCATCGGTAACACCCATGTTATTAACATCCTTTGTAATGGGTAATGGCTTCTTTATCATATCTATACCAGAATGTTTTATTAGATATTCAAAAAGGTTTCCCTTATCTAATGGACCAGATATCTTTATTCTATTATAAAAAGGAGCCTCTGTAACTTTAATCCTGAAATCCGTTGAGGTTTGAACATAATAAAGCCATGACATTACTTGCATTATTTCATCAGAATTTAATGTTAATTCAGAAGTTGCCCTTCCAGTGGGGACTATAAAAAATAGGTCCCAGGATTTGACATTAAGATTTTTTACAAGTTTAAAAATTTCGGGCAAATCATAAATATTATGTTTTCCAACGGTGGTATTTACCTGCAAATTTACCTTTCCATCAAGATATTCTAATATTTCCATAGACTTCTTGAAAGTACCATCAACATTTCTAAATGTGTCGTGAATTTCGGCATTACTTCCATCTATACTTATTGCCACATTCTTAACTTTTTCTGATATTCTATCCAACTTTTCTTTTGTTGCAAGCACTGTACCGCTAAACGAAATGGATATGTTAAATTTGTATTTATTGAAGATATCAAGGATATCAAATATATCTTCCCTCATCAATGGATCCCCACCGGTAATTATTAACATAGGCTTAGGATTGTTGAATTCATTAAGATCCATTGCCAATTTTTCAATTTCATCTAGATTTAATTCCAGTGGATTCCTTTTTTTCTGAGCATTAGCTCTGCAATGCCTGCATGATAGCATGCAGGCCCTTGTTACCTCGTAAAATACTATTATTGGATTTTCTGCAAAGTTCATTTAAAATCCTCCGGAATTTCAGTTTTTATTTCTTCTTCAGTTAGGTAACAATCAGGATCTTCAGACCATAAATTTCCATTGTATTTAAGTGCTCTTACCCTGAATCCTCCGCAGATGTCTTTGAAATTGCATCTTCCACATTTTCCCGTTAGTAATTCCATTTTTCTATGTCTTAAATCGTATATTATTCCAGTTTCATTTCTCCATATTTCAGAAAACTTTTTCTCTTTTACATTACCTTGTGAATAATCCCACCAAAATTGATTTGGGTGTACATTTCCCCATGGATCGATATTTCCGGCCTTTATCCCGGAATTATCACCTCCCCTCCTTTTAAGAAGTTTATATACCTCTTTTGCTCTAGGATCGTTTTCTTTTAACAATTTCAGGAAGAGATAAATACCATCTACTGGATTATCTACAGTTAAAATCTCCATTTCTATTTTATTATCATGTATTTCATATGTTTTTTCTATCAGAAAATCTATTATTTTCCTTCTTTCTTCATTGTTTATATCTTGATTTATTGATCCCCTTCCAGAAGGTACTAAATGATAAACGCAAAATCTATCTATGTTTAATTCCTTAGAAAGCTCAAATACTTTGCTCAAATCATCTTTATTATATTTTGTAATCGTAAATCTAATTCCATTCATCATTCCTGCATTTTTAACATATTTTAAACCGGATAAAGCTTTTTCAAATGCACCATTTACACCTCTAAAATAATCATTTTTCTTTCCATATCCATCAAGGCTAATTCCAACATATTTTACACCTGCTTCCGATAATTTAAAGGCAACAGATTCATTTATCGTTGTTCCATTGGATGAAAGGGTAACTCTAATTCCTTTTTCATTCATGTAGGAAGAGATTGTGTAAATGTCAGGATGGAGCGTAGGTTCTCCACCCGAAAGAATTACAACCGGCAATTTCATTTCTGCGAGATCATCTGTTATTTCAATAATCTTATCGGTTGATAGTTCATTTGGTGTTTTTATTTCCGTGGCATTGGCATAACAATGAACGCATTTTAAATTACATTGTAGTGTAAGGTTCCAAAAAAGAACCGCAAGATCTATTTTTGTATATCTTAAAAGTTCAGGATTTGTTTCATATTTAAATCTATTTTCATCAACAGCTTTACTTACTGTTCCAGATTTGAACAATAATTGATTAAATGCAATCATAACAAATACTTGTTATTATTAGAGGTATTTTAAATTTAGTAATAAAATTTTATTAATTATAATTAAAAAGATGAAAAAATAAATATGTTTGAAATTTATAAATTTCATAATGAAATCTGAAAAATTTTTTGAAGAAGCGAAAAAAATCTTTCCAGGTGGTGTAAATTCACCTGTAAGGTATTATGATCCATACCCAATTTTTATAAAAAGTGGCAAAGGATCAAAAATATACGATGTCGATAATAGGGAATATGTCGATTTCTGTTTAGCCTACGGGCCACTGATTCTTGGCCATTTAAATGATCAGGTGAAAAAAGCCGTTCAGAGGAAAATGGAAAATGGATGGTTATTTGGAGCGCCAACTGAGGAGGAAATTTTACTTGGAAAATTAATCAATGAAGCTGTTCCCTATATAGAAATGATGAGATTTGTAAATTCTGGTACTGAAGGAACTATGCACACTATCAGGTTAGTCAGGGCATTTACTAATAAAAAAAGGATAGTAAAAATTATCGGGGGATATCACGGAGCTCACGATTCTGTATTAGTTTCACCAGGAAGTGGCGCTATTGGAAAACCTTCATCGGCAGGAATTCCAGAAGAAGTTACATCAAACACTTTTGTTGTTGAATATAATGATATTGAAACACTTGAGAATATATTTAGGAATTATAAAAATGAGATTGCTGGATTGATAATCGAACCCGTGTTAGGAAATGCAGGTGTGATTTTACCCGATAAAGAATACTTAAAAAATGTACGTGAAATTACTTCTGAAAATGATGCCCTGTTAATATTTGACGAGGTTATCACAGGATTTAGGTTTCACTATGGAACAGCAGGTCAATATTTTTCTGTAATACCAGATCTTACTATCTTGGGGAAAATCGTTGGTGGTGGATTTCCTCTTGCTATATTCGGAGGCAGAAAAGACATCATGGAAAAAATTTCGCCTCAAGGAAACGTATATCAGGCAGGTACATTTTCAGGAAATCCCATTTCTGTAACTGCAGGAATAACTACATTAAAAATATTGAAAAATAAGGATTATCATGAACTGGAGAATAAGGTTAAAATCATTGAGAAATTTGTAAACGATTTGAAGGAAGACAAAGGGAGGGAAATACAGTTTAATTCTATGGTTAGCATGTTTCAGATATTTTTTAATAAAAATCCAGTAAAAAGATATTCGGATGCAATTAATTCAGATTCCGTTAAATATAAAGAATTTTTTAATAAAATGTTAAAAAATGGTTTTTATTTACCTCCAAGTCAGTTTGAATCTCTATTTTTAAGTTTTGCACATACCAAAAAAGAAATATATAATTTTGGAAAGATAATCTATGATGAATTATAAGATAAGGATTGGAACACGTGGAAGCAATCTAGCACTAATTCAGGCATTAGAAGTTTCTGAAATGTTAAAGAATATAGGATTTGATACTGAGATAATAAAGATCAAGACAGAAGGGGATATAGATCAAAGGCCCCTTTACATGACAAGAGAGTTTGGAATTTTTACAAAAAAGATTAATGAAGAACTTTTGAATGAAAATATTGACATTGCTGTTCACAGCATGAAGGACTTACCTGTAAAAATTGAAGAAGGATTGAAAATTGTTTCAGTTCTAAAGAGAGAACGTTACGAAGATTTTTTCTTATCGAATAAAAACATTTTTGAAATTGAAGAGGGGAAAAAGATTGGAACTTCAAGCCTAAGAAGGAAATCATTCTTGAAAATAATCAGACCCGATATAGAGATTGTTGATGTAAGAGGAAATATTGATACAAGGATAAAAAAATATGAAAATAAAGAGGTAGATGGTTTAATTCTTGCATATGCAGGAATTAAAAGGCTTAATCTTAACCCCATAGGTCATATATTAGACCCGGATTTATTTGTACCTCAGGCAAATCAAGGTATAATTGCCATACTTTCAAGAAACGATTTTCATTTGAATGAAAAGATATCTTTAATCAATCATAAAGAAACATTTTTAATTGGTATGGTTGAAAAAGAATTTTTAAGAGAGTTAGATGCAGGTTGTCATTCCCCGGTAGGTGTTCTTGCGAGGTTAATTGATGGTAAAATTTTAATTCATGTAGCATACATAGATGATAAGAGATATGATTACTGGTCTAAATTTGAAATCAAATATCTTGATGAAGAGTTGAAAAGATTTCGAAGGTGGTATGATGCCAGGTAAGGTATATTTAATAGGTGCAGGTCCAGGAGATCCCGATCTTTTGACATTGAAAGCCTATAAAATAATAAAGAGGAGTGATGTTGTTCTATATGACCGTCTTATAAATAAATCGATATTAAAAAAAATTCCCAGGGGGATAAAAAAAATATTAGTTGGCAAAAGTCCCGGTGATGATCCAGATGTTTTACAGAATAAAATTAACGAATTGATTGAAAAATATTACAATGAAGGTAAAATAGTTGTAAGATTAAAATCTGGAGATCCATTTTTATTTGGGAGGGGTGGTGAAGAACTAGAATTCATGAAACAAAGGAAAATTGATTTTGAAGTTATACCAGGTATAACCTCTGCAATAGGAGTTCCAACATATATAAAACTTCCTTTGACTCATAGAAATTATTCTTCTTCTGTGATGATTATTTCAGGACATCTCAAAAGAAACAAAGCTATAAACTGGGAAATAGTTTCAAGATTTGATGGAACTATTGTTATTTTAATGGGAATAAGCAATATGCAAGAAATAATGAATAATTTGATCGTTTATGGTAAAGATGAAAATACGCCTGTTTGTGTAATTCAATATGGAACAACAAAAAAACAAAAGATTGTTAAGGGTAATTTAACAAATATTGTTGAAATCGCGAAAAAAAACAGAATAAAGGCGCCTGGAATTATTGTTATTGGTAAGGTGGTTGATTTGCTTGATTAGAATAATTACATTTAGGCCAGAGGAAAAATTTGAGAATATTAATATTGAAGATGTTGAAATTACCAATATTTCAATTACAAAGATTGTAAAATTAAAATTTGATTTAAATTCAATAATAAATAAAAATTTTGATTACATTATTTTTACAAGTACTCTTGGTGCAAAATTTTTCATGGAAGAAATTAAAAAACATAACCATGAAGAAATTCTAAAAAATAAAAATATCATAGCGATAGGTAAAAAGACCGCTGAATATTTAAACAATGACGTTATTATTCCAGAAAATCAATCATCAAAAGGTATTATTAAATTAATTGAGAAAAATTCTGAAATTTTATTGATAAGGAGTAAAAATGGAAATCCTTATTTAGTAAAAAGGTTGCGGGAAATTGGTAATTTACAGATTATAAATGCTTACAAAAGTGTTATTATCAATGATAAAGATTATAAATATATATACACAAAGATGAAAAATAATTATTTTAATGCAGTTATATTTACATCCTCTTTTATTTTTAGGTCATACTTAAAAGTTTTCTCCAGATATGGTAATCCTCTAGAAATCCTACCACCTTTGATAATAGCAATAGGTGAGAGGACAGCCAATACCATTAAAAGGTTTGGGATTAAACCAATAATTATGGAAGAACCAGACATGAAATTAAGTGTGATAAAAGTAATCCAATATTACAAATCAGATACTTTATTTTATTAGCAGGTTAAAGAATATTGATACAATGAAAGATTTTTTAAAAATATAAATATTATAAATTATAATGTATAAATTATATTTTTCTATATCAATTTATTCTATCCTTTAAAAAACGCTGTATTGTTTTTGAAATCAATATTACAAAGGAGATTATAACAATAAATACAATTAAATCATCAAAGATGTTGAAATTTCCTTTAAATAGATTAGTCATCGATAAAATTATTGATTTATTCGAAAAATTTCCATCAGAATATTTTGTAATATTTTCGTTTAATAATAATCCATTGGATAAGGAAAAATTTGCATAATATTTTACATAATATTTCATTGAATTTTGAATTGAAAGAATAAACAATAAACTATTCTGTTTTCCTATATATGTGTTTGTTTTCACGATCTTCCATTTGTATGCTGGACTATATATAGAATATATACCTTTTATAACATCTGGAGAATTGTTTTTAATTTCATCAATTAATGTTGAATTTATTTCGGGAAATGGACCGTTTACGTTCAAATTCAAAATATTTATTATAGAAAATGATGCGTTATAACTAATGTTATCATAATAAATATTGACAGAACCGTTAGGATAATCTAATTCAACTGACATTGTGTAATTATATTCGTTCAAAAAAATGATGTTATATTTTTCAGCATAAGAATAATGGTTGTTTATCAATACGATATAATTGGCACTAGAATATCCTGGATTAAAAAATAATGAATTTATTATAATTATCAGAGAAATAACAATAAATGTTTTAAACATAGAATATATTATAAATAACTTAGATAAAAAGGTGATTATTGAATGGTATATAATTTGTCAAAGGATATAAATTTAGATGATGATCTTATTTATAGAGTATTGAACCATTTCAAAAAGTACGGTGTAGATTATGCAAAATCTGTCGGTAGAGACATTGAAATGAACAAAAGGGATGTTTGTAAAATATTAAAAAAATTATATGAAATGGGTTATTTGGAAAAAAGGCCCTCAGGGATGTTAAAAAGAACTGAGGCAAAATTAAAGAAAAGGGTTACAACTCATCCACACCATACATATTATTATTTATCAGAAAAGGGTTATGAATTTATAAAAAATTATGAAAGTAATAAAAACAATAAAAATTGAAAGAGTAAGCTTAAATATCCAATTTTTCTTTTAAATATAGTATGAGATTAATACCTGAAGAAATTGATAAATTTTTAAACTCTGAACATGGTGTATCATTGTTGATTAAAGGGTCCCCAGGTAGCGGGAAAACAACATTTTCACTACAAATTTTAGATAGAATGAAAAGCTATAAAAATGCAATATATGTATCCACTAGAATAGGAGATATAAGTTTATATAACCAATTTCCATGGTTAAAAGATGTAGAAAAAAACATTAAATTGATCATATTTTCAAAAACATTTGTTGAAAAAATTAATAAAAATGTTCAGGAAAATGAAATTAAGTACATTGCCAAAGAGATGCTAACTGAAATGAGGAATAATGAAAAGCATGTATCCAGATTTATGTATAACAGATTATTCAAGGACAACTTTATTCCGGAAATAGAAAGAATTTATGATGAAGTAGAATCTAATTTACCCAAACAATCCATCATTGTAATAGATTCCATAGAGGGTATTACAATACCAAATGGAATAGATACAGGTAATTTCATGTACATGATTCAAAAAGATATTATTGAAAGTGCAGGTTCTACTGTAATATTTGTATCAGAAAAAAATAGTATAGAACCAGAAGATTATATTGCTGATGGTGTAATTTACATGGATTATGAATATTTTGAAAATTATGATAATATGTTAAGATATATAAATATAAAAAAATTGAGAGGATATAAAATAAAAGAAAATCGATATATTTTTACTCTTGAAAATGGTAAAGTTGGAATATTCAATTATCCAGAATTGAGAAAATCTAAATCTGGAAAGTTTAATGCTATAAAAAATGGTGTAAAATATAGCACTGGAATAAAAGATTTGGATAATTTACTTAATGGAGGAATTAAACCAGGTAATATATTAACCATGAATGTTTCCAATAATACGACATTTTCAAATTTTTGGCTAATCAATAAACCTTTACTATTAAACGCATTATATAACAATTTTTGTATTGTTTTTCTTGCTGTTTCATCAAATACATTTTCCAATCCAATTGAAAGCTTTTGTCAGGATGTAGGTTATGATATTTGTGATTCTAAAGTGAGATTTGTTAATTATTTCCCATACTCATATCTAAAAAAGGGGTTAATAGAAGATATTTTAGTGGACAGGGATTCAATAGCACTGAATGACTTTAAGGTCTTAAGTGAAATAAATAAGATTTCTGAAAATAAATATCCAATATTGTTTTATTTAGATTATCCATCTCTTGAAAACATAAAAGGGTATATGGATGCCAAAAAGGAATTAAATTATATAATAAATTACATAAGAGGGAATAATAAACATATAGGTGTAATATATAAGAATGAAAATGTAGATGTTGAAAATGAGATTAAATCTTTATCCAACTATTACATTAACATAGTAACTATAAAAGGCAATACATTCATATATGGAGTCAAACCGGAATTTCACTTGCATGGAGTTATGCCAGATGAAAATCTGGGAGAGCCCAATGTTAAATTAATACAAGTATTGTGAGGTGAAAAATATGGATACAGGTATATTGGAAAATCTGGGTTTAGAGGCCTTAGCAATTGTAAGAAGGGATGGTATGTTTGTTGATGGAGTAATTCCAAACTATGTTGATAAAGAGACATTTTCTATCATGTCTGCCACAATTTTCATGAGCACAATAAGCACATATACTGAGTTCAAATTATCACAACCTGAAAAAATTCTCGTGTACAATCAAGGACTGAACATGTTATTGTATCCAAAAAATGAAAGAGAAATCGTAGTATCACTTTTCCCCAATGATAAAAATCCAGATGAAATATATCAGAAATTAATATCGTTAATCAAATAATCCTCTAATATTATATTATTGATCTAGCAACTGAAATATCAATTGAAGATTTAAAAAGTCATACACAAACATATTCTCAGTGAAGATTAAAAAGTTTATAATAAAAATAATCTTCAATTTCTATTTTATTAAATTTTATATATACAATTTGATATATTTATTATGCCATTTTAACTTTATATATAAAACTTTTTATGTTGAACTGTCCATACTTGATATTAATGATCTGATCTAGGAAATTCTTGAACATAAAATTTCTCTTTCGGTATAGTTTACAAAATAAATTCTTGTAAATTTGATTTGATATAAAGATAATGATTTAAAAAAATGAATGTGGAAGAAGAATATCTTCATTTATTATTTTTAATAATAGAGAATATTTTCAATATTTCACGATAACTTTTTATTTAAATTATTATTCAATTGTTCAATGGAAATATTTGAGATAGGCCGCTGGATAGAAACTCACAGATCAAGATATGACATGTCAAATAGCGGTATGGGTAAAAGAATAGATTTAAAAAAATATTTAAATAATTATAAATTTAGAAGTGAAAATGAAGTTAAAGAAATTATTGCAAATCTCTATTCAATAAATTCTGAAGATATTCTTTTAACACATGGTGCAACTGAAGGATATTCAATATATCTCTTCATAAAAAGAAATAGCATAAAGTGCAAATACATATTACCTGAATATGAATTAATATTCAAAGTCCCAAAAATTTTTAACATTGAAAGTGGAGATGTACTCTGTGTAAGCAATCCCCACAACCCAACAGGTGAATTTTTGAGCATCAATGAGAGATCTATAATTGATGAAACCTTTTTATTTTTTTATGAGGATCCATATAAAATAAAATATAAAGAGAACATTGCCAGAATTAATACATTTACAAAATTCTTTGGAGATGAAATAAGGTTGGGTTGGATCATTTCAAATGATACCAATTCAATAGAAGGTCTCAGAGGAATACTGTTTGAAAGAGTATCTTCCATAAATTTAGGAATAGCATATGAAATGCTTAAAGATTATGACAATATAAAGGATTATTTAAGAGCAATATCAGAAGATAATTTAAATTATATCAAAAAAAATATGGGAAGATTAAAATATTACAATGGTTCTAATCCAGTTCCAGGAACTGTTGTTTTTATTGATTATTCTTATTATACAAATTTGGATTCTGTTACTATATCTGAAATGCTTTATAAACATGATATTTCAGTGGTTCCTTCGATTTATTTTGGCGTTAACGGAAATTATTTAAGAATATCGTACACTTCAGAGAATTTTAAAGATGGTTTTGATAAACTTTTAAACTTTTTTGAAAATATTTAATTAAATATATATTTATAAAATAAAACTAAAATATTAAATTGTTCTAATCTTTAAAGGATTTGGTGATAGGATGAAAGATAAGATTGAAATGGATAAGCCGGTAGTAGAAATGGACGGAGATGAAATGACAAGAATTATATGGAAATGGGTTAAAGAAAAATTACTGTATCCATATGTGGATCTTAAAACTGAATATTATGATTTGCATGTTTTAAACAGGGATAAAACAAATGATCAAGTAACATACCAATCAGCAGAGGCTGTAAAAAGATGGGGTGTTGGAGTTAAGTGTGCAACAATTACACCAAATAAGGAAAGGGTGAAGGAATACAATCTAAAGAAGGAGTGGCCGAGCCCAAATGCAACAATAAGGAAAATTTTAGATGGTACGGTTTTTAGAGCACCAATTATTGTAAAATCTATAAATCCTGCCGTAAGATTCTGGAAAAAACCAATCGTTGTAGCAAGACATGCGTTTGGAGATATTTATGATGGCGTAGGTATAAGGTTTGAAGAGCCCGGTAAAGCTGAAATTATTTACAAATCAAATAGTGGAAAAGAGAAGAGAGTTGAATTCCCAGAATTCAATTCATCGGGAGTCCTTCAGGGTATTTACAACATAGATAAATCCATTGAAGGATTTGCTAGGGCATCATTCAGATATGCCTTGGAAAACAAATTGGATTTATGGTTCGCAACCAAGGATACAATATCCAAGGTATATGATGCAAGATTCAAGGAAATATTCAATGAAATTTATGAAAAGGAATATAAGGAAAAATTCGAAAATAACAGATTAAATTATAATTATTATTTAATAGATGATGCGGTTGCCCGTGTGGTAAGATCGGAAGGTGGATTTGTCTGGGCATGTAAAAATTATGACGGGGATGTATTTTCAGATTTTGTTTCAACCGCATATGTTGGAACATTAGCTCTGATGACATCAGAATTAATGTCCCCCGAGGGATATTATTTATCGGAAGCCGCACATGGAACGGTTCAAAGGCATTATTACAGATACATAAAGGGAGAAAAAGTATCTACAAATCCAACCGCTATTATATATGCATGGACAAGAGCTTTAAAGAAAAGGGGGGAGTTGGATAAAAATGATGATTTGGTTAATTTCTCAATAACTCTGGAAAAAGCTGTTCTCAAGACAATTGAAGATGACAAGATAATGACTCAAGATATGGCGAAAATAACTGAACCTCCAATTGATAATTATGTAGATACTGAACAATTCATAAATGCCATCAAGAATAATTTAGAGAAAATGCTAAAAAAATAAAGCAAATTTTGCTACAAAATATTTAAATTTTATTCAATTTTTAATTTTTATATGGAAGATGTACTTGAAATAAAGGATTTGGTAGCTGAAATTGATGGTAAAAAAATATTGGATGGCGTTAACCTAATAATAAAAAAAGGAGAAATTCATGCCATTATGGGTCCCAATGGTTCAGGAAAATCTACCTTGGCACGTATTATAATGGGGGATTTTAGATATAAAATAACATCTGGAGATATTTTGTTGAACGGAAAATCTATCAAAGAATTGCCACCAGAGGAAAGGTCAAAGTTGGGAATATTCATGAGTTTCCAACAACCGATAGAAGTTTCCGGTCTAAAACTTTTTACATATTTAAAGACGATATACTCAATTCATAACGATCAAAATATATCATTTCAAGATTTTATAAAATACATTCAAGAGAAGGCCAACAATCTCAGGATAGATTCCTCTATTTTAAGTAGAAATCTGAACGAGGGATTTTCAGGAGGAGAGAGAAAAAAGATAGAAATTTTGCAAATGCTCTTGGTAAGACCAAAATTCAGCATAATTGATGAAATAGATTCAGGTTTAGATGTAGATTCATTGGAATTGGTTGCAAAATCTATTAACGATATTTATAAGAATGAATTGATAGGCATTATTTTAATTACTCATTACATGAGGATTCTAAAATATGTAAAGCCATCTTATGTACATGTATTAATGGATGGAAAGATTGTCAAGAGTGGAGACTATTCATTGGCATTGGAGATTGAGGAGAAGGGATATGAATGGATAAGGGAAAAGATGAATTAAAATTGGATAATTTAGGGAAGGAGAATTACAACTTTGTTACAAAGGCAAAATATCCACACGTATTTGAGCCCGGTTTATCGAGAGAAATAGTAGAAGAGATATCAGAAATAAAAAAGGAACCGGAATGGATGAAAAGAATGAGGTTAAAATCCTATGAAATTTTTGTTTCAAAACCAATGCCGAATTGGGGTCCGCCGCTGGATATTGATTTTGATAAGATCAGATATTATGTATTGCCTGATGAAATAAAGGCAAGAAAATGGGAAGACCTTCCGGAAGAAATAAGGAAAACATACGAGATTTTGGGTGTACCTGAAGCAGAAAGAAAATATTTATCAGGGACTGTAGCAGTCTTGGATTCGGAAGGTGTATATTATAACATTAAGAAAAATCTGGAAGAGAAAGGAGTAATAATGATGGACATGGACTCTGCTTTAAAAAAATATCCAGATTTTATAAAACAATATTTTATGCAATTGGTTCCTCCATCTGATAACAAATTTGCCGCCCTAAATGGAGCTGTTTGGAGCGGAGGTACCTTTATTTATGTCCCCGAAAATGTAAAGATAGATCTGCCATTAATGGCCTATTTCAGGATGAACATGGTATCAGAGGGGCAGTTCGAGCATACAATAATAATAGCTGAAAAAAATAGCTATGTAAGTTATATTGAAGGATGTACCGCTCCCATTTACAATGAAAATTCATTACACAGTGCTGTTGTTGAAGTCTATGTAAAGGAAGGTGCACATGTAAAATTCACAACAGTTCAAAATTGGAGTAAAGATATATATAACCTAAACACAGAAAGGGCCAAAGTTGAAAAAAATGGCAGGATTGAATGGGTAGGTGGCTCACTGGGATCAAAAGTAACAATGTTATATCCATCTTCATATCTTGTTGGAGAAAATGCATCCTCTAGCAATTTAAACATATCATTCGCGTCAGATGGTACCTGGAAGGATAACGGAGCAAAGGTTCTACATCTTGCTCCAAACACCAGCTCAAAGATAATTTCAAAGAGTATAAGCATGAAAGGTGGTGTTTCTGTATACAGGGGACTCGTAAGGATAAATAGAGGGGCTGTAAATTCTAAATCTCACACACAATGTGACACTCTTATTTTGGATGATCAATCAACAAATTATACATTCCCACATAATGAAGTGTTAGAAAACTCAGCCACTGTTACACATGAAGCATCTGCCGGAAAAATTGGAGAGGAGCAGTTATTTTACCTCATGAGCCGTGGATTGAGCGAGGATGAATCAAGGGCGTTGATTGTTTTGGGATTTTTGGATGATGTGATGAAAGAAATACCATTGGAATTTTCAATCGAATTGAATAGGTTAATAAGGGTAAAGTTAAAGGAGTTGGGTGGTACAGGATGATTGGTGAAAGCAAGATTGTTAAAATTTCTGAATCTTTTGAGGAACCCGAATGGTTATTAAATTTAAGATTAAAAAATCTGGAAAGGTATTATGAATTGAAAAAGTTAAAAATTTCAGATTCCCCTTTAGAAAAAAGTTATTCAAATTTTAGCATAGATCGATTTTTTTCAGGTATAAGCATAGAAAGAGGTCTGGGTGGCCAAGTGTACCCTGAAGAGAATTATTTTGTTTTCGATTACAGAGATGAGGGTAATTTAAATTTTTACATAAAAACAGAATTTTATGAATTAATGGATATTAAATCAGCCATCAAAAATTATCCAGAGATAGTTAAAAATTCAATGGAATACGTTAAAGATTACAACACTGCAATATCTAATGCGACATTTCATGGAGGCCTTTTTGTTAAATTTTTGGATTATAAGAATATATCACATCCATTAAAAATTAAGATTAAATATACAGGGGGATTTTATTCTATTAAAAATATCATATATGTAGGTAAAAATGTAAATTCTGAATTCATAGAACATTTGCATATGGATCCTGCATTTATGGGTTTGTCGAACACTTATATTTATCATGACATAAATTCAAAAATAAAGCATATCACCATGTTGGATGGAAATAGTTGTGAAAATTTAAACATTAAGAATAGCTATCAAGAACCTGGATCATACGATGAGTGGTATGTGGCCGTAAAGAATTCATCGAGTTCAATAATAAATTCAAACATTGTTTTGAATTCGAAATCAAAATATAAAAATATAACAGCTGTAATTTCAAAAAATCATGAAATATACGATTTGTCATCAAATATATACCATGTTGGTGAAAATTCTTATAGTGAATCTATAATGAAAATGGTAGCACTGAACGAGTCTAAAATTGTAAGCAGAGGAATCATCGATATTGATAAAAATGCTAAAGAATCTTACGGTTATTATGGCTCACATTCGATTTTAGTGGATGAAAGGGCCCGCGCATATTCTTTGCCATTTTTAAAAATATATGGAGACGGTTCATATGCAAAACATGAATCTACAATATCAAACATCGATGACGAAACGTTATTCTATTTGAAAAGTCGTGGCCTTGATGAATCTAAATCCAAGGACCTAATAATACAGGGTTTCATTGATCCAATAGTGAGAGAAATTTTGAAATATGAAGGAAAAAGGTTTTTGGTATATGGTGAAGAGTGATTATTCAAATATTATTTCTTTTATTTCCAAAATTCTATCAGGTTTGTAATAAGGATCCTTAACTATTCTCTGTGGCTTTTTATCAAATATCAATATTTTGTTTGGCTTTCCAGTAAATTTTTGCATTGTTAATGTGGAATATTCAATGACTTTCTCCTCATCGATAGAAAAGTAAAGCCAAGCTAACCTCATTTCCATCCTTATTGATGGTACTGTTATCATAGCATTATCTGTGCCTATTCCAATTTTTAATTTATCATTTTTGAATTTTTCAACATCAAATTTATGCTTGAAAAACAAGGTGGAACTTGGACAAATAATAACTGGAATATCATTTTCAATTATCTTTTCAAAATCTTCATGATCTCCATAGTACATATGAATAATAAAATCTGGCTTCAATTTCAAAACATCATCGATATTTTCCCTGAAACCTTCACTAACGTGCATTGAAAATAATTTATTATTTTTTTTTGCGTATTTTGATACCTTCTCCAAAAATTCAAATGGATAATCATTGATTCCGCTCATTCCAATACCAGAACTTTTTTTTATAATTTCTTCCAACTCATTTTCATTATATTCTGAACTGGCGGGCCTGGACAATATAAATGGACGAACATTCCCAAAATCGATGTTTTCCAATAATTTAATTCCTTCAATACCAGATTCTCTAAAATCAAAGAATGCACCTACATTTTCATTTTCCATTATTTTTATTGAATATTTTATCCCTTCCCGAATTACATTTTTATTTGTAGAACTCAACATTTTGGATTTGAAGCCACCGGGTCCTACAAGATTTTTCACATCCAATCTAGGTACTTTATCAATAAATCCATCACCTAAATGTGTGTGGGAATTAACAAAATTTGATGTAATTGTAATTTCTGGTTCGACATCTTTCTCTCTTATATAAATGGTTCCATTCTCATATTTTAATCTACCAATAACTCCCCTTTCATAAACGGATATAAAGGCATTATCAAATATCATTTTTTACCTCTCTGGACCAATTCGAATCCATATTCTGTTATTTTAAACGTTTTAACTTCAGGGTTAAATGTTGTACCTCTCATTTTTAATATCTGCAAAGTTCTTTCATCCATGTTTCTTTTAATTGTCCTTTTCAGTAATATTATACCTCCAGCTAAAATAAACTCTGGCTTAACATTTTCCAAATTTCCCTCATCTGTGAAAATTGCAGTAACACCTTTCTCAACAAAAAATCTTATGAATTTTGCCATTACAGGATTTCTTGTTTCTGGATCTGCTCCAAATCTTTTTAATGTTGTAAATGAATCCATCACTACTCTGTTAAAATTTCTTTCTTTAAATTCCAATTCCAATTTTAACTGAAGACTTTCAAATGTCAGTTCACCCTTTTCCATTTTTCTATTTACATTTGAAAGATCTCTAATTTCCCCTTTTGCTGTCATGTCTCTGACGCCTGCTCCAGTTGTATAAAGAGAAGGAGATGGTACAGCATCCATAACGTTCAATGATAGAAAATTCCATCCGAAAGATTCCGTTATAGGATTCAATATATCGTAGGGTGGTCGGTCTGTGGAAATGTATAAGCATCTTTCCCCCAACCTTAAACCTTCATATAAAAATTTCAGCGCAAACAATGTTTTTCCAGTACCGGAATCCCCCATTATAAAATAAACTTTATTTTCAGGTAATCCCCCATTTACCATTTCATCAAACCAATCGATTCCAACTTTTACCCTCGGCATTTAGATCACTCCACTGCAAAACCATTATTTTTCAACACAAGTGATATATTTGTTTTCTTTAAAATATATGATGATTTTACAATTTCTAGTGTATAATCATTTTCATCTTTATCTAACCTTAAAACACTATCCATCATTCTCATGATAGTGTTTAAATCATCAAAATCCTCAGCAATAAAGAGAACTGTTGAATTTTCAATATATCTAAAGAAATCAACAAATGCCAGCGCAGCCTCTTCAGGATCTACGCCTGTAGTATAAAATAGCTTTAAGGATGTTAGAGAATCTATGACAACTCTGGTAAACTTATTCTTTTCCATTATGTTTTTAATAGTAGACCTGAGATTGAATATATCGATTTCCCTTCCAGTTCCCTTCATCTTTACATCTCTCATCCTAATGACGTCCGTTACCTGTGTAACTTCCCTGTACGGGGCAATCTCTTTTTTCTTGGACGAAGGAACAGCATCAATTACATTTATTATATCTAAATTCCACTGCATATTTTCAAAATCTTTCTTAACTTCGTATGCGGATTCATCCAATGAAACGTATAATACTTCTTCACCTTTTAAAGCCCCATCTATGAGGAATTGTAATCCAATTATTGTTTTCCCAGATCCGGGTTTTCCATACAGTATGTTTAATGAATTATCCCTTAATCCCGGATAATAGTTTTCAAGATTTAAAATTCCTAGGGAAACTGGCATTATTGTTTTTATCATAATCATCATTTAAAAATTTTTCATTTTCTGAATAAATTAATAAAGGTTGTTTATATAAAATAATTCATAATTTTCAATCCCTTTTTTAAATGGAAAAAAGTTAATATTTAATTTCATTATTACAATTATGACATCTTTAGAAGTTTTGAAGGAAATAGTGAATAAACTTAATAATAACCCAAATGCAAAGGAAGAAGTGAAGGGAACAAAGGATATTTTTCAGTTCAAGACAGAAAATCAGAATTATTACCTACAATTTAAAGAAGATGGAAGTGCCGAAGTATATGAGGGTATACATCCATCACCATCTGTAACGTTGACAGCCAAAGATTCAGATTTCACAGACATAATGACCGGAAAACTGGATGGTGTTAGAGCATTTTTCACTGGGAAATTGAAAATTTCAGGAAACGCGATGCTTGCAAATAAATTGGTAAATTTGATGAAAAAGCTGAAGTGATCATAGATGGAAATCAAGAATATCGCCGTTATAGGATCTGGGGAGATGGGGCACGGTATAGCTGAGGTTTTTGCAATAAAAGGATATTCAGTCAACTTAGAGGATATTTCTGAGGAAATTCTAAAGAAAGCAAAGGATCAAATATTCGAAAGCCTAAAAAAGCTGGAAGAAAAGGGAAAACTAGGAAAGGAAAAGGCCGAGGATGTTTTGTCCAGAATAAATTTTACAACGAATTTCCAGGATGCTGTAAAGGATGCAGATTTGGTAATAGAGGCCGTACCTGAAAAGGAAGATTTAAAGAAAAAAATCTTTGCCGATTTAGAAAAATATACCAGAAATGACGCTATTTTAACAAGCAACACATCTAATATTAGAATAACGGATATTGCAAAAGATCTAAAATATAAAGATAGAGTTGCAGGTCTACATTTTTTCAATCCACCGGTAATGATGAAATTGGTGGAGGTAATTAAAGGAGAAGAAACATCTGAAAATACAATTAATACTTTAATGGATATTGTAAAGAAAATAGATAAAACACCAGTAAGAGTAAATAAAGATTCACCGGGATTTATAGTTAATAGAATCAATGCTCCTGACATGTTATTTTTCTGCCTTTTAATTGAAAATAATGTTGCAACACCGGAAGAAATAGATGCATTTGCTAAAATGCAAGGATTACCAATGGGACCTTATGAATTAATAGATTATGTTGGAATAGATGTTGTATACCATTCAATGGAATATTATGCAAGAACATTGAATCCAGATTATGCAAAATGCAATGTCTATAAAGATCTTTATTCGAAGGGATATCTGGGAAAGAAGACTGGAAGAGGATTTTATGATTGGTCACAGGGAAGGCCAAAGATCGATACAAATAAAGCCACGGACAAAGTGAGCTTATTAGATTTATTTGCAATAGAAATTAATGAAGCTGTTAAGTTAATTGAAGAGGATGTTGCGAATCCAGAAGATATTGAAACGGCTGTAAAATTGGGTTTGAACAGGCCTTTTGGTCCAATTTCAGTTGCAAAAAGTTTAACAAATGCTGAAGTAAAAGAAAAGCTTGAAGAGTTGGCTAATAGGTTTAAAAATTCCGTTTTTGAACCAGCAGAAACAATAAAGCAGGGAAAGATGAGGGATGCCATAGACGGTTTATTAAAAAAGGAAAAGAAAAAGGAAACAACGGGTATTTCAATAGCTCAGGTAAAAGAGGAAACTAAATCCAAACAGGAGTATTCCACCATCATATTAGAAAAATACCCATTTAAAGTGGCAAAAATAATTTTAAACAGACCTAAGAATAACACAATTACAGGGGAGCTTCTAGATGAATTAGAAAATGCAATAAGATCATTATGGAATGATCCTGAGGTAAATGTAATAGTTATTGCCGGTTCAGGTGAGAGGTTTTCTGCAGGTGCAGAGTTGTCCCAGTATTTCCCAAGCAGTTTTTCATTTTTGGAGTTTTCGAGGAAAGGAGAAAGGGTTTTCAGGCTCTTATCAGAAATACCAAAAATAACCATCGCATCCATAAAAGGCGTTGCTTTGGGTGGTGGATTTGAACTCGCAATATCATGCGATCTAAGGGTAAGTAGTCCAGATGCACAGCTTGGATTTCCAGAAGTTACCTTGGGTTTGATTCCAGCATGGGGAGGAAGCAACAGACTGGCAAAATTGATAGGGATTTCTAGAGCGATGGATTTAATAATCACAGGTAGAAGGATTAATGGAAAAGATGCATATGAATGGGGGATCGTTAACAGACTTTCTGACAATCCGGATGAGGAATCGATGAATCTAGCAAAATCAATAGCTGAAAATTCTGCACCAATTTCAGCTGCTTTGGCTAAAAGAATAATAAATAAAGGAACTGAAATTCCAATGGATGTAGGCCTTGAAATGGAATCAATTGCAGCGGGTCTCGTATTTTCCACTGAAGATTTGAAGGAAGGTATATCATCATTTTTGCAGAAAAAGAAACCCGAATACAAGGGTAGGTGAAACCATGCGCGATGTATATATAGTAGACTTTTTAAGATCAGCATTCTCAAGATCCAGGCCAAACGAACCATCAAGGGATGTTTTCAATTCCATAAGAATGGATGAAGTCGTCGCAATGCTATTAAAGGAAATGATAAAAAGAAATAATATAGATCCTCTCAGGATTGGTGATGTAATAACGGGATGTGCACTACAGGCTGACGAAAATTGGCTTTATGGTGGAAGACATCCTATATTTTTGGCAAATCTTCCAGTGGAAGTACCTGCGATGGCAGTAGATAGGGCATGTTCATCATCAATGGTAACTGCAGCAATCGGTTCATGGGAAATAATGACTGGTAATTCAGATATTGTATTTGCCGGTGGAATGGAGCATATGACACACGTTCCATTGAATAATAATCCGCATGTAGCACCTAATTATAAGTTGTTGGTGAGACCAGAATACATGAAATATAAGATGAACATAGGATATAGTATGGGTTTAACAGCGGAGGAACTAGCAAAGGTATCGGGAATAACGAAGGATGAAATGGATGAATTTTCATACAGAAGTCATATTCTAGCATCCAAAGCTTTACAGGATGGATACTTTAAAGGGGAGATATTGCCCATAAAGGTTGAATATAATGGACAGATGATAACTGTTGATAAAGATCAGAGCATAAGACCTGATACCACATTGGAGCAGATAAAAAATCTCCCACCAGCGTTTAAACCTGACGGTGTTATAACGGCAGGAAACTCATCACCATTGAATGCCGGTGCATCAATGTTAATGTTAATGGATGAAAAAACCATGGATGAATATTCGCTTAAACCATTGGCAAGGATAGTTAGCTTTGGATGGGCAGGTGTTCATCCAGCAATAATGGGAGAGGGACCAGTTCCCGCAAGTAAAAAAGCATTGGAGAGGGCCAAATTAAAGGTAGAAGATATCGATTATTGGGAAATAAATGAGGCTTTTGCAGTAGTTCCATTGAATGCGATTAAAAAATTAAACATCGATATAAATAGGGTAAATATACATGGAGGAGGAATATCAATAGGCCATCCATTGGGGGCATCTGGAGCCAGGATAATAGGAACATTGTCTAGGATATTAAAGGAGAATAATGGCCATTATGGGGTTGCAACGTTATGTGTGGGTGGTGGCCAAGGATATGCCACCGTCATTGAAAGGGTGTGATATATATGGATTTTGATTTACCGCCAGAAATATTGGAAAAAAAGAAAAAAGTGAGGGAATTTGCCTTGAAAAATTTTGATATGGAAAAGGCAAAATATTACGATCTAAATGAAAAGTTCCCATTTGAAATTAGAAAAAAGGCACTTGAAGAAGGTATAATTGAATATGACCCATGGGCACTTTTAGTTACTATAGAAGAACTATTTAGGGTAGATCCAGGAATGGGTTTTTCAGTATTTTCACCATTTTTTGGAAATGAGAACATAATGTTATTAGGAACAGATTATCAAAAGAAGAAATATCTTGAGCCAGTACTGAGGGGAGAAAAGATAATGGGATTTGCTGTAACCGAGCCTGTAGCCGGAAGCGATGTGGCAGGAATTCAGAGCAGAATAGAAAAAAAGGACGGCAAATGGATACTTAATGGGAATAAAATGTTTATAACAAATGGTTCCATTGCTGATTTCCTTGTTGTTCTGGCAAGGAATGGCCCACCCCCTTCACAGGAAAAAAGGCATCATAACATGACATTTTCAATAGTTGAAATGAACTGGAAAGGTGTATCAAGAAATAAATTGACAGGTAAAATGGGTATGAGGGCATCAGATACGGCAGAAATAATATTCGAAAATGTAGAAGTACCTGAAGAGAATATTTTAGGCGAAGTAGGAAAAGGATTTTACATAGCCATGCAATTCTTTAACATATCGAGAATTTATGTTGCAGCAATGGCATTGGGTATTGCTCAAGGTGCTCTTGACAGATTATTGAATAGAGCGTACAATGATAAAGAATTTTCATCAAACGAGCATGTACAATTTACAATTGCAGAAGTTGCAACAAGAATAGAAGCTGCAAGGCTATTAACTTATAAAGCTGCAACATATCTGTTCCAAATGAATCCGGATCCAGTTCTCACAAGTATGGCTAAATATTACGCAGCTGAGACTGGGACATATGCAACAGAGAGGGCATTATCATTATTAGGACTTGACGGTGCATTGACTGAGCTAGAAAGAATTTTTAGAGATGCAAAAATAAATGAAATTTGGGAAGGGTCGAGTGAAATTGAAGAACTAACAATATACAGAATGTTAATGAAAAAGTATGGAGGAATATAAATGATAGATGAAGAGCATGCTGTTTTAGAATCAATAATAAAGGAGTTTGCCACAAAGGAAATAGAACCGAAGGTTAAATCAATTGAAGTTAATGGTATTGATCAAGACATATTGCAAAAATTGGTTTCACAGGGATTTTTGGGTGCTCTGGCATCTGCAGAAAATGGAGGCGCTAACTTGGATGACCTGGGATACGCGATTTTATTAAGGGAGCTTGCATCATCAAGTCCATCGATTTCATTTTTGGTATTTTTGGAAAATTCATTTGTTATAAAATCCTTGAATAATGATCCCTCCATTAAAGACATTTCAACTGGTAGTTACCTTGGAACCTTTGCGTTTGGAAATTTAATTGGTATGAAAGAATATGGAAAAATCTCTATCGATGAAGGAATAAGTGGTTATCTCAGAGCAGTATTTATGCCAGAAGCGAAGATTTTACTTGTTGATAATGGAAAAGGAGAGATTATTAAAACTGAAAATTGTCATGAAATCATTAAAAACGAAGACCAACTGGGCTTCAGGGGCATAAAATTTTCAACTGTTGAATTGAACTGTAAAAATTATATCAAAACAGGTGTAAAAACTTCAGATATAATGAGAAATATACATTTGCCAATTGCAGCCATGGCAATTGGAATTGCGAAAGGATCAATTATGAAAGCCATAGATTATGCAGGTCAAAGGGAGGCATTTATGCACAAGTTAAAAGATTTTGAACCAATAGCATTCAATTTATCAAAAGCATACTCTGAACTTGAAATATTAAACAATTACCTAATTGAAGCAGCGACAAACAGGGATTATAAAAAAGACCTGATGATTAAAACCTTAGCTCTTGATTTTGCCAAGCGTGCATCAAAGCTGGCATTGCAAACACATGGTGGCTATGGTTATCTCTTGGATTTTGGCATTGAAAAGTTTTACAGAGATTCAATGTTTTTGTCTATAGTTTTAGGAAATGAACTATTTGATCTAAAAGATTTATCAAAGGAAGTATTTGGAGGCGAATCTGGATTCATCTAAATCATTTTTTTTTATTTTATACAGATATCTTATCATTAAATTAATTTAAAAGATCTTAGAGCATTTTTAATAAATTTTATTAAACAGAATAACAGAATAGAAATTAATAAAAAACAAAGTTTTTAATTTAACACCATTATAATTTATTTATCAAATAAAAGAATAAAAAATAATTTAAATTTAAAATCATTATTAATTTTAATAGGAGGTTTATTGATGGAAATTATATCGGAAGAAGGAATGATCGATGAAGACATCATGATGGTCGATGTAAATGGCTGGCTATATCCAAAAACCACATCCTCTTTTATAATATATGGAAAAGAGATCGGAATATTTGATCCTGGAGGAAGAACATCAGGTGAAAAATTAATTAAAAGATTGAATGAAATGAAAATATCCGGTAAATTCATAAATTTCTTTGTTTCACACAGGCATGCCGATCATTCTGCAGGAGCCGCATATTTGATAAATAGGATAAAGAATGGCATAATACATGCCCATCCAATTACAATAGCTAATTTAATAAATCCAGATAAAATAAATAAAGCAACAGTTGAGATGTATGGTAATCTGGGAGAAATAATTGAATATGTTAACAATGAATATTTACATGCTGTTGTAGAACCAAGCAAGATAGATTTAGGTAATGGTCATGTCATTGAAGTAATCAATACTCCAGGCCATACCTCAGATCATCTCATGTATTATGATGAAAAATCACAATTTCTATTTTTGGGTGATGGGGCTGGATTATTCTCGCCTGAATCTGGTATTCCATTGCCAAATTCTTTTCCTCCAAGCTTTAAATATGAAGAATATAGAAAATCGTTATTGAAGATAATGGATTATGAACCAAAAATTATAGGATTTTCACATTATGGTTCGGTGAAGGGATCTGCTGTAAAAAAGATATTGAATTTATCAATAGAAATATTGGACGACTGGTACAAAATATTTACAGAAAATGATAGACTTAATGCTGAACAGATTATATTTGAAAAATATTCCGATGATTTGAAGATATTTAGTCCGGATTTTAGAAATGAAATTTTAGAAATTATTATAGATGGATTTTTTAAAAATCTGGTCAAGTGAAAGATTATGTTGAAGGTTATTGATATATGTAAAAGATTTGAAAATAAATTGGTTTTGGAAAATATATCATTTGAGATAAAAAGGGGTATGGTATTCTCATATCTAGGTCCAAATGGTGCCGGAAAAACAACTACCATTAGAATATTAAGTGGTATTTTAAAATATGATTGTGGAAAGATAATATTCAATGATGAAGAAATGTCCCCACATGATGTCAGGTTAAGAAAAAGATCAGGTCTTTTAACAGAAAATCCCGGTTTTTATGAAAGGTTTGATGCGATTAAAAATTTAAAGTTCTTTGGCAGTTTACATGGTTTGAATGAAAATGATTTAAATGATAGGATAAACCGGATGTTGAAGGAATTCGATCTCTTTGAATATAAGGACAAACCAGTGGGGACGTATTCAAAAGGAATGAAGCAGAAATTGGCATTAATAAGGGCTCTGATTCATGATCCAGATATTGTTTATTTGGACGAACCAACCGCTTCATTAGATCCAGAAACATCCATTTTTGTCAGAAATTTGATTTTGAATTTAAGGAAAAATGGAAAGGGTGTTTTTCTCAGCACGCACAATCTGAACGAAGCAGAGCAATTAAGTGATTGGGTAGCATTGATAAATAAAAAAATCGTTATCCAAGGACCTATTGAAAAATTAAAAAGTATGCTCTTTGGTAAAAATATCATAATAGAATTCCGGGGAGATTTGGAGAAAGTTAAAACGATACTCAAAGAATATCAATTTGAAATATATGATCATAAAATAAGATTAAAAAACGTTGAAGATATTTCAAAAATTTTAAAGGAGCTAATCTATGGAGATATTAATGTTTATTATGTTTATCAGGAGGAGCATAATCTGGAAGAGATATATCTGGAGATGATATCAAAATGAATCTCAAAAATGTTAATATAATATTCAAAAAAGATTTAGAAGAATTATTAACATTGAATATCGTGAAATTTTCAATAATATTTTTTCCCATGTTATTTTTATTCATTTTATCATCCGTTTTAATAATATCATTCTATCAGATAGGTCATCTGAGCAATCTTCCACTGAGTACATTTCCGGTAAATAGTGGAAATATACACAATTTAGAAATATTCTATTACATTGCACTAAATTATTTAATACTACTATCTGTTGTTCCACTAGGTCTTTCCACAACGATTGCTTCATATAGCATTGTAGGCGAAAAACAACAGAAAACGATAGAACCAATACTTGCAACACCCCTGGATGATAGGGAACTCTTTTTTGGAAAATTACTGGCCCCTCTGATACCCACATTAATCGCATCGTATATTTCAATTTTTATCTATACAATAATAGCAGATTATCTCTCCTTAAATCTTGGAGGTATAATATTCCCAAATATACAATGGCTTATAATCGTATTTATATTTATTCCATCATCTACAGCATTGGAAATTTTGTTTACCCTTCTCTTCTCCTCAAGGGTTACAGATCCAAGATCCGCACAACAAATTTCAGGAATGATAATTTTACCCATTATTATAATATTTATATTGTCGTTATTCTACTACAGTTATGAGCCAATTTTACTCTCTATCATGACAATCGCGGTAATTATATCTGACATATTTTTATTCAAAATAGCTGTGAAATTGTTTGATAGGGAAAGAATAATAACGAGGTGGATTTGATGGATCTTTCAATATATGGTCATTTCAACATCGATATTTTGATTAATGTAGAGAAATTGCCCAATAGGCCTGGATCAATCCCGGGTAAAAATACAAGGATAAGGCCTGGTGGAACCGGAAGAAATATTGCCAAAATTGCCGGCATGTTGGGTATAAAAAATGAACTCATCACTTTTGTTGGGAAGGGTTTCCCGAAAGAATTCATAGTGGATGTATCAAACTTTTCAAATATTGATAAAATAAAGGTGGATGAAAATTTTGGATATTCGCCTGTATGCTTTATAATAAGTGATGTAAATGAACAGATGGCAATAATAGATCAAGGTCCCATGGAAAAGCCAGAAGAAATTTTGATGCCCGATGGTAAATTTGTAATTTTTTCCACGGGTGATCCAGAATATTATATAAAAATTAAGAATTCAATAAGAGATAAAATAATATCTTTTGATCCGGGTCAGGAGATCTTTTATAGATATGATAAAGAAAAGATTTATTCTTTAATGAACAATACCGAATTTTCATTTTTCAATGAAAATGAATTTAAATATTTATTGAATTTTTTTGGTGAGAAAGATCTTTTGAAATTGTCTAGAAATATTATTGTAACGTTGGGAGAGAAAGGATGTATGTTGATCAACGATAAAAAGATAAGATTGGATGCATATAAAACAGAAAAAAAAGAAACAGTCGGGGCCGGCGATGCTCTGAGGGCAGGATTCTTATACGGTATACTGAATCATTACGATTTAATTAATTCATGCAAAATAGGTATGAAGGTAGCTTCTTATTTAATCAAAAATGGAAGTTTGGATATAAAAATAGATGTAAAGGAAATCATTGAATCTCTTTGATAATATTCTCTATAAGATCTGAATATTTCTTGAATATATTTTCTAAATCATCCCTGCTTTTTGATTCTGCATAGAGACGGATTAAAGGCTCAGTTCCGCTTGGTCTTATCAATACCCATGAATCACCCTCAATTATTTTTATTCCATCTATTTTTATGGTATTTTTTTCAAAATCTCTTTCGATTATTTTCATTATTTCTGAAGATTTTCCCTGTGGAATTTTAAACGAACCCTTTTTTTGATAATATTCTGGTAATTCTTTAATTAAGTCTGAAAGTTTTGATTTTCTCTCTGAAATCAATTCGATCATTTTGGCCAAACCCATAAGTCCATCTCTTGCATATTGCATTTCAGGAAATATTAATCCTCCATTGTCTTCTCCACCAAATATTGCGTTTACCTTCATCATAGTCCTTGCTACAATCGGAGCACCTACCTTAGTATATAATACTTTTGAACCATTTTTCATGGCTATTTCTTCAACCATTTTAGAAACCGTAACGGGTATTACAACTATCCCTTTTCTTCTATCTGTTATATTTTTAGTGAATAGCCCCAAAATTTTATCCCCTGCTATAAAATTTCCCTCATCATCAACAAAGACTATTCTGTCTGCATCACCATCGTGTGCTGCTCCAAAATCGTAATATCCTTTTGTAATTCTAATTAATTCCTTCAGGTTTTCCTCTTTTGGTTCAGGATCATGAGCAGGAAAATTTCCATCAATATTACAATTTAAGGATGTAAATTTAATATTTATCGAATCTAGAAATTCTGGTGTTGTTAAAGATCCTGCACCGTTGGAACAATCAACCACAATTTTCAGATTTTTATTTATAATTTCCTTATTTATATTATTATAAACGTTGAAAACATAATTGTGGTTAACACCAGTGATATTATCATACCTACCTATTTCGCTCCATTCCTTAAGTTTAAAAGATTTTTCATTGAAAATTCTCTCGATTTCATTCTCCTTCTCATCTTCAAGCTCTGTTCCATCACCATCGATGCATTTAATTCCATTATAAATAGGTGGATTATGGCTTGCAGTAACCATTATGCCAAAATCCGCATGATTTTTTACCGCTAATTGCAAAGCGGGGGTAGGTACAATTCCCGCATCATACACATGATTTCCCGCAGATAACAATGCTCCCTTTAAAATGTTAGAAACAAATGTACCGGAATTTCTTGTATCTCTCCCTACGATTACAGTTTTATTACCATTTAAAAAAGTTGCAATTGCAAGTGATGAATTCAATATAAATTCTGGCGTTAATTTTACATTCACTTCTCCTCTAATGCCATTTGTACCAAATAGTCCTCCTTTTGATGCCATCCCAATCCCATTAACATATAATTAATAGAAATTAAATAATTTTTATTCCTTAATGAACCATACTCCTCTTGCTACTGCGCATAATTTATTTTTTCCATCCTTTATCTCAATATCACAAAAGGCCAAATTTTTACCTTTCCTTATTACTTTTGATTCTGCTGTTATAGGCCCATTCGCTATAGGTTCTATATAATCTATTTCTAAATTGACAGTTACCTGATTTTTCCATTCCAGATAGCTCAATACTGAAGTCCCTCCAGCGGTATCGGCTAGAGTCGCAATCGCTCCTCCATTTGCTATATCGCCAAGTCTGGTAATCTCCTTTCTAAAAGGCATAGTTAATTTCGCATATCCGGGTGAAATATCCTCAACTTTGATCTGAACGTAATTTATGAATGGATCGCTCTCTATCATTTCCTTCAGAAATTTATATTCCTCGCGCATTGAAAGGTGTAATGCTTACATGTTATTCTTTTTTTCTTTTTGATTTGTATGTTCTTTTTGACTGTTCTTTATTTTCGTAATTCATTCCCTTTAAAAATGCAATTTCATCGTCATCCATCTTTAAAGCCCTGATTTGGAATTCTTCAAATTTCATATCATTCTTGAATATTGTTTTATACAATTCAAAAATGTCTGGATTAATCTTTTCGGTGGATGTATGCATAACCTTTGCTAATTTTTCTGCTATATTGTCTCTCGTTTGTCTAATGGATTTTGTTTTAGATAAAATCTTTAAAAAGTCTGGAGACTTTAATTTTTCATGAATTCCATATTTGTTTTTCTTTGCTATGCTGATCGCGGAAATAAAATCCGATACATAGACCAGATATCCAAAGTATTGTCTTCTTAATATTCTTCCATTAAAAACGTTTGCCCTTTCCAAATAGTAAAATCCTCTGTCCAGATCGTTTGGATCTAAATAATATCTTGGCAAATTTTCATCTAACCATTGCATTATTAAACTGGGATCCTCATCCAATTCCATTATTGTTTCTCTTGCACTTTTTATAGATGTTGTTAATAATATTGTTAAAGTAGCACCATAAATATTTTGAAAATTATCTCTGAAGCCTATGGTATTTAAATCATTTTCCACTATAGATCTCTTTCCCGCTGCTATCAATTGTAAATCGTTAATGGCTGCCCTGACATCCCCTCCACTTCTTTGAGCCAATTTTTCAAGAACGGTTCTATCGGCCTTTATCCCCTCCAACTGACATATTTTATATAATATTGAGGCGATTTGTTTGTAATTTAAAGCCCTGAATTCAATTTCCTCAACATAATTTTTTAGCTGAGTTCCACTTTCTCCTTTAAACAGTTCATATGGATCATTAACTATCAGTATTATGGGTTGTCTGGTCAATTTAACAGTCTCCAAAATTGCTTTTTTACCACCGAAGTCACCAAATGGCCCCCTTACCTCATACAGATTATCGGCCTCATCAAGTATTATCAATTTCATTTTACCCTCGCTTATTTTCATGTATTTACCATCTATGCTAAGCGTTTGTTGTAGTGATCCCCTTAATGCTATCTCCTTGATATGCTTTTCATCCCTGATGTCAGATGCATTAAGTTCAATGTAATCCCATCCCATGTCATTAGCCAAAGCTATGGCAGTTGTGGTTTTTCCAACGCCTGGCCTACCCTCAAAAACCAAGGCCTTTTTTTCTGGAATGCCTCCCTTTTTCCATTTCTCTGCCCAATCCAATATTTTCTGTTTTATTTCCTCTTTTAAAACAATATCTCTTAGAGATTTCGGCCTGTACTTTTCAGCCCATTCCATAATAATCTTAATTTCAATTATCGATTTTCATTGATAAAAAGTTATTGTTTATATCTTTTTAAAACCCCTTTTAATCCACAATGAAACAGATCTATAGACATAGTTGATTGTAGATTTTGCATCCCTCGAATATCCATTTAACCTTACCTTTCTTTTTAATATATCGTCCAAAATGTCTGATTCGTATTCCATCCAAACCCTACCAAATTCGTTCTCTAAATGAGCATCACTTCCAGCGGTCATCGGTTTGTCCAATTCATCAGCCAGCCTCTTTGCCTTTTCATTATCCTTTTTGAAAGATCTTCCGTTTAATACTTCTATTGCATCAAAATTGTATTTTCTGGTATTTTCTTCACCAAGACCAGACCAGAATCTATACGGGTGTGCCGCTATCGCAATTCCTCCTAGATCGTGTATTTTCTCAATTGTTTCCTCAATAGACATTCCCCTTTTAATTTCCTCAGAAACATTGAGTGCAAGAATGTGGCCACAGCATGAAGAAACTTCAATACCCTTCAAAATTTTTATCCTCGAATTGTATGATTTTTGATGAGCTTTGAAAGAATTGTGATCTGTAATTGCTATTAAATCGAATCCAGATTTTTCCATAATTTTAATTATTTCTTCCACGGTCAATTTTCCATCATTGGAATAAATGGAGTGTATATGAATATCTGCCTTCATCTTATTCTTGCCCCTGGGTTCACTTCTTTTAAAGGCTTTATAATACCATTTTTCGTGTGCATTAAATAGGGTTTATTATTTGAAAATACCAGTACAACATATTCGTTTATTTTATTATTCAATAAATCGCTCTTAACTTTATATATCATTTTACTTTCTACTATTGCATACTCATTTTCTATTTCCTTGATCCTACCTATTTCTATTCTTACCTTTTGAAATTCTTTTATGTTAATTTTTTTATTGGGATTGGTCTCTATGTTGTTAAAAAGAACCTTTTCCCCATCTTCAGCATTTTCAGGAACTAAAATTGATACGTTATTTCCATCGTCCGCAGCAAGTAACATTCCCGAACTTATTTCTTCCCTTATCTTTGCCTCTTCCAAATTGTATAAAATAATGATATTCCTGTTCAATAATTCATCCTTTGAATAATACTTTTTGAGTCCAGCCACTATATTCCTGATATCATCACCCACCTTTACCCTTATAAGATACAATTTGTCGGCATTTGGATGATCTTTAATTTCTATAATCCTGCCAACTCTTATATCAAGGTCTTTAAATTCGTACTCCTCTTTTATTTCTAATTTTTTAAAGAGAATTACAGGTTCTTTAATATTGTTTGGTTCCATCGGATTTATTGCCTCTGCCCAACCATATTTTTCTATTGGATCTATATATCCCAGCATATTCCATACCCTTTTTGAGGTACTTGGAATAAATGGATATCCATAAATAGCAAGTGCCTTAACAATCATCAGTGAAATGTGCAACTTTGTCTGGCATTTCTTTTCATCTTTTTTGCATAAATCCCATGGAGCAAATCTATCAAAATAATGATTTCCATAATATACGAGATTCATAAAACTCTTCATTGCATTTTTTATTTCAACTTTCGACAAAAATTTGGACATCTCCTCGCCCGTTTTTGTGATCATTTTTATCGCTTCGTAATCGTTATCGTCAAATTCCAAGGCTGGAGGTACACTCTTATATTTATTGTAAACGAATTTCAAAACTCTATGAACAAAGTTCGCATATTTATCTATAAGCTCAGTATTGACTATGTTATAAAAATCGTTCCATGAAAATTCCGTATCATGATTTTCTGGTAGATTCATTGATGCATAGAATCTTATCATATCTGGATCGTAGATTTTCAGCATTTCCGGCATAAATATTCCGTGGGCCGCACTCTTTGAAAATTTAATTCCCTTTAATATTAAATATTCATTAGCCGGAACATCGTATGGAAGGTTTAAATTACCATGGGCCATCAGCATACCGGGCCAAATAATTGTATGAAATGGAATGTTATCTTTCCCAATAAAGTAATAGTGTTTAGTGTTTTTATCCTTCCAATATAATTCCCAGAGATTTTCATTATTCATTTTTTTGGAATATGCTATTGTTGCTGAAAGATATCCTATTAAAGCTTCAAACCAAACATAAATCCTTTTATTTTCATAACCAGGAAATGGAACTTCTACACCCCAATCTAAATCCCTTGTGATTGGTCTATCTTTTAGTCCCCCCTCTATAAATTTCTGAGTATAATTTTTTACATTATCCCTCCAATGTGTATTACTTTTTACCCATTCCTTTAATGGTTTCTCCAATTCGCTGAGTTTAAAAAACAGGTGTTTTGTCTCCTTAAATTCTGGTGTGGCACCACAAATTCTGCAATGTGGATTTATCAATTCCTGAGGATCCAGCGTTCTTCCACAGTTTTCGCATTGATCCCCTCTTGCCTTGGGATAACCGCAATATGGACAAGTTCCCTCAACATATCTATCAGGTAAAAATCTTTTGCAATTTGGGCAAAACGGTGAAATCATCGTATTTTCGTATATATATCCATTTTCATATATTTTCAGCAGAAAATCTTTAACTATCCTCTTATGTTCATCTGATGAAGTTCTTGAATATATGTCAAAATCTATGTTCATTTTATTAAAAATCTCCTCATTAATCCTGTGATATTTTTCTGATATAACTGAGGGATGAACATTTTCCTTCTCAGCCTGAATAGTAATAGGTGTTCCATGTTCATCGCTACCTGAAACCATCAAAACTTCATTACCTATCATTCTATGGTACCTTTTGAAAATATCCGCAGGCAAATATGCGCCCATGATGTGTCCAAGGTGTATCGGGCCATCAGCATATGGCCATGCAACACATACTAATATCCTTTCCATTATTCATCTTAATTGATAATATGAATATAAATTATTTTATATCTTTATAGTTTGCAAATATTTTATAAATAATCAGATCGTAAGAAATTTTTAGCGTGCCGGCAATCAAAAATGGTAAATAAAGAACGTTCAGAGAGATAATCAATCCAGCCAGCCATGGAGATCCCGCCTGTGCAAATCCCCTGGGCATATTTGTAAAGGAAGTAAAATAAGTTCTATCATTTTCATCAATAATTTTCATAAAAAATGATTGTCTCGTTGGAACATCCATCTGTGAAAATGCCTGCCTTAAATATAAAAGTAAAATGACATAAAATAAAGAATTAACAAATACAATTAATATTAAGAAAACATTGCTAATTAAATGTGAAAATACCATTGTATTTAAAAGACCATACCTACTTGCAATATATGGTGTTATGTACAATGAAATTACCGTTATTATGCCCCCTGTGCCCAGAATTAGGCCCTGATTACTAACATTCACATCAAAGAAATGTTTTAACCATAGTGCTAAAATGGACTGCAATATAAATCCTCCTGCAAATGAATCAATTGAGAACAATATTCCTGTGATAAATGCAATTTTCTTTGTATCATTTTTTACAGCTGATTTTATATTACTTTTGTAATATAAATGGTCCTTAATTATGGTATATACAATAACAAAAATAAATCCCATTATTGAATAAAATAGAAAATAATATCTAATGTAATTGATATTTACGAGATAAACGGAAAAGTCACCAAATACAGAAAAGAGATACCCCAGGATGTTATAAATGCTATAATAAAATGTTGAAAATTCACTTTTAACAAATTTTGGTATTAAAGCCTGTTCGATGCTTAAAAATGGTCCAGTCTCTGTTCCTGTTGTACTTATCATACCTATTATTGAGCCCAGTATTATTAAGTATTTATTATAGGAAAATAAAAATAAACCAGATAAAATAATAAAGATTGAAAAGGATATTAATATTTTATAAATATTTTTATCTCCTCCATATTTTGCCGTAAAAATATTCATCAATGATGAAAATATGATTGAAATTGTTATTATTAAACCTGCATAGAATGAATTGAAACCTACAACTAATAAATAGTTTGGCAAAATTATACTCATATATCCAAATAAGAAAACTCTTAACGATTTAAGAAGAAATATCAAAAAAATTGATTTATCATTTATACCTTTAAATTCCATCGTTCTAATAATAAAAATCATCTATTTTTATTTTTAAATAATGGGAAAAGATTAAATTTGAAGTATTTAATATATAATCATGGAAGTTAAATATAAAATTTGGTTTGTATATAATGGAAAATATTTATTTGGTCAAGGGTTATATGAATTATTCAGAAGAATTGAAATGTATGGAAGTATCATGGAAGCAGCCAAGTCAATGAACATGTCCTACAGAAATGCATGGGGAAAAATCGTAAAGTCTGAAAAGATATACAATAAAAAACTGATTGAAAGAAGTAGGGGGAAGAGAAATGTTAAATCCATACTTACAGATGAAGCCAGATTATTAATGAAAGAATATGAAAAATACGAAAAGGTTTTTGACCATTATTCCAAAATCCCATATATATTACCGGCTGTGGCTGTTGATGGCATTTTATTTAAAGATAACAAAGTGTTGTTGATTAAAAGGAAAAACGAACCATTTAAGGGATATTATGCACTGCCAGGAGGTTTTGTGGAATATAATGAAACCACGGAAAACGCAATAACCAGGGAGATGAAGGAAGAAACCAACCTAGATGTTAAAATTAAAGGTTTATTTGGTGTATACTCAGATCCTAAGAGGGATCCAAGGGAACATGTTATTTCGATTGTCTATGAATTGGATGTGGAAAATATAAATTTTAAAGCAGGAGATGACGCTGAAGATGTTTTATTGGCAGATATTGAAAATTTACCGAAATTGGCATTTGATCATTCAAAAATTTTGGATGATTTCATAAAAAGTAAAATTATAAAATAATTTTTTTAGATTATAAAAATTTTAATCAACATACAAACTTAAAACCTTGAAATGTCTATCCAATATCTCCTTCGTTGTCTTCAAATTCCTTCCATTTTTTCCTATTGCCCTGGCTTTATTTGCTGGATCAACCTTAACATTTATTTTATAAGAATCGCCTATCTTTTCAATTTTAATGTCCTTCACGTTAAACCTGTAGAATAGGTTGTAAACAAATCTTTCAATGTCATCACTGTATTCAACTATTATTATATTTTTATTTAGCATCTCTTTAATTTTTTTAACCTTTTCTCCATTTTTGTCAATAGCCCTCCTTAAAGTGTTTGGATATATGATAAAAAATATGTTTTCATCGTTTTCTGCCACCTCCATGACCTCCACGTTTGTCAAAGTAAAAAATGTATTGATATATCTCAATTGATTTTCATCCAATTTAAAAGATGTCATTAAAATCACTTCAATATCATTGATTCTCCAGGATCTATTATGGTTATTATGGAAATGTCAAAAACTTTACCGCAAATTGAACCTAGTTCTGATGATTTCCCATTAAATTTTATTATTGGTATTCCCTCTATGTTATCCTTTTCTAGGAATTCTGGGTCCGGACAGTTCATTGCCACAATGAAACC
Organism: Thermoplasmata archaeon; assembly: GCA_039794005.1. GTDB lineage: Archaea > Thermoplasmatota > Thermoplasmata > Thermoplasmatales > ARK-15 > JAGDXR01. The sequence goes on from JBAMMA010000001.1 coordinate 141,355, forward strand.
TTTTGCATTCTTCCTCTTCACGCTTTTCCTTGCCTGGTCCAATCCATAGTATACTTTTCCTGTTTCCACTAGCTTTTTAATTTCTTTTTCAATATCCATATATTATCACCTCTTCTTTTCAACCGGCTTATATATTAAAGTTATCGCTCCTGTTCCCAGCGTAATTGGTTGACCTACTATAATATTTTCCGCAACACCCCTCAGGTAATCGGTCTCTCCAAGTAATCCAGCCTGGAGTAGGTGTTTTGCCGTAATTTCAAATGCAGCCCTTGCCAATACGCTTGATTTTTTACCGGCTATTCCATGCCTTCCAACAGCTTCTACAATACCATTATATGTCATCATATCAGCTACCAACATCAAATGTCTAATATCCACTTCTAACCCCTGGTCCTTTAAGGTATTGTAACTCTCCTCTATTATTGCATTCCTTGCAGCTTCAATACCCAAAACCTCATAAATTTCTATTATATCATTTGTTTTGGTCCTCTTAATATCAATACCCTCTAGTTCCAGTACTGCCTTTAAATTTGATCCCTGTGTATAAATTCTATATTCTCCATTCTCTTCCTTTAGAATTGCCCTCTCAATTCCCTTTATTCCAGAAACTATTGTATTCTTGAGATTTTCATACAGTAAATACAATCTGTGATAAGAAGGCTCTTCCAATAAAATTGTTATAACATCCCCGCTCTCCTTTAAATTTATATTTTTATCTTTTATTTTCTTTACAGCATCAAATACCTCTTCTTTTGATATCCTCCTTTTTTTCATTTTCTCCTCATCCAATTTTATATCAATAGTCATGTTTGTAACAGATATTTCAAGATCTGCAATGTCAATTACCTTTGTACATTCTATCTTTTTAATTAAAAGCTCGGCCTTCTCCTTATCATTTTTAATATCATCTTCAAGGAATATTGTCATGGTCGGCGTACTCGGCTTAATCCTTGCGTCAACAATTTCTATCAATCTAGGCAGACCTTGTGTAATGTTAACTTCTGCTACACCTGCAAAGTGGAATGTCCTAAGAGTAAGCTGAGTACCAGGCTCTCCTATACTCTGCGCTGCAACAATTCCCACTGCCTCATAAGGATCTATCATTGATTTTTTGAATTCTTTACTAGCTTCTTCTAGCAATTTTTTGTAATATTCCTCTCCTACGTCTAACTTTTTAATCCTTTTAGAAAATTCCAGTAAGACGTTATCGGGAAGTTCATAATTATTTTTAATGTTGATCTCCTTTAATTTATTGTATATTTCATCATCTATCTTTGTTTTGATAGGTATTTTTGGTGCCTCTTCTTCAACATTTACAAATGCTATTTTTTGTATATATTTTACATTCTTTTTTCCAACAAATTCAAAATCGTTTATGCTTAGCTTGGCATCTGCAACTTTTTCTATTAAAAGAATGTGATGCACTCCTTTTGTTGTTCTTGAAAAATCGTATTTTTCTCCCTTTGGTAAAATTTCTTTTATGGTAACAACATGTTTAATGGTTTTACCATCCAATGTAACATATGCTCTGAGAGGTGTTTTTATTTCATCTGGAATATCAAAATCAACACCATACCTTACAGGTACCTTCTTTATCACTTCATTCCACTTCGATTCATTTTCTTTCCAAATGAAGGTTAACATTACTTTTCACCTCTCATCTTTTTATAAAATTCTTCTCCCATTACTTTGTAGAAAATACCATCGTAATCTATGGAATTACCGTTCATGGATCTCATTGGATCTACTCCATCCTCTCCATAATATAGTTGAATTAAATTTTCACTTGTATCCATAACATACATGTCCTCCGTTACCTTTAGGTCCTCCAGTGCATTAATTAATCTCCTCTGCATATATCCACTTCTTGATGTTCTCACGGCTGTATCGACCAGACCCTCTCTACCCCCGATCGATTGGAAGAAGTATTCTGTTGGATTCATACCTTTCTTCAATGAACTCTTGACGAATCCCCTCGCAAAGGCTCCTAAGTCTCCTTTCTTAAAGTGAGGTAATGTCCTTCCAAGATATCCCCTGTGAATCCTTTTTCCTCTAACGGATTGCTGACCCATAGATGCTATAACTTGTGCAAGATTTAAAACAGAAGCCCTTGCACCAGATCTGGCCATAATGACCGTTGGATTGTTTAATCCTAAATGCCTTCCAACAATATCTCCAGCGCGTTTTTGAGCATCTGATAAAACTTTCATTATTCTTTCTTCCAATGTTTCTTCCAGCGATTTACCGGGTGATGGTGTTAATAATCCCTTCTGATAAGAATCAATCAATTTATCGACATCAACCAGAGCATTGTTAAATATTTCATCAATTTGATATTGTGTTTCCTCCGGAATATCTGAATCATCTATTCCTGTTGTAAATCCCAAGGATGATATAACACCTATGCTGAGCCTTGTCATATTATCTATGAATTTTACGGTTTCTGATGGAGAATAATTTTTAGATATTTTATTTATCAAAATACCATCAAATGCAGCTACAGATGCCTTGTCAATTGTTCCTGCTAGCAATTTTCCATTTCTTATAACAACATATGCATCATATGGACAGTTTGCAAATTTGCATTCTTGACATCCAAATCCTTTGCAAACAGCACTCTTATATTCAATGTTCAAATCTTTTGGTAATATTAAACTGAATATGTCCTTACCTCTGTAATATAATTTTCCATCCTTTTCCACAGGTTCCGGTAAATCTTCGTATTTCACATAAGATAATATATGTAAGGCCAGTTCCTTTGGAATCAGTGGATTTCTATATGTTAATAAAAATAAACCGGTAATGTGATCATGAACTCCACCAATAATTGGTCCTCCAAATCTTGGTGACCTTATATGTTCTTGAACAAGCATCAATACTTTAGCTTCAGCCCTTGCCTCCTCACTCTGTATTACATGTAAATTCATTTCATCACCATCAAAGTCTGCATTGTAAGGTGGACAATCTGCAAGGTTAAACCTGAATGTTTTTCCCTTCATTATCCTTACCTTATGGGCCATCATCGACATTCTGTGTAATGAGGGTTGTCTGTTAAATAGGACGATGTCACCATCCATAAGATGTCTCTCAACGATCATACCTACTTCAAGGTCATTGGCCACCTTTTCGGCGTTTGATTCCAGTATTTTTGTTCTATCCCTCTTACTGCCTTCAGATATTTTTAAAACATAATTTGCTCCAGGTAAATATTTATCCCCCTTTGGATTTGGTCCACGCCTTACAATTTCCTTTAATTCTTTTATGTTATAAGGAGTAACGGTCACAGGTACAGTTAATTCCCTTGCAGCTTCTTCTGGAACACCAACTTCATTTATTGATAAAAACGGCTCTGGAGATATAACTGTTCTAGCTGAAAAGTTTACCCTTTTACCGGATAGGTTTGCCCTAAACCTACCCTCTTTACCCTTCAATCTTTGTACCAAAGTCTTCAAAGGCCTTCCACTTCTGTGTCTGGCAGGAGGTAAACCGGATGTCTGATTGTCAAAATATGTTGTGACATGATACTGTAATAGCTCCCATAGATCTTCTATTATCAGTTGTGGTGCTCCACTATCTTTGCTGTCCCTCAGTCTCTGATTAATTCTAATTATGTCTACCAATTTATGAGTTAAATCGTCTTCACTTCTTTCACCCGTCTCCAAAGTTATAGTTGGTCTAACATTAACTGGAGGAACCGTGAGAACGGTTAATATCATCCATTCCGGTCTTGCAGATTTAGGATTCAATCCAAGGAATATTAAATCATCATCAGGTATCTTTTCAAATCTCTCCCTTATCTCTTTAGGTGAAAGCTTTTTACCATTTTCCCTAAATGTCGTTGGTTTATCAAGTGTTATTTTGTGCTGTTCTGCACCGCAATGTGGGCAAACATCTCTTGCTGATGCTTCAGAAATAATTTTTCTAACAATATCCAATGCTTCTAAACTCTCTTCTCCATTCAATATTGTTTTCTCTAGAATTGGTCTGTAAACAGCCAATTCATCATCCTTTAACTTTATTCTTCCACAGGAGGAGCATGTGGATTCCAGTATCTCCTTTATTTCTTTCACATATCCAATGTGAATTACTGGCATTGCTAGTTCAATGTGTCCATAATGGCCTGGGCATTCCTTTACTGTTCCATTACATGTTTTACACCTTAAACCCGGTTCAATTACGCCCAAATGTAAATCCATTAAACCTCTATCGATTGGATATCCCTCTTCATCGTATGTATCGGCAGTAGTTATCTTAATTGCACTCATTCTTCTTATTTCATCAGGGGATAATAATGCAAATTTTAATCCACTAATCCTCTTTTTAACTTCTGTTTCAATCATTTCATATCACCCAACTGGATTCTCATAACAACTCCTAAACTTATTAATTCGTCCCTCATCAACTTAAATGCATAAGAAGTCTCAATAGGATATATGTTGGTTGTATTTCCACAAACAGGACATCTATTTGTTCCTTTCTTCCAGTCATGAATTGCAATGTGTCCACATTCTGGATTTCCACATACCCATAGAGTTGTTCCATCGGATTGATCCAATAAACGATCTTTAATAACCATGGCAGCACCATGGCCTATTAACGTATCTCTCTCCATTTCTCCAAACCTTAATCCCCCGAGCCTTGACCTACCCTCAGTGGGTTGTCTAGTCAGAATTTGCATTGGACCTCTTGATCTCACATGGAATTTTCCTGCTACCATGTGGTGCAGCTTCTGATAGAATATTACGCCTATGTAAATATCTGCAACGAATTTTCTTCCAGTAATTCCATCATACATTGTTTCTCTTCCTGTGTATTTAAATCCATATTTTTCCAATGTCTCTCTCAGTTTTATTTCAGGTTCTCCTGAAAATACTGTTCCATCTACAACCCTTCCTTCTAATGCCCCTACCTTACCAGCAATCATTTCTAATAAATGACCAACCGTTAACCTTGATGGTATTGCATGTGGATTTATTATTAAATCAGGGATTATTCCATCCTCTGTAAATGGCATGTCTTCCTGAGGTACAATGGCCCCTAAAACACCTTTTTGACCATGTCTTGAGGCAAATTTATCCCCTAACTCCGGAATTCTCAAATCCCTTACCTTTATCTTTACAAGTCTATTGTTATTTTCGGATGTTGTTAACATCACACTATCAACAATTCCTGTTTCCTCGGGTCTCATACTGACGCTACTCTCTCTTCTCTTCTGTGGGCCTAATAAGCCTGGCTGCTCTTCTAAAAATCTCGGCGGTGATGTTTTTCCAACCAGTACATCTCCTCCTTTTACAAATGTTTCCGGAGATATTAAGCCATCCTCATCTAGGTATGCATAGGCACTTTCCTCTCTTTTACCGCTGACATCTGAGGATGGAATCTCAATTCTATCCTCTTCACCTCCTGGATATCTTCTTTCCTCAGTCTGATAAGTTCTAAAGAATGTTGATCTGCCAAGGCCTCTCTCTATAGATGCCTTATTCATGATTAATGCATCCTCTATATTATAACCATGATATGATAATATTGCCACGACCATATTTTGACCGGCAGGTCTCTGATTATATCCGGTTACATCTATGCTCATCGTTTTCACCAATGGCTTTTGTGGATAATGCAATAGATGTTGTCTTGTATCAGGCCTTCTCCTATAGTTTGATGATGATAGTCCTAATGATTGTTTTAACATGGCTGCTCCCAAAGTAACCCTTGAAGAAGAATTATGATCAGGATATGGTATTGAACCTGCAATTGGCCCTAATATTATGCTAGGATCGATTTCGAGATGTGTATGTTCATTGGTTAACAAATATCTCATATTAAAGGTATTTCCACAATATCTACATTTTAACAGAACGTTATCCTTAGCTTCATTTAAATCAATCCATTCAACATCCTTCCTACTTAAGGGAGTATTACAATGTGGACATCTTTCCGGAATATCGTAAGCGTAGATTGCAATGTATGAATTTTCTTCTTCATCGGCGTCCAGCCATTCCAATACCCCTTTATTAAAAAGATCATCAAGCATTATTTCCTTGTTTAAGAATGCCTTTCTCAATTCTTTTGTATACTTTATTTTTCCATCTTCCACCACCATCAAAGGCCTTCTCAGTCTTCCCCTATCTGAATTGATAATAATTTCATTTGTAAATTCATCATACCTTACATTTACATTATGATCTAATAATCCAGATCTTCTCTGTTCCCTGATCTGCTTAACTAAATTTCTACCGTCCGGATGGTACCCGATTAAATCTCCATTTAAGTATATTCTTGTCATGTTTCCGGGATCAAAGTCATAATATTTTATACCTAATTTTTCAAGCAATTTAATTATTAAATTATCCGGAACATCGTTTGATATGTTAATTATAAGGGCAGCATTTTTGACCAATCCGCAATTTTGTCCCTCTGGTGTTTCATTTGGACACATTCTTCCCCATTGTGTTGCATGTAAATCTCTTGCCTCAAAGTGTGGTTGGGATCTTGTTAAAGGAGATGAGATCCTCCTGAGATGACTTATCATGCTCAGGTGTGATGTCCTATCCAAAAGTTGGGATACTCCCGTGCTTCCTCCTACCCAATTACCAGTAGACATGGCATGTAGAATCTTTTGTGTAAGCACATCCTGCCTTACTGCGGCCCTTAGCTTAATTCCCTTTTTTCTGTTATATGTTCTTTCCAAATGGTATTTTAAATCTTTCAATAGAGATTCAAAAGATTGCCTGAAAATTTCTTCCAAAAGATCCCCAGCCAATTTCATTCTTTTGTTTGCCAGATGGTCCTTATCATCCTCTTTTCTAATTCCAAAATGCAATTCTAAGACAGCCCTTGCCATTCTGGAAAGATACATGGCCTTTTTTAATCTTGATTCAGGCGTGTCACCTAAATGGGGCAATAGATTTTTATCAAGTATTTGTGATATCCTTTTTTCCCTATATTCTCTGGCTTGACCGGCAGCAAACCTTTTTTCAAGATATTCTATCGCATCTTCTTTAGTTTTAATCCCATTTTCTGAATAATTATCTTCCTTTTCTGCATCTTCTATGTTCGCCAAAATAATTGGTTCCATTCTCGGATCGGTCACTATCATTCTGTATATATCTTCATCCCTTTCTAAACCTAAGGCCTTCAGTAAAATAACTAAGGGTATTGTACCATTTATCACTGGTATAGAAACTACTAAGATTCCATCTAACTTTTTCTCTACCGTTATTAATGCTCTAAATCCTTCCTTTTCGGAAAATACTTTTGCAGTTTCTACTTTTGTATCATATTTTTCTTCATATTCAACAAGAATTCTGTTTGGAGCTAAATCCTCCAATGTTATTAATACCCTTTCTGTCCCTGAAATAATGAAATATCCTCCTGGATCTTTTGGATCTTCCTGTAATAATTTTAGTTTTTCTTCATAAGTAAGTTTTTTATCCTGAAACTTTGGATTTCTGAACATCTTTTCTTCAATATATTCATCTATATTGCTAGGATGTAAAACGCAAAGTTTACTTTTTACCATTATTGGAAGATCACCAATTTTTACTTCCTCCGGTTCATTTTCAACACAATTTTCTCCCTTCTCATCACATTCAATGACCGTAAATCTCAATATTATTTCAGCCGAATATGTAAAGTCCTTTAACCTTGCTTCCATAGGGGTATATATTTTATTTGTATCGGATCCTCCCCTTCCTTTTGCGGTTGATAAATAAACCGTTGGTATTTCATACTCATTATTTTTTAGCCTTTTTCTACCAAACCTTATTTTTATTATTCTGCCTCCTGTTTTAGAGGGATCTAGAACCATTTCTCCAGGTTCATCCGCATCAGAAATTCTTGTAGAATCTATTATCTTTTGTAAAATACTGTTTGGATTATCTTCTGTGGGAATAAAGGTGTTGTAGCTCATCAAATGGTGATCTACAATACTTTTCTCTTTAAAAAACGATTCTATTATTTCATTCATTCAACTCACCCTAATATTTATAATTTAAAAATTTTACTCTTCTTTAACAACTCTATATGTGATAAATACACCGGCGGTTTTACTTGTTCTTACAATTTTAATTACCTTTCCCGGTTTTATTGGGCCATAAATCTTTTCTAAAACTTTTATAACAGGGTCATTTCTTCTAATTTTAGGTAGAGAATCTTTATCAATTTGCAATTTTTTAAAAAGTTCAATTTCTTCCTCCTCCGATAATAGATAATGTTCCGGAACCATCTCATGTTCCAATACATTTATTTTTCTCATCATTTCACCTCTTTAACGGGCCCGGGGGGATTTGAACCCCCGACCCCCTGGTTAAAAGCCAGATGCTCTACCATGCTGAGCTACGGGCCCATAGCTCAAGATTTTTTATCATAATACCGAGATATGATATAAATTTTATGAATTATTTATCGTCGATTTAAGAATTTTAATTCCTTCTTTTATATCTGGAATTTGACTTATTATTGGATTTATTTCGTATTTCTCTATGTTTATTGCAGTATTCATACCTATTGCCACAACATATTTAGGAAGTATTTCTATTGGATCATCATAATATGAAAATATATCAATATAAGTTTCAAAGATCTGGCTTGATAGAAATATAATTGCATCAAAATAATTATTCTTTAACTTCATGTAAACATCATAATAATTTGAATAGTTATTTTTATTTTTATATGCATTAACAACATACACTTTTTTAGCCCTTTTTTCCAAAAATTTGATTAATTCCAAATATGAATTTTCAGCTTTTACTATTAAAACAATTGGTTTTTTACCCAAGCAATTTTCTATCTCCTTTTCATCATATTTTTTTATTGTAATAGAATTCAATCCTAGCCTTTTTGATGTTCTATTACCAATGGTAATTATTATTTTATTATTTAAAAATTCAAGATAATTGAAAATCTGCATTTTGAATAAATCAACAGAAATAGGAGTTGTAAAAATTACCACATTTATCTTATTTGGATTTATATCATTTAAATTTATTCCATGGTATGTAATTTCCATTACTTTAACTTGATAAATTTCTACATCATCTATTAAATTATTTATATCTAATATGTTAGAATTTATAATCAATGATTTTATCGTCAAATGTTATCACCAACCTCTCCCAATTTTCACAATAGATGGAATGTAAAAAATTATTTAATTTTTATTTTTAATATTAGTTTTTTGAGCGAAAAAAAGTTTATCTCTAAATTGTTATATTGTTATTTAAAATGGAATTCAAATATTTGACGATAGATGATTATGACGAAATTGTAAATTTGTGGAAGGTAGCGGGATTAAAATTTAAACCAAATGGTAGGGATAGTAAAACTGAAATTGAAAAACAATTAAAAAAATATCCGGATATGTTTTTGGGCGCATTTGAAAATGATAGATTAATTGGAATTGTATTATTAACCGATGATGGTAGAAAAGGATGGATAAATCGCCTGGCAGTTCATCCGGAATATAGAAAAAGAGGCGTTGCACAAGAATTAATAAAAAAGTCAGAAGAACATTTTAGAAAGAGGGGGATATATCTTTTTGCGGCATTGATTGAGGATTGGAATATTCCTTCCATGAATCTATTTAAAAAAATGGGTTACACTTTCCATAAAGATATTTACTATTTTTCAAAGAGGGATTCGGATGAATATTGAAGAGATTAAGGAACTTAAACTAAAGGCAAATGAAGTTAGAAGATTGTCTATTGAAATGATATATAATGCAAAGTCCGGTCATCCTGGTGGTTCATTATCGGCAGCGGAAATTCTGGTTACCCTCTATTTTAAAATTTTGAGAATTGATCCAAAAAATCCAGAATGGCCAGACAGAGACAGATTTGTTTTAAGTAAAGGTCATGCATCTGCAGCCTATTATTCTGTATTAGCAATGAAGGGTTATTTTCCAATGGACGAATTAAAAAACTTCAGGAAAATGAATTCAATGTTACAGGGACATCCAACAATACATATTCCAGGAGTAGATATGACAACCGGTTCATTAGGACAGGGATTTAGTGCATCATTAGGCATGGCATTAGCCGGTAAAATTGATAACAAAGATTACAGAGTATTTACGTTATTAGGAGATGGAGAATTGGATGAAGGAATTGTATGGGAAGCAGCCATGAGTGCAGTTCACAATAAATTAGATAATTTAATTGCAATTGTTGATAGAAACATGTATCAGTTGGATGGAAACACCGAAAAAATTTTGTCTTTGGGTAATGTGTCAAAAAAGTTTGAAATCTTTGGTTGGGAAGTAATGGAGATTGATGGGCATAGCATTCCTGAAATTTACATTTCAATCATGGAATTAATGAATAAAAATGGTAAACCAAAGGCCATAATAGCAAAAACGGTAAAAGGGAAAGGTGTTTCTTTCATGGAAAATACTCATGAATTCCATGGTAAAGCGCCTAATAAAGAAGAATATGAAAAGGCAATGAAAGAATTAGAAGAAGAAAGAATGAAAATATTGAGTGATTGATATGGAAAAGGAAAGTCAAAGAGAATATTATGGTAGGGCCCTTCAGGAGTTAGGACAAGATAAAAGAATCGTTGTTCTGGATGCCGATTTATCATCATCCACACATACAATTATGTTTGCAAAATTATATCCTGAAAGATTCTTTAACATGGGTATACAGGAACAAAATGAGATGGGTGTTGCTGCTGGATTAGCTAGAAATGGAAAGATTGTTTTTGCAAGCACATTTGCCGTATTTGCAACTGGAAGAGCTTATGATATAATTAGGCAATCCATTGCATACACAAATTTAAGTGTTAAAATTGTAGCAACGCATGGTGGAATAACAGTGGGTGAAGATGGTGCAACCCATCAGGCTTTAGAGGACATTGGAATTATGGCCGGTTTACCAAATATGAGGGTTATTGTACCCGCTGACGCACCGGAAACTAAAAGAGTCATTAAAAATATTGCATACATAGATGGGCCATTTTATGTTAGGTTATCAAGAGAAAAAGTTCCTACAATTCTGAATGACCATGATTTTGAATTAGGAAGAGGAATAGTATTAAAAGAAGGTGATGATATTACCATAATTTCAACTGGAATTGTGTTATCTATTGTATTGGAAGCTTATGAAAAATTAAGGGAATTAAATATCAATGCATCCATATTGCATATGCCATCAATTAAACCCATCGATAGGGATCTGATTTTGAAATATTCTAGAAAGACTGGGAAAGTTATTACGGTTGAAGAACATAATATATATAATGGACTTGGAAGTAGGGTTTCAGAAATTATAGCAGAAGATGGATATGGAAAGATAAAAAGGATAGGTATAAATGATACATTCGGTGAGAGCGGACCAGGCATGGAATTGTTGAATAAATACGGAATCAACGTCCAAAACATTGTTCAAAATGCAAAAAATTTATTGAAATTGTAAAAAGTTATATTTTTCTTTTATATTATTGGGATAGGTGTCATTATGAAGATATTTTTGGATACTGCAAATATCGATGAAATTAAAAAAGCTATGGAATGGGGAGTATTGGATGGAGTCACAACAAATCCCACACTTGTATCAAAAGAGGCAAACAGAGGTAAGTTCGATGAAATCATAGATGAGATTATAAAAACAGTTCCGGGTCCAGTAAGTGTTGAAGTATTTTCCACAGATTTTAAAGGCATGGTAGAAGAGGCTGAAAAAATTGCAGAGAAAGGAAGTAACGTTGTAATAAAAATTCCAATGGGATTTGAGGGACTAAAGGCAGTAAATTACCTTTCTAAGAAGGGTATTAAAACAAACATGACATTGATATTTACAAGCAATCAGGCATTACTGGCCGCAAAAGTAGGTGCCACATATGTATCTCCATTTGTTGGAAGATTGGACGATATTGGAGAATATGGTATGAGTATCGTTGAAAACATTAAAACGATATATTCAAACTATGGGTTTAAAACCGAGATTATAGTGGCCAGTGTTAGACATCCAATACATGTAATGGAAGCATCGTTAATAGGCGCCGACGTTGTTACAATGCCATTTTCGGTATTGGAAAAAATGGTAAACCATCCCAAAACGGATGAAGGAATCGTGAAATTCTTAGAAGATGCCAAAAAAATTAAATTTTAAATTATTTTTTTATTATATAAATGGAAGGTTTACCTGGCAAAGCGTACCTTCTTTTGTTACCCGGATCTTCGCTAGGATTTATCACAATTTCTGAATTAAATATACTTTTAAGATATTCAAGATTCATTTTTATTGCATATTCTTCATCAACATCCATCATGGAAGAATACTGTTGAGCAAGTGCATTCTTTAGCAGTGTAATCTCATCTTTATTTTTTGCCATTTTAAATGCCTTATTTTTATCTTCTTTTAATATATTTAAAAGATCCTTGGCTCTTTCATCGGAAAGATAGATATAAATTTTTGAAGGTGTTATTTTGGATACATCTATAATGTTTTTCATATCATTTATTAAATTTTCAATGTATTGAATTGAGAGTATTATTTTTTCATCGTAACTTTTATTTTCATCCAGTTTTTCTAAAGAAATAAAGGTGTTTTTACCTATCCTGTGCCAAAATTCTTCTGCAGTATGTGGAATTATTGGTGCCAAAATCTTTAACCAGTCTTCTATTATAAATTTCAAAACACATGCTCTTTTAGATGAATTCTCCCTCTTTTCATAATATTTAACATCGTTTAAGAAGTTGTAGAAAATCTCTATAACAGCATCTCTAAATTTAAAGGAATTCATGAATTCCAATGCATTTTTATATCTAAGATAAAATATATTAATCAAATAGTTTTCTAAATATCCCAACTCTATGGAATCACTGCAATTAATTGTTTCCTCCAAAATATTTATGAATTTTTCCATTTTTCCTCTTAGAGATTTTATTTCATCCTCCTTCCAATCTAACAGTTTATCATAATCTGCCGATGAAATTATATATAATCTAAACAGGTCTGCAGAATAACGTTCTGCAATTTGAGCCAATGGGATTACATTTCCCTTTGACTTAGACATCTTGGTACCTTCTCTGATAAGCATTCCTAAAATCATCAATGATCTTGGATGGTATTTTTCTGGAAATATCGCAGTATGATGGAAAAGATAAAAAATAAAATGATTGGATGTGTGGGCATATGAAGATACCCTGAGATCATTTGGATACCAACCTGTAAATCCCTCTTTTATATATTCTGCATTTTCGAAGGGTTTTTTTCCAAGATCTAAAAATATGTAATCAAAGAAATTTTCGTCCAATTTTTCGTAAGGTATGTTTAATTCCCTGATCCTGTCTATTATTGTATAAAATGCGGGATATATTGTACTGTCAGAAAGTGATTCTATTATCCATCCACCTTCAAATGGAAATTTCGTTCCCAGACCCCTTCTTCTTACGCATGGTCTTTCCTTTAACCAATTGTTTACCTCATGAAAGATGGCCTTATAATTTTCTGGATAAAAATTCATTCTATCAATTAATTCATGCGTTTTTTTCTTCCACTCGGGGTTTGAATAATCTAAAAACCATTGACCTTTGATTATTGCTACAATTACCTTATTTCCACTTCTGGTAACTGCCTTCCTGGAAGTTTCATAAAATATTATTGCCATATCGTTTTTCAATAGATATTCCTTTATCTTTTCCTTAGCTTCACTTACCTTCATTCCTCCATAATCTTTTATCCAGCTTGACATTTTACCGAAATAATATTCATCTTTGTAAATTATTTTTGTTGCCTCCTCCAGATTTTTGTCAAATTGGTTTTTAATTTTAAATTTATAATAAAGATCTTCAGCTGGAAAATCGCTATAACCTTCAATATCTATAATTTTTCTTGGTTTAATTGTAGAATTCAAATCTTTCAATGCAGCGTAATCGTATGGTGCATGTGCTGGAACGGATTGCACAAAACCTGTTGCATTGTCAGGATCCACAAACCCCGCCGGTAGTATTGGAATATCCTCATCTGTTAATAGATTTTTGGCAAGTTTGTTCACAAAATAACTTCCCTTCATTTCATCAATTTTTGTAATTCCTTCCCTTTGATAAATTAATTTTTCATAAGCCTCCTTGCTTACAAAATATATTTCACTGTCATCTTTTATTTTATAATATAATGAATCGGGATTAACCCATAGATTGACCACACCAAATGTAGTTTCGGGCCTTAACGTAGCGGCCAATATATAACCGTCCTCAAATTTATATTTGATTGCAACGAATTCAACTATTGTCACTTTATCTATATCCCCATCTTTAATATCATCTTCTCCAACGGGATTTCCATCTATGGGTGAATATGTTATTGGATAATCACCTTTTTTTAAGTATTTTAAATCGTACAACTTTTTGTATTGCCATTCAACAAATTTATTGTAATATTTTTCTGCCGTGTGAAATTTTTTTCTCCAATCTATTGAATAACCTAGAGATTCAAAATCTTTTTGTATTTTTTCTGCAAAGAATAGGGCAATTTTCTCTGGATCCACAAAACTTTTCAATATTTCCTCAACCTTTGAAGGATCATTTTCGTACATGCCGATGTATTCTCTGTAAAGTTCCAAGGTCTCTTTATTATTTTGCCTTATACTATCCGCAACAGTTAAAATAGGTGTTCCAGTCACATGAAAGGCCATTGGGAAAAGGACATTGTATCCCCTCATCCTCATATATCTCGCAATGACGTCTCCATAAGTATAAGTTCTTCCGTGCCCGATATGCAGAGGTCCATTGGAATAAGGATATGGTACCGTGATGAAAAATTTATTTCCACCCGGGGAAGGTTCGAAAATTTTATTTTCTTTCCATATTTTTTGCCATTTTTTTTCTATTTCAACATTCATTCAAATTCATAAATCAAAAAGTTATTAAAAAATTTTTTAAATAACAGTGGTAAAAAAACTAGAAATTTTTAAATAATTATAGAAATCCAAGTAAATTATGAATAGGAATCTTAGGGGCTTAAAATGGTTCTTAAACACTCTTTTTGAAAATGATGATTTTGAACGGCCGGTTTATGGTTCATATAAAGTAACACATTCATGTAATTTAAAATGTCCATTCTGTAATGTGTGGAATAATCCGGTAAAAATGCTCAATACTAAAGAGGCATTTAAAATTATAGACAGATTGGCTGAATCAACTATTACCGTATTAAGTTTGGAAGGAGGGGAACCGTTATTAAGGAAAGACATATTAGATATCATAAAATATGCACATGACCGATCTTTTTATCTTTTCATGACTACAAATGGACTATTGCTGGATAATTCCCCAATAAAGGAAATGGCAAAATATCTGGATTTCTTGCATATATCCATTGATGAAGGCCATAACAATCTATTTTTATTGGATAAATTAAAATATTACGTAGATCAAGGATTAAAAATTACAGTTCAAACGGTTGTTACAAGGAATGACATTAATTCATTGAGGGAAAAGGTAGAGAAGGTATATAGAGCTGGTGCTCGTATACTTATAATGCCTGCTGTACATTTTGATGAAACTCCAAATCTATCACCAGATCCTAAAGTATTGCATGATTTACTGTTGGAATTAAAAAAGGAATATAGTGGTACCATCGTCACCAGCTATGCATTTATAAAAGCTCTAGAAACATCTTATCAATGCCATTCCTATTCTATACAGATAGATGCTAATGGTGATGTGATCTATCCATGCAGTGTTATTGGCAGAAGTATTGGAAATCTTTTGGAAACGGATCTGGATACTTTATTAAGAAGCGAAAAGGCAGTTGAAGGAAGAAAATTAATGAAATCTTGCAATAGGCAATGTTATTTGTATCTCCATGCCGAAACCTCTAATTTTACAAAACCCTCAAACCTAGCATTATTTGTTAAGGATACAATGGAGGGATATTTCTTTAAAAGAAAATAAAGAAATGCTGATGCGGAGGGGGAGATTTGAACTCCCGAATCCCTGCGGAACGAGACCCTGAATCTCGCACCTTTGGCCAGGCTCGGTAACCTCCGCAAAACGTATCTGAATATGAATAAAAATAATTATAATTTTTGGCTTAAAATTTTTATTAAATCTGTTTTTGTTATAATTCCCACAAGTTTACCCCTGGAAATTACGAGAACAGCCTGATATTGTTTTAACAAATATGAAACAATCTTTATAGATGTGTTTTCTGAAATTTGTGGAAATGAATCTTCCATATAATCCTTTATTTTTTTATTTTTTATATTATTTTTTAATTTTTCATTGTTTAAAAGTTTATTAACCAATTCTTCAGTTATACTTCCAACAATGACGTCATTATCCAATACTGGTAGCTGTGAAATACCATTGTTTATCATTATATTGATCGCCTTTTCAATGGTATCATTGGAATTTACTGAAATTACATTTCTAGTCATTATTTCTTTGGCTGTAATTTCATTGTTTAAATTTTGATCCAAGTAACTCTCCAAAACTGAATATATTTTCCTTATATTTTCATATGTAGGATTAATGTCTCCCTTTTCCAATCTTGCAATATAAGATTGACTAAGGCCTACTAAATCGGCAAGTTGCTTTTGGGTTAATCCAATTTTTATTCTAAGCCCCTTTATTTCTTCTAGGGAAGGTAACATCAAAAATATAAAAATAATTTTAACTATTTAAAACTGTTTAAAATACAAATTAATAATGCTTGCTGACATGGCGCATATTAAAATATAACAATTTTTATGATATTGG
>JBAMMA010000002.1:0-8427 GCA_039794005.1 Thermoplasmata archaeon
CCAAAACAACACATACTTCTTTTTTCAATTGTTGTGTGATATATGTTGGCCAAATCTGTATTCAATTATTTTTTCAAGTCTTTTTGTTCCTACTTTCAGCTTTTGATAAACATTAAGCAATAATTTTTTCATCGGGATTGATACCTTTCTTTTTCTGCCTCATTTCTTTAAAGGTAACATTTCATCAGTATTGAGCCAGTGAATCCATACTTCCTTTATTGTTGAGATGCTCAATTTAAGATCCGAACGATCTGTTTGTAACTTTGGCCGTTTTTTCTGCTCCAATGATTTATCTGAATTTGCGTTCAGTGAGTTTCTGAGAACCCATATAAAGGGATCCCTTTCTATGGTCAAAGATTTCGGGACTGTACAAATTGATTTTTATTTCATAAAATCAATGGTAAAAATAAATAATCTCTTCCAATACTGATATCCATGGAGCTTTATTATAGGGATCCATATTTAAAGGAAATAGATGTTGAAATAGTTTCGAAGGATAATGAATTTTTGGAATTTGACAGGACAATCATATTTCCAGGAGGCGGGGGACAACCATCAGATAGAGGAATTCTGATAGGAAAAGATTTCAAAATTAAAATTTTATTTTCTAAAAGATTGGATGGAAAAATTTTGCATAAATATGAGTTAATTGAAGGTAAATTAGATGAAAATAAAGGAAAATTAATTCTGGATTGGGAAAGAAGATATAAACTAATGAAGATGCATACTGGTGAACATATTTTATACCGTTCCCTGGAAAATCTGTTTAACGTGAAATTTCAAAAAGTTATATTCGATGAAAATGAATCCTCTTTGTTTATTATGGGCAGTATAAAAATGGAGGATGTTTTTGAGGCTGAAAAATTTGCAAATGAAATAATTAAAAGGAATCTTCCCGTAAAGGAACATTATGAAAATATTTCAGAAATAAATGAGGATGAAATAAGAATCAAAAGAGATAGAATAAGGGAAAAGAATGTAAGGATTATAGAGATTGAGGGTTTTGATAAATCAGCATGCTCGGGAATACACGTTAAAAATACGGGAGAGGTGGAATACATTACGGTAAAATCAATTAAATCCGGGGATTTTACGGAGATTAAATTTTTAACCGGAGAAGGTGCATTACGGTATTTGTATGAAAATTCCAAGATTATAAGGAGCATTGAAAACAGGTATAAATTGGACCATAACGTAATAGAAAAAAAATTAAATCAGATGATTCAGGAAAATGAAAAATTGAGGAAAAGCCTATATGAATTATCCTCAACAATGTTTAATTTTAATAAAGCAAATAAAAATGGTAAATTGATATACTATAGCGATTTTCCATACGTTGACATTAACGGTATCGAAAGGCTTGGTAGAAAGATCATGGAAAATGAAAATTCAACAGTAATATACGGAAATGAGATGGAAGGTAAGATTTTCCTGCTCAGTAAAGATCAAAGGGATATTGAATTTATTAGAAGCGTAATGGAAAAACATAAATTGAGGGGCGGAGGAAGTAAAAACTATTTCATAATATCCATAGAGAATGCAGATTTTAAAACAATATATGATGAAATTCTATCTTTCTTTATATCCTGATTTTAAAAATATTAAAATAAATTGATCGAATGAACAATATATGGATAATAATAAAAGAATTTTAATTCTTTTAACGACATCGATTTCATCATTTCTGACACCGTTCACATCTAGTATAATAACATTTGCAGTCCCAAGGATCGGTGAATATTTTAGAGCCGATTTTTTTACCATAATCTGGATTCCAATATCTTATTTGATACCATTACCACTGATGATACTCTTTGGAAGGTTGTCAGATATATACGGTAAAATTATCATGTATAGATTAGGATTGATAATTTTTACATCTTCAATTTTTATTGCAATATTCTCCATAAATATTTATATGTTAATAATAACCCTCTTCATAGCAGGAATAGGAGGATCATTATTTGGAATAAATGCAACCGCAATAATAAGCCATGTCTATTCATCAAATAGAAGGGGAAGGGCATTAGGTATAAATGCAATGTCCGTATACCTAGGATTAACATTATCACCATTTCTGGGCGGAATTCTAATACAAATTTTCAATTGGCAATCAATATTTTATGCCATATTTCCAATCTCCTTGACGGCATTGTTGATCTCATTCTATTCAATGAAAGATATAGAATTTAAAAATAAAAGAGAAAAATTGGATGTCATAGGATCAATTCTGTTTGCTTCATCATTAATAATGATCGTTTTTTATCTGACACTTTCGGTAATATACAATAACATTACAACCATTATCCCTTTAATTTTGGGAATATTATTTTTAATAGTATTCATATATCATGAAACAAAGATCGATGAACCACTTATAGATTTCAATTTATTCAGAAATAATAGAACATTCATAGCATCGAACATTTCCGCATTTTTGAATTATCTCAGCACATATTCAATAGTTTTCGTATTCTCAATATATCTTCAGGTATTTTTAAAAATTCCACCATTTCAAGCGGGCAGTATTCTGATATTCCAGCCCATATTCATGGTAATATTTTCGCCCATAAGTGGAAGATTATCGGATAAATATGGATCAAGAATACTGGCTTCCATAGGTATGGCAATTATAGGATCATCTTTCATTGCATTGTCAATCATTAAAATAGAATCAATATTTGAAATAATAATACCTTTAAGCTTTATTGGTATTGGTTTTGGACTCTTTACGGCTCCAAATACAAACTCCGTTATGGGTTCAGTTGAAAAAGATAAGTATGGAATTGCAGCTGGAACCCTGGGAACCATGAGATTTACAGGTCAAATACTCAGCATTTCTGTTGCAAGTGCCTTTCTGTCAAATTCAGTTCCAAAGAATATTCTTTTGGGTTTATTTACCGGAGCCGTGGAAAATGTTTCAATTGTTTATATAAATGAATTTTTAAAGGGCTTCAGATTAATAATGTTATTCTCAGGAATAATGAGCTTCATAGGGGCATACACTTCACTTTTAAAAAGGGAAGAAAATTAAATTTTAAAAATTCTTTATCTTGAAACATGGATTATAAAACAAGAAGTTTTATAATGATTTAAACAATATAAAGAAAAAATATTTATAATTCTACTAAATAAAAGATTAAAAGGTGATTTAATGTCACAGGTTGAATTCTGCATTTCATGTGGTGCAGGTTTAATAGAAGAGGGATCTGTCACATTTAAATGCCCTAATTGTGGTGAAGAAATAATAGGAAGATGCAACCATTGTAGGGAAATGGGAATCAAGTACGTATGCCCTCATTGCGGATTTGAAGGTCCTTGAGGTGAAATGGATGGGAGATGTTGGAATAATTTATAAAATTCTGCCAACAGATGTATCATTAGATATCAATAAATTATCAAATGATATTGAGAAAAAATTACAGGGTAAATGTAGGATAAAAGGAGTTCAAATAATTCCGATAGCATTTGGATTACAGGCAATAAAAATGTTTATAGTTGTTCCGGATGAAGAAAATGCATCCGAGAAGATTGAAAATTTAATAAAGGAAGTTGATGGTGTAGGAGAAGTTGATGTGGAAGAATTGAGCCTTTTGTAAATATTTTATAATAGATATCCAATCATTAAAGGCAATATTACAGTGGCATCACCTTCAATCGTTATATGCTTTGCCTTTTGCTTTATTTTTCCCCATGATATTGCCTCCCTTGTCCTTGCTCCGGACAATGAACCGTCATATTCCACCGCCGTTGTAATATAAACGGCATAATCGAGACCTCCCCTATACTGGTTCCACCATATTGTATGATGCTTTGATATACCTCCACCGATCATCAATGCACCGGTCCTTTTTGATGTAAATATTATATCCGATAGCAGATGTTCATCAAGGAATAAATTCAATTTAAAATTTTTATTCATTTCCCAAAAGGACCATAGTTGAGAACCCACAGCTCCATCCATTATTCCTGGAACAATTACCGGAATTCTATTTTTATAAGCCTGATATAAAATGCTTGAATCATCATTTATAAATTTTCCAAGCTCCCAGATAAGTTCATAAGGGGCCCATTCTTTGATTTCTATTCCGGATAAGAATTCACCCATTTTTTCCTCGATTATTTTTCCATAATTTTCCCTGGGAATTATCACATTTCCCAGTCTATATATATGGTGTTTAGCCAATTCCCTGTCATCCAGATCAAAGGATCCATGATAATAGTCCCTGAATGACCTGGCCAAATCATGATCTAAAGTTCCGGTTGTGGTAATTATAACATCAAACATTTTGTTTTTTATCATGTCTCTGAAAATACCTCTAAGGCCGGTGGAAATCAGATCCGCAGGAAAGGATAAAAATTTCGTTATTTCTTTTTCCCTCTGCATCTTTTGCAATATCCTCACACCCTCTTCTAGCTTTTTTGATGAAAAACCTCCCATTTTTCCATACTGATCAATGAGGTCCTTAATTGTCGTTTTGGAATTGATTTTTAAATCTTTTACAGGAATCATTTTCTCAACTCCTGCACGATTTCCATCAATCCATGCCTTTCAAAGTATTCCCTTATGGGTTTTAAAATTTCAATCAGTATTTCGGATATATTCTCCTTTAGATCCATGGGATGTATATTTCCATTCTTATAATTATCAAGAAGATCGTTTAATGAAAATATTTCCAGATCTTCCTGTCCTTTCCTTTTTATGATGATTTTATTTTTGTAATATGGAAATATTATGAATCTATAAATATCTATTATGGGATTATTTTCAACATCGTTGGGGGGACAATAAGCAGACCTTATTTTATTTCTTATTTCATCCTCGCTATCAGTTATGAATATTGCACTTCCAGCAACGCTTTTACTCATTTTGCTTGAAATATCCATCCTATTTCCACCTTTTAGACCGGTTAACAATGGTGTATGTATCGCAATTGGAGGCCTATGGCCAAGCTTTGCTGCAACATCCCTCGCAAGCATGTGAGCATGCCTCTGATCCATTCCACCCAGGGCAATATCTACTTCTAATTCAAAAATATCGGCCACCTGCATAAATGGGTAAATCATCTTGGAAGTATCTATATCCAAATCACTCTCCTTCCTACCCATTATGTCCATTGCTCTCCTTAATCTGTTAAGTGTTGTATTTTTTGCAACCTTTATCACCTTTTCCCAATATTCTTTTCTTCCAACCAGCTCATCGGCATATATGAAATTGACATCCTTTGGTATTCCCAGAGAATAAAAAGACTCTTTCATCAATTCTGCAGACCTTCTAATTTTTTCCATGTCTCCATTGAATTTATCATTTATCATAGCATGCCAGTCGGCCAACAAAATTGTCATCTTAATACCAGATTCCTGCAAATCCTTAACCTTATTACCACAAATTAATCCGGTGCCTAAATGAACCAAACCTGAAGGTTCAAACCCAATGTAACCCTTCAGATTTTCCTTTCCTATTATTTGATTTAATTCCTCCTCCTTAACTATTTCAACAACATTTTTCTTAATTTTATCTATCATGCTTTTGTTAATATATTACTACTTATTATTTTTTTATATTCAGAACCACTGATCTATACTTTTTTGTGACTTTATCTTCTTGAATTGCTTTAGTTTCTCAATTGCCCCCTTTATCCTTTCCTCCGAGAAATCGTGCTCCCTTACCATGAATTCGATAAGACCATCCTCATCGTAATCTTTCCATTCTATTTTGTAATTATCAGTTACCTCTGGTTTTAGAAAAATAATTCTGATTTCATTCAAATTTTCAATTACGATGTCTTTCTCCTTCATCAAATTTTCAATGTTACCGTACTCCTTTATGTATTTCAGAGCCTTTTTGGGTCCTATATTTTTAACCCCCTCATTAAAGTCTGTTCCTATCAATATGCCTATGTCTATAAGCTGTTCCCTTGTAATGCCCAAATTTTTTAATACTTCCTCTAAAACTATCAATTCAGGTTTTATCTCTTTATAAACGTTTTTCCTGGGAATTTTTCTTTTACCGGTGATTGTCAGATTTCTAACAAGTCTCGGCGTTCCAAATAAAAGTGAATCATAATCCTGGGATGCGGATGCATAAACGTCGCCCTTTATTGCCATGTAAGCTGCCTGGGCCTCCCCTTCACTTGGGGCCTGAACCCATGGAACTCCCATCAAATCTAAAAGTTTTTTGGAATCTTCCACCATTTCCTTTGTTAATCTTGATGATGCTTGAGCGTACAGTCTGGCCTTTTCAACATCTCCTTCATCAAGCGCCTTCTTCCATTCTTCCTCCGATATTTTTCTCCTTTCATTTCTTTCCTCTAAAGTTTTTTGTTTCAATTCCGGTGGTTTTCCATCAAAAACGTATACGGGTTTGATTCCTGCCTCCATAATGTTGACAGTTCTGTAAAATAGCCCGGATAGGTGAGATGTTATTCTTCCCTTTTCATCCATTAAAGGTGTTCCATCCGGTTGCCTTATAATGCTAAGAAATTGGTATAGTGTGTTATATCCATCTATTGCAATGCTCTTATTCCTAATATCTTCCATTTCAATCTCTCTTGATTCTATTATATCGGATATGTCTACACCCATGTTATCACTCCCCAAATATTATTCTTCCATCCTGAATTTTATATATTATACTTTTTCCCGCATTAATCGTGGGATGTTTTTCCAGTACCATTCTTTTAACATCATCAATCTTTTCCATCTTAATAATTGTTTTGAATCTACTTTTTAGGTAATATTCACCCGGAAACATTATCCTTCTTTCCTTTAAGTTGAATATGGCCCTTGAAGTCATAAATATTGGAATGTTAAATTCTTCAGTAATTTCAATCAACAATCCAATCTGTTTCGATAAAATTTCTTTGTCGAAGTAATGCTTTTCATCCATTCCATAAAATTCTGTCAATGAATCTATAATTATTAAGGGTATTTTATTATATTGATATAATAGATTATAAACATACTTTAAATGCATTTCTTGCTCCTGAAAATTGAATGGCCTGTAAAAGATTATCCTTTTCGCATTTTCAATCCTCTTTTCAAAAATCATATTGAAGATTTCATTGTTAATGCCCTCTGTATCAATGTACACAATTCTAACATCGTTATTTGAAATATTAAGTGCTATGTTCAACGATAAAATAGTCTTTCCTGTACCTGGCAGGCCATATACCAGCGTTATACTTCCTTTTTCAAGGCCTCCCTTTAAGAATTCATCGAATTTTGTAATGCCTGTTGGGAGACGATTATGAATCATTTTAATATAAATAATATTTATAAATTAATAAATAATTCGATAAACGTAAATATTTATTAGTATTCTATTATTTGGTGGTAATATGCCAGTTAACTTAGAAAATGTCAGATATGGAACTCAACTCATTAAAAGGGGATTTGCAAGTATGCAGAAGGGAGGGGTAATCATGGACGTTGTTAATGCTGAACAAGCTAGAATTGCAGAGGAGGCTGGAGCTGTAGCAGTGATGGCTTTAGAGAAGGTTCCGGCTGATATAAGGGCATCCGGCGGTGTTGCAAGAATGGCAGACCCAATAAAAATTAAAGAGATCATGGATGCCGTTTCAATTCCAGTAATGGCAAAGGTGAGAATTGGGCATGTGGCAGAAGCGAGAGTATTAGAAGCTCTGGAAGTAGATATGATCGATGAAAGTGAAGTTTTGACCCCGGCAGATCCTTTCTTCCATATAGATAAGAGAAAATTTACCGTTCCTTTTGTGTGTGGTGCAAGAAACCTGGGAGAGGCAGTAAGAAGGATATGGGAAGGTGCTGCAATGATAAGAACAAAAGGGGAGGCCGGTACTGGTAATATAATAGAGGCTGTGAGACATGTGCATTTGGTAAATAAAGCAATAAATGATCTGAAATTTAAAGATGATGATGAGCTTTACGAAATAGCAAAACATTATGCGGAAAGTTATCTGGTATTATACATGCAGATCAAGGAAATAAATGGAGAACCTAAAAATATATCGAGCAAGGAATTAATATATTCTGAATATACATATAGTGATATAGTTGAGGGATTGTACAAGGAAATAAAAGAGATCAGAAAATTGGGGAGATTGCCGGTTGTAAATTTCGCTGCCGGGGGAGTAGCCACACCCGCAGATGCAGCATTGATGATGCAGATGGGTATGGATGGCGTCTTCGTAGGATCAGGAATATTTAAATCCCCCAATCCACAGGAAATGGCTAAGGCAATAGTTGAGGCAGTAGCAAATTACGATAAACCTGATATAGTAGCAGAGGTATCAAAGAATCTGTCAGGAATGAAAGGGATAGATGTTACGAACTTAACAAATGAACAGAAACTTCAGGAAAGAGGTTGGTAGGGCTCGTGGCCTAGTTTGGACAAGGCACTGGCCTTCTAAGCCAGGGATCGCGGGTTCAAATCCCGCCGGGCCCGTT
>JBAMMA010000003.1:0-45361 GCA_039794005.1 Thermoplasmata archaeon
GATGAAGGATGAGCAACCCGTAATCTACGGTGATGGTAAACAGAGGAGGGATTTCATATACGTGGACGATGTTGTCAATGCCCTTGAACTTGCAATGAAATCAAAAAACAATGGCATTTACAATGTTGGAACGGGCAAATCATATTCACTCAATGAGATGCTCGATATACTCAAAAAAATCATAGGCAAGGATGTCAGGCCAAAATACATCGAGAATCCAATGAAAAACTATGTGATGGTAACCCAGGCCAGCACTGAAAAGGCAAAAAAGGAACTGGGATTCGAGGCGAAAATTTCACTTGAGGAAGGGATAAGAAAAATTTATGAATATTACTCTAATGTAAATTTGTGAGTTCTTCCAAAATTTTTCTTACACCTTTTCGTATATCGTATTCTGGCTCAAAGCCCAGGTCCCTTTTTGATTTTGTAATATCCGCCTGAGTGAACATCTGGTAGCTTTTCAGTGGGTTTGGAATATATATGGGATCTTTATCAAAATTCATTTCCTCTTTAATTATATTAAATACTGTGTTAAAATCGGTTGAAACACCCGTGCCCACATTGTAAACCTCTCCATTCCTTCCCCTCTCCATCGCAAGTATTGATGCCCTTGCTGAATCCTCAACATAAATAAAATCCCTTCTCTGGGTACCATCACCATATATTACCGGAACCCTGCCGTTCATTATGTCATCTATGAATTTCCATATCACGCTTGCATAGCTACCCTTGGTATTTTCCCCTATGCCGTATGTGTTGAAATATCTCAGTGATACTGTTTCAAGGCCATAGTTCGTGAACACCTTTGCCGTAAGTTCATTTATCCTCTTGCTTGCGGGATAAAAATTCAAATAGTTTTCAGGAATTGCATCCTCAACGGAAACACTTTTTGAATTACCGTAAACAGATGATGAAGATGCAATTATTATCCTTTTAACATTATTTTTTACCGCTGCCGCCATGACGTTATAGGTACCAATGACATTTGTTTCAAAACCTTCTGAGAGAAGATCTTCAAATTCCGGAGGCGATGTTACAGCCGCGAGGTGAAAAATAACATCTGTATTTTCAGTAACTTTCAGCATCAATTTTATATTTCTCACATCCCCTTTTATATGTTCATCAGAAACTGAATTCTTATCCTTTAAATCCAGAGTGATAACATAATGCCCCTTTTCCTTCAATTTTCTGACTATATTCCTTCCAATAAATCCCGATCCTCCAGTTACAAGAATATTCATGTAAATAGATGAATATTAAAAGATATTAATTTTTTTCATTATCGTTCAGTGAGCTTACAATGTTATCCATACGTTCAAAATCTATTATTATGAGTATATTATTCCCTTTTAAATTTTCCCTTATTTTTTCGGTCATGTATTTTTCCCTTTCCATTTCGAGCTTTTTATATCCTCCGCGGTTAACAATCCTGTCCCATTCAAGTGAAAATTCCTCGGGTGTTTTTGATCTGAACCTTCTTTTCAGAATCCTGTTTTTTCTAAGAGAATGTCTCAGAAGATCAAAAAATGATACATTTTTCGTAAAAGCATTTGCATAATCCTCATCGTTCATATCTATTGCTATCACATCAATATTGTTTTTCATTGCATAAACAAGAGCATGATAATAAGAAGGAACTGGCAATTTTACCTTTGTCAGTTCCTTCAATTTTAATCCCCATATCAATTCATAATCTGTTAAATCAATGTCAAAGGGTTTTTCAATATATTTTTTCAATCCATCTAGCTCTTCAGGTGAAATACCAAGAAGTATAATTTCAATTTTATTTTCTGAAAATATTCTATCCAATTCTTCTATTTCATAAGCTACTCCCCTCACCGTGCCAAAAAAAATTATTCTTTTTCCCTCGATATTTTTCACGAGAACCTTTTCCATTTTATTGTTCAAAATATAATATTATTATTAATTTTTTGATATTATTTTTCAAAAATTAATATAAATATGTAATTAAATAATTAATGTTAGAAAAAAATTTTTATCCAATAATGAAATGTTGGCATGGTGATTATATGACTATAGATACGGCTACGGCACTTTATGCAATTGCGGCAGCAATATCCATGGCAGGAGGTTTAATAGGCACCGGGTTGGCACAAATGGGCATCGGTGCTGCTGGTATGGGTGTTGTTGCTGAGAAGCCTGAAAAGATGGGTCAGGTATTATTCTTCTTGGTTATACCGGAGACACTCTTCATATTTGGTTTTGTTTTCGGTCTAATACTGCTCATGCACATACTAGGTTGAAAAGATGGCCATTGAAGATATTGTCAATGGGATATTAGAGAAAGGCAACATTGAAATAGAGAACATCAGAAAAAATACTGAAGAGCAGGTCAAAAAAATTATCAAGGAAGCAGAAGAGAAGGCAGAAAAATACAAGAAAGAAATGCAGAGCCATATAGACAAAGAAATTGAAATGGAAATATCAAGGGCGATATCGCAGAAGAATCTGGAAATGAAAAAGATATACCTAGAAAAGGTAAATGAAATAATAGAAATCTATTTTAGCCAGATAAAGGATACCTTGAGAAAGCTAAGGGGCACACAGTCATATATTTCATATATTCAAAGATCATATAAAGATGCCTTAAACGAAATGGGACTCGATGAAAATTCCGTTATAATAGAAATATCAGAAAAGGACAAGGTCCTATTCCAAAAAAATAAAAACGTTGCTTTCAATCAAGAATTAAATGATCTTGGTGGAATAATAGTAAAATCAAAGGATGGAAAAAGGATATTCGATAGATCATTGAACAGGTTATTGGAGGACACGGAGCATGAAATTAAATCAGAAATATATTCGCTTTTAAAGGGTGAATAAAGTTTGGAAAATTTCATTTTATATTCATATCCATATGCGAGGGCAAGAGCGATAGAATCACTGTTGTTAAAACATGATTTTTATGAAAAACTCATAAGTTCAAGGGATATAAATGAAATAATTTCACATTTAATGGAAACACACTATAGAGAATACCTAAACACCTTCGGTTCAAAATATTCAGGAATTGATTTGGTTGAAATATCTGTAAATTCTTACATCACAAGGATATCAAGGATAATATTAAATATGACCCCCAGGATGAGTTTGGATGCCGTCAGGGCATATATTGCAAAATATGATATTTCAAACATCAAAGTTATACTGTCATCAAAAGTTTTAGGCAAACCTATCAAGGAATCGGAGATGTTTTTGTTATCCGAAAATGACATTCCTGTTGGCATAGTAGCCGGTACATTAAGCAATGAGGATTTCAAGATATTGATGAACGAAGACATTGAAGGTGCTATCAAATATCTTTTAAAATTTCCATACGGAAGGGTATTAATGGAAGGGATGGAATCCTTCAAGAAGAGCAATGATATAGGTGAATTGTTAATATCATTAGATCTATTTTATTATAAGAATTTAAAGGAAAAGGTAAGGATATTCATGGGTAATGAATTGCCCGTTATTAATCTGATTGAAAACATAATAGATTCAAGAAATATTATGACGATATTAAGGGCATTTTCTCTTGGAATTCCTCAAAATGAGATAAAGAACTATTTGCTGGATGGAGGTTCCCTAAATCAGCAGAAGATTGAGGATTTAACGAGATCAAACAGCATAGATGAGGTAGTCGAAAAACTGAGGGAAAAATTTGACCTGACACATGCATTAGAAGCGTACAAGAATGAAAATGATTTGAAAGAGTTTGAAATACAGCTAGATAAATATATAATAGAAAAAAATATACCGAGTTTTAGAATAGCATCCCCTGGATTGTCATCAATAATAGGTTTAATGCTTATGTTTGAAACCGAGAGGGAAAATATTAGAAAGATAGCATATTCAAAATTATATAACCTATCAAATGAAAGGATAAAGTCAATGTTGGTGAAAGTGATATGAAAGATGAATTTTACAACATTGTTGTCATCGGGGAAAGGGAATTGGTACTGGGGTACAAGATGATAGGATGCGATGAATCATACGTTGTGGAAAATGAAATTGAAGGGGCAAAGAAGTTGATTTCTATATTCAACAGGAATGATGTAGGTCTAATAATAGCTTCAGATTTCATAAGAAATGGTTTAAATGAAAGTGAGATTGACAAGATTCAAATGTCGGTGAGGCCATTGGTAGTTTTTGTTCCATCGGAAAGGATGAAGGGTAAAAAGGAGGAGGAAGTCTTAAGGGAAGTTATAAAGAGGGTTCTTGGAATAGATTTGGAGGTGTAAACATGGGTGTAATATATAGGGTATCTGGTCCAGTAGTCGTAGCAAAGGACGTTGAAAATGCAAAGATGTACGATGTAGTATATGTTGGAGAGGAAAAGCTCATTGGTGAAATAATTAGAATCATAGGAAACAATTCAACGATTCAGGTTTATGAAGACACAAGCGGTTTGAGGCCTGGAGAACCTGTTGTTAATACTTCAAAACCGTTATCGGTTGAGCTAGGTCCAGGCCTCTTAAGAAGTATATACGATGGTATCCAGAGACCATTACCTGTATTAAAGGAAAAGAGTGGTGATTTCATAAAGAGGGGAATATTTGCAAATGCATTGGATGAAAAGGTACTATGGGAATTCATACCAGTTTTAAAACCGGGTGATGTGGTAAATCCCGGCACAATTATAGGATATGTAAAAGAATCAAAAACAATTAATACCAAAATAATGGTCCCAATGGGTGTAAGTGGAGCAATAAAGGAAATTTACAGCGGCAAATTCACGGTAAATGATACGGTTGCGGTTATAAACACGGTCAATGGTGAAGTAAAACTCACAATGAAAGAATATTGGAGTGTCAGGTTTCCGAGGCCCTTCAAGGAAAAGCTCCGCCCTCAACTACCTATGATAACTGGTCAGAGGGTAATAGACACGTTTTTCACGATTGCAAAAGGAGGCACCGCGTGCGTTATAGGTCCATTCGGTTCAGGTAAAACCGTTATACAACACCAGCTTGCAAAATGGTCCGATACTGATGTCGTAGTTTATGTTGGTTGTGGTGAAAGGGGAAATGAGATGACCGAGGTTTTGGTGACATTCCCAGAATTAATAGATCCGAAAACAAAGGGTCCTTTAATGGACAGAACGGTATTAATAGCAAACACATCAAACATGCCAGTTGCGGCAAGGGAGGCAAGCGTTTATACTGCAATAACAATTGCAGAATATTTCAGAGACATGGGTTACGATGTGTCCCTGATGGCCGACAGTACAAGCAGGTGGGCAGAGGCGATGAGAGAGATATCTGGAAGGTTAGAGGAAATGCCCGGTGAGGAGGGTTATCCGGCATATTTGAGCAGAAGACTTGCTGAATTTTATGAAAGGGCTGGAAGGGTAATAACACTAAATGGACAGTATGGTTCTGTTACGGTTGTAGGGGCAGTATCTCCTCCGGGTGGAGATACCTCGGAGCCCGTTTCTCAGGGTACATTGAGACTTACAAAGGTTTTCTGGGCCCTCGATGCATCATTGGCAAACAGAAGGCATTTCCCATCCGTTAACTGGCTTATCAGCTATTCACAATATCACGATTCCATGCAGGAATGGTTTGAGAAAAATGTTTCAAAGGAATGGAATGTTTTGAGAGATAGGGCCATGGCCATCTTGCAACAGGAGGAAGAGCTGCAGCAGATAGTCCAGCTTGTAGGGCCTGATGCGCTACCGGACAAGGAAAGGATTATATTGGATACTGCAAAAATGTTGAGAGAAGATTATCTGCAGCAGAGTGCCTTTGATGAAGTTGATACATACTGTTCATTGAAAAAGCAATATTTGATGTTAAAAACGATATTGAATTACCATGACATGTCCATGAAAGGTGTATCATCTGGAGTATCTCTGAAATCAATATTTTCCATGAAGGTAAGGGATAAAATATCAAGGATGAAGGAAATTAAAGAAGAGAATCTGGGTGATATCGAAAATCTAAATAAAGAGATTGTTGACGAATTTAAAAGTTTGGGGGTGTCATGAATGTTAGAATTTAAAACAGTTTCACAGATTGCAGGACCTCTCCTGTTCGTTGAGAATGTAGAAAATGCAGGATATAACGAGGTGGTTGAGATAACGCTTCCAAATGGGGAAAAGAAGAGCGGCCAAGTCTTGGATACAAGAAAGGGTTTAGCAATTGTTCAGGTATTTGGCCCTACAACAGGAATAGATGTTCCAAACACAACCGTTAGGTTTAAAGGGGATATTGTCAGGATACCAGTTTCAGATGAGATGCTAGGTAGAATATTTGATGGTTTGGGAAATCCAAGGGATGGAGGAGGGCCCTTATTATCAAAGGAAAAGCACGAAATTGTGGGATATGCTATAAATCCATATTCAAGGGAAGAACCATCAGAATTCATACAGACTGGAATATCAGCCATTGACGGAATGAATACTCTCGTAAGGGGTCAAAAACTGCCAATTTTCTCAGGCTCTGGTCTACCACACAACTATATTGCCGCACAGATCGCCAGGCAATCAAAGGTTTTGGGTGAAGGAGAAAATTTTGCCGTTGTATTTGCCGCCATGGGTATTACTACTGAAGAGGCTCATTTCTTCATAAACGATTTTAGGAATACGGGAGCATTTGAAAGGACCGTAATGTTTTTAAGTCTTGCATCGGATCCAAGTATGGAAAGAATATTAACGCCAAGGATGGCATTAACTGTAGCAGAATATCTTGCATTTGAAAAGGATATGCATGTCCTTGTCATATTAACCGACATGACGAATTATTGTGAAGCTCTGAGGGAAATATCGGCTTCAAGAGAAGAGGTTCCTGGAAGGAGAGGATATCCGGGATATATGTATACGGATTTAGCGACAATATATGAAAGGGCTGGAAAGATTAAGGGGAAAGGAGGGTCCGTAACACAGTTCCCGATCCTTACAATGCCAGGAGATGATATAACGCATCCAATTCCAGATTTAACAGGATATATTACAGAAGGCCAGATTGTATTGTCCAGGGACCTTTTCCATAAGAATATATATCCTCCGATAGATGTTTTAATGAGCCTTTCAAGGCTCATGAACCAGGGTATTGGTAAGGGCAAGACAAGGGAAGACCACAGGGGTGTTGCAGACCAGCTTTATTCTGCATATGCCAGAGGTAGGGATTTAAGAAACCTGAGTGCAATTGTTGGAGAAGGTGCCCTGACCATGGAAGATAGGCAATTCTTAAAATTTGCCGATGAGTTTGAAAAGATTTTTATTGGTCAAGGGCAGAATGAGGACAGGTCAATAATAGAAACACTAGACCTAGGATGGCAATTGTTGGCCATGATACCAGAGGGTGAATTAAAGAGAGTTAAGAAAGAATTTATTGAAAAATATGGAAGGAGGTTCAGGCAGTAGATGCTTCAGAAGGTAAAACCTACCAGGATGGAACTTCTGCGATTGAAAAAAAGGATAACCATTGCAAGAAAGGGTCTGGATCTATTAAAATTGAAGAGGGCAGCATTGATAATTGAATTCATGAAATATGTTCATAAATCAAAGGATCTGAGAGAACAACTGGAAAAAATAACAAAAAAGGCATATGAAGATGTAAAAATAGCAGAAATATACCATGGAACCATAGGCATAGAAAGTGCAACGATGATGGTAAAGAAAATGGCAAAACTGAATATAAAGACAAAAAATGTCATGGGAATAAATCTTCCCATACTTGGAAGGGAAAGATTTGAAGATATCGTTAATACCAGATATAGATTAGTTGGATTTTCAGCAAAGATTGATCAAATAATAAACGATTTTGAAAAGTATCATAATCTGATATTAGAAATTGCAGAGGTGGAAAATTCTATCAGAAAACTATTGCAAGAGATTGAGAAGACTAACAGGAGGTCCAATGCAATAGAAAAGATTCTGATACCGGAGTTAGAAAAACAGGCTTCATATTTAAAAATGAAATTTGAAGAGATGGAAAGGGATACTTTCGTCACGCTTAAGAAGATAAAAAGTAATTTGAGCAAGAGGGAAAATGCTGAAGCTATGGTTGATTAAAAACCTCTGGAAATTAAACATTGGTGTTGGGATAATGATTATCGCTATGGCGATAATATGGATGGTGATGGGAAATGGCTGATGTAAATGAATATTTAAAAAAGATCAAAGAGGCTGAGGAAAAAGTTTCAAACATGATAAAGGAGGAGAATGAAAAGGCACAGAAGATTATAGAAGAGGCAAAGAAGAAATATGAGGAAATAATGAAGAATGCTGAAATGGAAATAAAAAATTATAAAGAGAGAAAGGAGAATGAAATGAAAATTTTAATTGAAAAAAGAATCAAAGAGATTGAGCAGGAGTGGAATCAGAAAATCGATGAAATATCAAGTAAAACAATCAATGAAAATAAAATACTGGAATTATCCAAGATGATATTGGAGGGTGGTAAGCTTGGCCCTTCGTCCAGTTAAGCTTACCAAAATTTTGATAATTTCGACAAACGATAATAAGGAAAAGGTTATTGAGTCCATACATGATTTTGGGATGGTTCAGATTGAAAATGTTGATCCAAAATTAATAGAATCTTTGGGTCAAGGTAAGTTTCCAGAAGATTATAAAAGGATCAACGAGCTGCTATTGAATTTTAAAAGTTTGGAAAAGGCCTTAGTACCTTTTAATAATGGAAAAAAATACAAATTTAAGAATTTTGATGATCTGATGGAAAAGATAAACTCTCTAAAAATATCTGAAAAGGTATTTAAAATAAAGGATGAATTGGATAGTATTAAGACCAGAAGAAGATATTTGGAAAACGAGATTGATAGCTTAAAAATACTAAGGAAATTTAATATAGATGCCGAAGATTTGATATCACAAACAATATCATTTTTCATTTTCAGGATAGATGAATCAAATTTTGATAATGTAATAAAAGAATTTTCGAAGTTTGATGATATATCTTTTAAATATTCCGAGGATGAAATATACGATTTTATTGTAATATTCCCTAAATCAAAAGAACTGGATATTGTAGAAATAATAAACAAAAATAAAGGCATAATATTGTCCTTAAATGAAATGGATGGAAAAACTGAAAATCTGTTAAAGAAACATGAAGATGAATTGAAAAGTCTCATGGAGATCGAAAAAAATCTTAAAAATGAGTTACTTGAAATATCCAGAGAATATTATAATTTTGTTGCTGCCATATCGGAGGAATTGGAAATACTCGCAAAGAAAAGGGAAATAATGCAAAGATTTGCAGATTCAGGAAACGTTTTTGCAGTATCAGGATGGATACCCGAGAGGGATAAAAATAAATTGGAAGATATAATAAAAAAGGTCACAGATTCCAGATATATCCTGATTGATGAAGGTGTAACTGAAGATCCTCCCACACTGTTGGAAAATCCAAAGACCTTTAAGTTCTTTGAATTTTTCATCAAGTTTTATTCTCTACCTCATTCATTAGAACTGGATCCAACAATTATCTTTGCAATAGTATTCCCAATATTTTTTGGCCTGATGGTAGGTGACGTGGGATATGCCATTGTTATATTAATGTTCAGTGTATGGCTTTATAGAAGGGTAACAAGACCACCAAAAAAGAGTATGATGCCGAAATTTTTGAGAAATTTTGGCAGAAGCATGATGTCTAACTGGTCTTGGTCAATGCTCGCTAGGGCAATGATATTTGGCTCAATATGGGGTATAATATTCGGAATTATCTTCAACGATTATTTTGGAAAGCAATTGCCATACAATCCAATACTGGACCCAATAAACCAGGCTTCAAAACTATTACTGTTGACTGCATGGATAGGTGTAATATATGTTAATTATGGATTGATATTGGGTGCAATCAATCATTATACTTATTATAAAGTTTACAAGGACAATGAGGAGGGAAAGAAACATTTAAGGGAAATGGTTGGCAGGATAGGTTGGATAATATTGTCATGGGGATTTACATTCTTCGGTCTATGGTTATTGAGATGGTCAATATTCAACTCTTTTACATTTGAAATCACAGGTATTTTATTCATAATTCTGGGAGCAGTTGTAATTTTATACGGAGAGGGTGTATACGCAGTAATGGAAATGGCTTCAATAATAAGTCACATATTGTCTTTTACAAGAATTATGGGTGTTTTATTAGCGGGGGTAATACTTTCATTTGTTCTCGATGAAATATTCACAAAGGCATGGAACCATGGAATTTTGCTGCACATAATATTTGCATTTATTGTGTTAATAATAGGCCATTCTGTGAATATATTGATTGCCATATTCGAGCCCGGAATTCAGGGAGCAAGGTTGCATTACGTTGAATTCTTCTCAAAATTCTTTAGGGGAAATGGAAAGCCATTCCAGCCATTCACATCAATTAGAAAATATACGGAGAAGTAAAATGATATTAAAAATACTGAACGACAACCAGCCCGGAAAGGGTTACAAGAATGGGTGGGGGCTATCAATTTTCATAGAATCTGGAGAAAAGAGAATATTGTTTGACACTGGTCCTGAAGAATCAATACTAAAATATAATTCAGAAAAATTGGATGTGGATTTGAACAGTTTAGATTTTATATTTATTTCTCACAATCACTGGGATCATGTTGGAGGTGCTGGAGCAATAAACAATAAAAATATTAGAGTATATACACCAGAAATATCGAAAGATATTGAAAATTTAGGATTCAAGCAGATAAAATTAGATACATTTTACAGAATATCAGAATACATCTATTCAACAGGGTCTTTTAAAAATGGCAAGATTCCAGAACAATCCTTGATAATAATTGAGAATGGTAAATTGTTCCTATTTGTTGGATGCAGTCATCCAGGAATCAGAAACATTGTTAAATTTGTTTTTGAAAAATTTGGAAGAATATACTATTTAATTGGTGGTTTTCATTCACCCCCAATATCTGAAATTGAGGATTTAATCAATTTTCTTGATTATATATCGCCATGCCATTGCAGTGGCGATGAAACAAAGAACTATTTCAAGAAAAATTATCCCGAAAGATATATTGAAATAGATACCGGAAAAGTTTTGAAATTTTAAATATTAATATGGAAATAATTGTGTATAAATGTACCCAGTATTAACGTAGCAAGAGCTGCAAAGAATGTCATGGAAGCATTCTCTATTGCGGACTTCAGAATTGAATTGTTTGTTAATAAAGCAATTATG
Organism: Thermoplasmata archaeon; assembly: GCA_039794005.1. Lineage (GTDB taxonomy): Archaea > Thermoplasmatota > Thermoplasmata > Thermoplasmatales > ARK-15 > JAGDXR01. The sequence goes on from JBAMMA010000003.1 coordinate 11,163, forward strand.
GAACCTAAAATCGCCTCTGTAATTATAACAAGTGTAAATGATACTATTATCGCTGTTATTCCGGAATAAAAGAAATAGGACAAAATTGGTATCGATGCACCTATTATGTAGAAAATTCCCGTGTAAAGGGCAGATTTGATGGGATTTGCCACATTTTGCTCCTCGTGGCTTTTCCCGATAATCTTTTTGGTCCTTATTTTTGAATCGTTGTAATTTTTTTCAGCCTTGGAAGATAAATATGCGCCCAGGGACATGGATAGCGTTCCTGAAATTCCCACCAAAAATCCCCCAATTGCAACAAATATATGGTTTATTATAACGGGTGCGAGACCTGAAACGCTTGCTAATACTTCTACCAGGCCATCCGATATTCCATAGACGGAATCCTTTATTCTATCGGTTCTTTCCTTTACTTCATAAGAACTTTGTTCAAAAAAATCTTCATGCTCTGCCTCATCTTCGATGATTTTTTTCATTATTTCTCTTTCTTCATTTTCCAAATATCCAGAATCCAATATTTCATAATAATCACTTACTGTTCTGTTTTCAGATCTTTCAAAATATTTCAAGGTCAGATTAAGGCCGAATATTTTCCTAAATATTTTAGCTTTTTTAATTATTAAATTCGAAGATTTTACTGGAATTTCAGCATTTCTCTTTTTTAAGAGATTTTTATAAAATTCTGCATGGTATTTTTCCATCATCGATAGGTTTTTCAATTTTTCAGAAAATGTCCTATTTTTTTCGTTTTTTGCAAGCTCCTCGTAAATCTCTGAATCGTTTAGTTCTCCAATGTAATACTTTTTTATTTTCTTGATAAATTCATCATAATTCATTTTTATCACCTAAAAACAGTTCTAAATATGTTTTATTTTCTTTTTCCTTCAAATCGAGAATATTTACCAATTTTTCTATATCCTGTAAATAATTTTCATCAAAAATTTCCAATTCAATAAAATTTCCAAGATTTTCGACATGATCCAAGAGTATGTTCACATTCCAAATTCTATATTTTTTCCTTCTTTTTATAATATTTGCAATTTCCTTGAAATTCAACTTCTTTAATATATCAAATATATTTTCATCCACAATTGTTTCTATCTCCTCTCTGATCTTATAATCTGATTTTTTCCTGGGTCCTTTATACGTTAATAAAATTCCCCTTTCATATTTTCTAATCCTAATGGCCTCATCGGTTTTTGAAAAATCCTTACAAGGATGATTATAATAGAAATCGCTTTCAATAACCTCGCCTAAATATTCTGCTCCTAATTCAACGATCTTTTTTTCCAAATCGTCTATATTCTTTATTCTATATTTTACTTCTATTTCCATGTTTTTCATCTTCCCTCTTCTTTATTTCTGAAATCATTTTATCAATTTGATTAAGTCTTTCCTGAAGTGACCTGGCAAAGAATCTTATTAATAATGTTAATATAATGCTAATTGCCAAAGCTATTATTATGGTTTCAATATTTAAATAGTTCATCCCAAAATATATTTTTTCAATTAATAAAATATCAATGAAATACATCAAAAATATTAAGACTGAAATAAAAAATGTAAGGAAAATAAAAATCATATATAATGCAACTGAATATATGAACAAGTATAGATAAGATTGTGAATATCCGAAAAATGCAATAAATAGTCCGAGATAAGTTAAGAATGAAACGAATAAACCGGTTCCGATAATCCTTAGACTTTTAACATACACGCTAAATTCAAATGAAATTAATATGGTCAATACAAGTAAAAAAATCACTATGGATGGTTGATTATTTATATAATTCAAATAATTTGATAAATCAAAATTGGATAACATTATACTTCCTCCTTGATTATAATGCTTTTAAGCTTCAATTTCAATATTAAAAAGAATGTGATGATTGAAAATATAAATATTATTATAATAAAAATAGATGCAAAAATTGGATTGAAAATAACATTTTCAAAGAATTTGTAAAAAATCAGGGCGTATCCAAACATCATTATATTAACTATGGTTATTGAAAATGAATATTTAAACCCAAAGTAAAGGAATGGCATGAACACTAAAAATGCAATGATCATTATAACTTGCAATTTAATACCAAGATTTTGCATAATTCCAAGGAATATAAAAATTAAAATCAGGTATCCCAATAAAAAGATCTGTGTAAAATATCTAGAAAATAATAACATGATAATTGCAATTATTATTATAATAATACCAAATATAAGGTCTCCATTTGAAATAATATTAATCAAATAATTCAAGGCCATTGGCAATTTGCTATTTATTCCACTAAATATCATTAATATAAATAAATCAATTCTCCGATATATACTTTAAAGTAAAATTTATAATTAATGTTACCACTAATTTAAAATATGGGTCACATTAATTATGTATTTGAAGATTATATTCTGACTATTTTTGAGCTCCAGGAAAGTTTTGGTGTTGCAAATATATCAAAAATTGGAGAAATTTTGAACATAACCCCTGGAGCTGTAAACGATGAAATAAAGAGGTTAGAAAAGGAAGGTATAATCATAAGAATACCCAGGAAGGGGATAATGTTAACCCAAAAGGGTTATAACATATCTAAGGATGTTGTCAGGAGACACAGGATTGCTGAAGCTTATCTATACTATTTTTTGAATGTTCCATGGGAGGAATGCCATAGATTGTCGCATCAATTTGAGCATGTTATAAAGGATGAAATAGAAAAATACATAATGGAAAAGATGAGTGAAATTAAATCATGCCCACATGGTAACAAATTTAATATAGATGAAAAAGGGAGTAATTTAAAATTGAATGAGGCTGAGACAAACAGGAAATATATTGTGGAAAGGATAACGTTTGAAGAAAAGGACATACTTTATAAATTTAAATCCATTGGCATTTTTCCCGGAAAATCAATTGAAATAGTTCAAAAGTTTGAGGATTATTCAATCGTAAAGACAGATAATGGAAAATTTCCAATCGATAATAGGGATTTAATGGTTATCAGGGTGGTACAATTATATGAATAGGCTATTAAAATATCTTTCACTCTTTGGCCCCGGCTGGATTGTTATGACTGCAGATGTAGATTTCCCCAGTGTCATAACAGCCCTTGTCTCTGGAGCTTCTTTCGGTCTCTCATTCATATGGGTAATGCTAATTCTGATAATTCCTCTATATTTTGTTCAAGAAAGCGTTGCCAGGATTGGGATTGCAACCAAAAAGGGTTTTATAAATATAGTTAAAGAAAATTACTCAAAAAATCAGATAAAGATCCTTACGCTAATATTTTCAATAATAAATGTCATAGGATTCGTTGGAGAATTCGCAGGTATATCATTTGCCCTGAGCTTTTTTGGAATACCTATTATAATATCTTTGTTATTTGTTATAATATTTCATACCATATTGATTTTAATGGGATCGTATAAAAAGGTTGAAAATTCCCTATTATTTATCACATTACTGTTGTTTTCATTTATAGTAATATCATTCTTTGTAAAACCATCACTTAAAATTCTTGATACAATTTTATCATTCAACTCAATATTTTCCTATAGCTATTTATCTTTAATCGTTGCAAACATAGGTGCAGTAATAATGCCCTGGATGATATTTTACCAGGAATATGCAGTTATAGATAAAAATCTTAAAAGAGAGGATCTTGAAATTGAAAGAAAAGAGACTTTGATAGGTGCTATCGTAAGCCAAATTTTAATGATTTCCATTATATATACATCTACAATTTTATTTTATCCAGCAAAGGATTTCAACATTTCCGTTTCAAATTTTATAACTGTATTTAATAGGGCGAAGTTGGCAATATTTCCATACTTATTTTCGATAGGCATTGTTGGTGCGGGATTTCTATCAGGAGTTGTAATTTCACTATCTTCAGCATGGTCCATGGCGGATTTACTTGATTTTCCCGGAAGCTTAAATTTACACGTTAAGAAGGCAAAATTTTTTTATGGCATCTATTTCATAGAAATTATTCCAGCATCCATTATAATTCTACTATATCCAAAGTTTATTGATGTTATGGTGGATTCAATGATACTCAATACAGTATTGCTGCCAATACCTTTGTATTATACGATAAAGATATCATCAGACAAAAGCATCATGGGAGAACTGGTAAATTCAAAGCGCAGAGAATATGTGCTGTGGATAATATTCATTTCAATTAATATGAGCATAATATTTATGTTATTATCTATTATTTAAGAAATAACAAAATTTTAGTATTTTAAATTAATAAAAAATAATGAGGGCGCATGGCCTAGCATGGATAGGGCGGCAGCCTCCTAAGCTGTAGGTCGGGGGTTCAAATCCCCCTGCGCCCGTTATATGTATGAAATTGTAGAACATACGGCGGATATTGGATTGAAAATAAAATCTGACAGTCTTGAGAATGCTTTTAGGGAAGCTGCATTGGGGATGTTATCCTTAATGATAGACATAGAAAAGGTAGAAAAAAAATTCAGTGTGGATGTAAATATAAAAGCAGACAATTTAGAATCTTTGCTGGTCAGATTTTTGACCGAAATTTTATATATATTTGAGGTGGAAAGGTTCGTATATTCAGATCTCAAGGTTGAAATAAAAGATAATTCTTTAAATGCGGAGCTTTTTGGTGAAAGTTATAACAGATCTAAACACGGTTCTAAGCTGCTTATTAAAGCGGTAACATATCATATGATAAGCGTAAAGGAGAATGGTGAAATTTTTATTATCTTTGATATTTAAGTTACAATCCTAAAAGCTTTCTCGCCTCTTCACTTATCATATCGACGGACCATGGAGGATCCCAGACTAAATCGATCTTAACATTTTTTACACCCGGAAGAGATCTCAGCTTATTTTCTGCATCTGCTAAAATCCATGCGGTCAATGGGCATCCTGGCGTTGTCATTGTCATTTTTATGTATATTTCATCATCCTCTATTTTAATTTCATAAACAAGACCCAGGTTGATTACGTCAAGCCCTATCTCAGGGTCTATGACAGTTTTTAATACATTCACTACATCATCCTTTGTTATCATCATCGATATCAATTGTTTTATAAAATAATAAATTTTTGTCATTTTGAAGATTATAATAATAAATTTGGTATTTTATGACAAAAATTTAAATATTGGCTTATGAATATAATATAATTGGCATACATAAAACTGACACGGTGATAAATTATGTATTTAAAAAGATTGGAAATGGAAAATTTCAAGAGTTTTGGCAGAAAAACGGTTATAGAATTTAAAAAAGGATTCACTGGTGTCAGTGGCCCAAATGGTTCAGGTAAAAGTAATATTTCAGATGCAATATTATTTGTTTTAGGGCCCAGGAGCAGCAAGGTATTAAGGGCCCAAAAGCTAACGGATTTAATTTTCAATGGTGGAAAGGAGAAAAATCCGGCAGATTATTGTAAAGTTTCTCTGGTTTTTGACAATAAAGATAGAGAGATACCCATAGAATCGGATGAGGTAAAATTTACCAGAATTATAAAAAAAGAGAGTGAAGATGATTACGTTAGTTATTTTTACATAAATGAAGAAAAAGCAAGACTTCAAGATTTTACAAACCTATTGTCAAAGGCAAAGATATTTGCGGATGGGTATAACATCGTACAGCAAGGTGATATTACAAGGATTGTTGAAATGTCTCCAATTGAGAGAAGGAAGATTCTTGAAGAGATATCTGGTATAACAAAATATGATGAGGAGATTGCCCAGGCAGAAAGGAAAAAGATTGAGGTGGATGAAAATATATCAAAATTGGATGTTTTAATAAAAGAGATTAAAGATAGACTTGAAATTTTAGAAAGGGATAGAAACGTTGCATTAAGGTATATTGAATTAAAAAAGCAATTGGAATATGCAAGGGCTGCATTGGCATATAGGAAAATCAAGGATTTAAAGGCTCAAATCGAGGGGGATGAGAATGAGATAATAACAATTCAAAATGAAATTAACAGTATTAAAAATGAATATGAAAGTCTATTAAAAGAAGAGGAAGAAAAGAAAAAGAGAATCAGTACGATTGATGAAAATTTAAAAAAAGGTGGTGGAGAGGAGCAGATTAAAATTAAAAATAGGATAGATGAACTAAAATTGCAAAATGGAAAGCTAAACATAAGAAGAGAAGATTTGCAGACGAGATTAGATGAAATAAAAGAGGAAAAGAAGATTTTAGAATCTAAGAAAAAGGAATTAAGAGATAAGAAATCGGAATTGGAAAAAGAATATAATAAAAACCTAGGAATTAAGAATGAACTTCAAAGTGAAATTGAAAGAATAAAAAAGGAATTGGAAAATCACGAAAATAAAATGTCCACATCTTCAAATGACATGATTATTTTACAAAAGGAGTATGTTAAAAAGCAGAACGAGCTAAATGAAATACTTAACGATTTATCAATTAAACAATCCTATTTATCATCACTCAGGGAAAAATATTCTTCCATAATTGATAAAATTGCTTCATTGGAAGAGGATGAGAAGAAATATGAATTGGAAATAAAAGATGCTGAATGGAGGCTAGACGATATAAAGGACAGGGAAAAAAACAGGAAAAGCAAATATGAAGAACTTTCAAAGGAATATTATACACTGAAAAATAGAGAGAATGAATTGAGGAAAAGAATGAAGGAATTGGATGAAAGAATAATGACATTATCAAGAATTTATGAAAAGAATAAGGCAAAATTTGAAGCCATGCATGGGCAGGATGCAATAAATGAAATTCTGGAATTGAGGGATAAAAACATAATAAAAGGAATTATCGGCACAGCAAAGGAAATTATAGATGTACCGAAAGATCTAGACCTGGCTATATATGTTGCCGGTGGTAATAGATTGGACTCAATTATTGTTGAAGACGACTCAGTTGCGGCGCAGTGCATTGAACATCTTAAAAAGACTGGAAGAGGAATTGCAACATTTTTACCATTGAATAAATTAACGATTGGCAGACCGAGGGGAAAGGCGTTGCTGGCATTAAACGATCCAGATACGGTAGGTCTTATTTTGGATCTAATAAAATATGACAAAAAGTACGAATCTGCATTATGGTATGTGTTTTCAGATACAATCATTGTTAAAAATCTGGACGCCGCCAGGAGATTAATGGGCGGTGTGAGGATCGTAACTAAGGATGGCCAACTCATAGAAGCAAGTGGTGCAATGATAGGTGGTTATGTTCAAAAACCTGAAAAGGTATCCATACAAAGTGATATTGAAAAAATATCAAAGGAATTAAGGGAATTAACAATTGAAAGGGAAAATGTTGATAATGAATTGAAAGAGGTAAATCAAAGGATTGACAAAATAACAAGGGAGATACAGGAATTGTCCTCTGAAAAGATTGAAGATTCTTCAATATATGAAAAAATAATAAAGGAAAACGCTGAAAAATTGAACAGGATAAAGAACGAACTTTCATCAATTTACAAACAGAAAGGAGAGCTTGAAACAAAGATTTCAGAATATGAAAATGAATTAAAATCTATAGAAGAGAAGAAGGTATATATGCAAAAAGACATTGAAAACATTAGAATTAAGATCGACTCCTTTGCTCCAATGGATATACAGAAAAAGGTGAAAGAATTAAAGAATGAGCTTGAAAATATTAACAGCAAATATTCTGCAATAATTATTTTGATTAAGGATGAAGAAAATAGCATAAAGAGCATTGATGAAAACCTAAAATCGATTGAAGAAAGAATAAAAAGGTTGAATGAAGAATTTACATCAAAACAGGAAGAGATCAATAAAATAACAAGGGAAGTGGAATCCATACATTTGGAAATAAACAAGTTGAATGAAATAAACATGATATATGAAGAGAATGCCAAAAAGTTGTGGAATGAAAGGGAAAAGCTTGTAAACGATATACAGAAGATCGAAAATGAAATTTCATTAAAAAATAACGATCTCTCAAGGAAAAACGATTTCATAATAACCCTAAAAACCAGGATCGCATCAAATAAAAAGGAACTTGAAAATGCTTTGAATGAATATAACATGATGAATATAAATGTGACAGAACCTATTCCTGGTGTAAATGAACTAAAGAAAACTATAGATTATTCTGAAGAAACGATGAAATCATTGGAGCCTGTAAATATGAAAAGCATAGAAGAATATGAATCTGAAAAATCAAGGTTGGATGGAATACTGAAAGATTATGAGAATCTTCAGAATGAGAAGAAGAATCTCATATCATTGATGGAAGAATTAAATGTAAAGAAAAAGGAAGGATTTTTGGATGTATACAGGTCAATAAGGGAGAATTTCATAAACATATATTCAAGGATAACCGATGGTGGAGAGGCAATAATGTATTTGGAGAATGAGGATGACCCGTTTGCAGGAGGGCTTGTCATAAAAGCAAAACCCAAGGGAAAGAAGATGATAAGGCTTGAGGCATTAAGTGGTGGAGAAAAAAGCTTGACGGCCTTGACATTCATTTTGGCAATACAGCAGTATACTCCATCTCCATTCTATTTATTTGATGAAAGCGATATGTTTTTAGATGCTTTCAATGCTGAAAATGTTGCCAGAATATTGAAGGAAAATTCATCAAGGGCACAGTTTATTGTTGTTTCACTGAGAAGGGTTGTACTGAAGTATGCAGACCACGTAATAGGCGTAACATTGTCTCCAGATGGAATATCCAAGATTTATGAAGAAACTTATCAAGAAGAGGTGGTTGAATATGGACAATAGTAAATTATTGGAGATTTTGAACGTTAATAAAGATAATCCAGACATTATAAATATAATGAAAAAGATTGAAAATGAAGAGAAAGAGTATGCATTTGAATCAGACCCTGGAATAAGGGCAATAATGGCAGCTTTTAAATTAGTAATTGAGGAAAATTTTGATCCAATGAACATTGACTTAGTTAGATTTACGAAATTGTATCTTGAAAAATTAAAAAATGAGCATATACTGGACTTTATATCAGCGGGAATATTAATAGAGCTTGCATGGGAAATACTGTTCAAAAAGAGCCAGGTCCTGCTCGACAGGGTAATGGGAACAAACACGGACTACTATGATCTCTGGGAGCCTGTCGATTTCAAGCAACCTGAAGATTTTTATGATGAATTTGACTACGGTGAATTCCTTGCGGATAATATTCCAATTTCTGAACCCATAAGAAGAAATGAGGAACGGCCTGTAACAATTGTGGAATTAATTAACGCTCTTGACGAGGCATTAAAAGAATCGGAGAATAGGAAAAAGAAGATTGAAAATAAGAAGCAGTTGGAGAAATATAAAATAGATATAATGGAGAGGGTCCACAAAGAGAGCATAGAGGAAGAAATAGAAGATATTTGGAATAGGATAAAAGAGATGGATGATGAATTTTATAAGGGTGAAATTGAAGACGGTACAAAGGAAGATTCAATAAAGGTATTGATGGCATTATTATTTTTGGAACTTGAAAATAAAGTATCGATGGAACAGGAGATACCATTTGGACCGATTAGGGTAACTGTAAAGGTTCCAAAAGAACAGAGAAAATATTATGGAAAGTATCAGGTTGTTGCCGATATAGGAAAATGAATTTATGGTAGCACCTTGTTCAATTCATTTTCAAGGTCTTCAAAATATTTAGCCATTTTCCTCAATGCTCTTTTTAATGCGGCCTGTGGTTTTCCTTCCTTTACCTTTATATATATAATAGGATTTGTGATCGTTGGGTGATCTATATAATATTTACTTTCAACAACCATAGGATCCCTTGATATTTCTTCAACAAGTGGTCTTATGATTGTATTATCTGAATTTATTACTTCAGCCTCAATATAATCTTTCCCCTTTGAAATGATCTTGAAATTTATTTCTTGAACCATTGTTGTTAATAATTGTAAAAATTATTTAATTTTTTTGTTTTTAGACTTTTAATTTTTTAATCCTTAAAAATAACAATCTGGAGAGAGTTTAAATAAATTTTTGTTTTAATGAAAAATGGTAAGACGATCATGGCCAAAGTATACATCATCGGTGTTGGACCCGGAAATTCAAAATATCTCACAGAAATTTCAAAGGAAATTATAAGTAAATCTGATATAGTTTTAGGCTGGGATCTGGATTTATATCCTGTAATGGATATTATTAAAGGAAAGGAAATTCATCTGCAAAATCTTAATAATTATATCGAAAAGGCCATAGAAGTAGCAAATAAGTATAAAAACACTGAAAAAACGGTTGTTATTTTGAGGATAGGAGACCCATGCATATCATCTGGCCTAGATAGGCTTTTAAAAATATTTGATGATTTTGAAATTGAAATAATCCCGGGCATAAGCTCAGTGCAGCTGGCAGCCTCGCTTGCAAATATAAATATTGATGAATCAGTGATAATTTCATTTCATGATGGAGGAGAAATAGAGAAAAAGAAAGAATTCATGCTAAAATCATTCAGGGATTTTTTTAGAAACATAATAATGTTGGTCGGACCGGAATTTTTACCACATAATGCAGCAGAATATTTAATATCAAACGGGATCGATGAAAAAATTGAAGCAATAGTATTTGAAAAGCTTTCATTTCCTGATCAAAAAGTAATTAAAACAACTTTAGAAAAATTAACAAAATTGGATCAATTTTACTGGCTGAGCGTTCTTGTTATTATAAATCCAAAATATAAAGAGAGGTACAATAATGAATGAAATATACATTATAGGTGTTGGTCCTGGCGATCCTGATTTTATTACTATTCATGGCAAAAATATATTAAACAATGCCGATTGTGTTGCTGGTTTTAATTCTGCTATAAATGTTGTGGAAAAATATATCAGGGGACAAAAAATCATAATTAATTATAAAAATGAAACTGAAATGTTAAAATTTATCTCTGAGGAGGCAAGAAAAGGAATCAAGTGTGTTATTGTTTGTTACGGCGATCCAAATTTTTCCGATATTCAGTTTATTCAGAAAATAAAATCTTTTTATAATAATATTAAGATAATTCCCGGAATAAGTTCAATTCAAATTGCATTATCCAAATCTGGAATACCTTTTGAAGAATCTATATTCATAACATTTCATAAAAGTGGTACACTAGAATATGAAAAGGAGGAATTGTTGAAATATGTCAGAGAAGGAAATAGAAATGTGATTTTATTACCAAGGCCATGGGATTTTATGCCAAAAGAAATTGCTGAATATCTCATTTTAAATGGAATATCGGAAAATATAGAAGTCATAATATATGAAAATCTCACCTTAAAGGATGAAAAAACATACAATATCTATTTAGGAGATCTAAGAATAATGGATAAAAGGTTTAGTGATTTAACAATTTTAATCATTAAAAGAAGAAATTAATAATATCAAAAAATCAGGAATATCTAACAACCATCTCTTTTATGATATCCCCCACATCATCACATCTGTCCGTAATTTTTTCCATATTTTCCGCAATCTCCTTTATTGTTAAAAATTTCTTGATATCTGTTTCCTTAATTAATTCTTTCAGATATGCATCCACTATATCATCCGTCATATTTTCAAGTCTGTGGACTTCATTACATATGTTTAAAATTTCTTCATATTCTCCAAGTTTAATTTTGAAAACGTTTTTAACGGCATTAGTGATCTCGCTCACGGATTTATTGTTTATTTCTGCTAAGGCAATTATATTGGGATTATTTTTTTCCAATCCATAAATGTATATTTTTTTACTTGTTGATTCAATTGCATCCATTATGTCATCCAGGGAAGAAACCAAATAGAATATGTCATTCCTCTCGATTGGCATCCTTACCTTCCTGTTTAATTTTCTATATACTTCTCCTGAAATTTTATCATTTTCATGCTCTAATTCCTTTATCAATTTGACATTCTCAATATTTTTTTCAGAATCTACAGATAATTCATACAATAATTTTGATGCTTTATTTAAGTTTTCAATCATTGTATATACTGGTTTCGAGAATTCTTTAAACACGCTTGATGATTCTTCCAATGTAAGATCTTTTGTTTCTTCACCAAATAATACTGTAAACAGTAAACCAAAGATTAAAAGTGCAGAAATTATCATTATCGTGTAATAAATATTCAAATAAGATTTCAGGATAGGTAAAATCAGCACACCTGTAATTGCTCCTAGTCTGGATATGGCAGTAGAAGAACCCTGTGCAGTGGCCCTCAATCTTGTTGGGAAAAGTTCCAGAGGAACTAACCATGTTGTAGTATTCGGTCCTCCATTTTGAGATATTTCAAACAATGCAAAAAATATTAACGTAAAAATGAAATTAACATTTATCAAAATGGAAATCAAAATAAGTGAAATTATCATCCCCAAAAATCCAAATATTTGAAGTTTTAATCTTCCATATCTGTCTATTAAAAATATTGCCAGTATGAATCCTATAATTCCAAAGAAATAAGAGATTGAGGCTCCAAGTATTGAATACTTATCCGTAAAACCCAGATTTTGCAATATTATTGGTTGAAATATGTTTATTCCATAAACACCTATATCCATGAAAAACCAGGGCAGCCATGAAAATAATGTCCTTCTTATGAACAGTGGAGACAACATATCTTTGAATGAATAAATTTCCTCAGAATTATCCACATTTAAATCTCCTTCAGCTTCAACGTTCAACGTTTTCAATATTTTTATTGCCTCTTCATTTTTACCCTTAGAAACAAGCCATCTGGGTGATTCAGGCATCAATGATCTAAATATTATCACAACTATTGCTGGAAATATACCAGTTAACAAAATTAGCCTCCAGGTATCCCACCCTAATGGTTGTAAAGAATAAAGTATGTATCCAACGATAGATGCTGAAAATGCACCTATGCCCCAAAACATAAATGTTTTTGCAATCATTTGACCCCTAACATTTTTTGGTGAAAATTCACTAACATATGTAGAGCTTATCGGATAATCTGCGCCAATACCAAATCCTAAAAGAAATCTAAAAACTATTAATTGTATTAAATTTTGAGAAAGGGCTGATAAAATTGCAAAAAGCACAAAAAATATTAGATCAATTAAATACATGAATTTCCTACCCATTCTGTCTGTAAAATGGCCAAAAATCAGTGCACCAAAGAACATGCCTATCAATGCAGAGGATGCGAGTAATCCAGTATATAATCCCCTCATATTTGGAGGATATTCATTTATCCATGGTGTTATGTATAAAAGTACGATACTTATAATAAAAAGATCGTATCCATCAAGAAATACACCTGCAGCAGATAATAAAAATACCTTTCTATGAAATGATGAATATTCCATATTATCTATTTTTTCCGTGATATTATTCAACATCATAATAGTAAAATAATACAATTCATATAACTTTTTTTTATAATCTCAGATGAATTGAATGAAAAATAAGAAAAACATTTCAATAAAGATGTGGAAAGTTAATGGTGAATTTGTTTTGGCAGCATGCGATTCTGAATTATTGGGCAAGGAGTTTAAAGAGGGTGAACTAACATTAAGTGTTTATGAAAGTTTTTACCATGAAAGATATGTTGACAAGGAGGAATTTATATCATATCTGAAAAGTGCAACAATAATAAATCTCGTCGGTAAGAGAGTCATAAATATTGCAATTGAAGAAGGTATCGTGGATAAAAATAATATATTGTATATAAATAAAATACCCCATGCACAGGCTGTACTTATGTTAAAATAAATAAAAAATTAAAAAAATTTACTTTTTGACTGATAAAAACATTTTCGCCATTTTTACCTCATCTTCTGGAATTTCCTTGTATGTTATCCACCAATCATATCCCTTGTATTTTTTCAGAACCTCATCTGCTGATTTTACATCCTTAGGTGGTGAATTTAAGACCTTTTCTCCTATGATTTCATTTTCTGGCCAGTTTGCTGGTAAAGCTGCGGCATATTTATCCGATACCTGTAATCCCTTAATAATCCTTAGTATTTCATTGATATTTCTTCCCAATTCCATTGGGTAGTATAATATCAGCCTGATAATTGAACTATTGTCCACAACAAAGACGGCCCTTATGGTTGTTGTTTTAGATTCCGCATGTATCATTCCGAGTGTTTTGGATACTTCCCCCATCGGGTCAGCAATAATTGGGAATGGTATCTCCATGTTAAGCTTTTCTTTTATCCATCTTACCCATTCAATATGGCTTATGTTAGAATCTACGCTTAGGCCTATCAATTCTGTGTTTAATTTTCTGAAATCTTCATACTTCTGAGCAAATGAATAGAATTCCGTTGTGCATACTGGAGTAAAATCTCCCGGATGACTGAACAAAACAAACCATTTTCCGGAAAAGTCCTCGGGCAATACCTTCTTCCCAAATGTTGTCATTACTTCCAGGTGTGGGAATTTTTCACCTATCAAAGGAAATTTTCCATCCATTTTAGATCACCTTAATAATATAATGTAATTTATCTATAAAAATTTTTCTTTTTTCTAATATTTTTAGAATTTATTCAAAAATTATAGAAAAAATTTATTAATTAAAAGATTATTTATAATCATATGGTCGATGAACTGGATTTAAAAATTATTGATACGTTAATAAAAAATCCGAATGTGAAACTGGATGACATTTCAAACTATTTAAGAATACCAAGATCAACTGTTGCGATGAGGATCAAAAAACTCAAGGAATACGGTATTTTAAAAGAATGCTATTATGTTGAATCCTCATTAATTTCATATGATGACATTATAATAGGATTGGATATAAAACCCGAAAATCTTTTAGATGTTATATCGGAACTTGAAAAAATGGAATACGTTAAAGAAATATACATGACAACTGGGGACCATGTTGCAATAATAAGAATTTTAATAGAGAGGGATAAAACAAAAGAGATCATTGATGGAATAAAGTCTATAGAAGGAATAAGAAACGTTTATCCAGCAATAGTACAAAAGAGAATTAAATAAATTTAGGTTAATTATTTATAATATCTTATTATATTATTCACCATGTTAGATGATTTAAAAAAGATGGCATTCAATGTAAAAAAGGTAGTTGAAGGATATTTGGAAAATAATTTTGAAAGTGCCGGAGAATTCGTAAAAATCGGTGAAGATGGAACACCTACAACAAATATTGACATTATTGCAGAAAATGAAGTTATTGAATATATAAAAGACAAAGATCTCCCTGTAAATTTATTAAGTGAAGAATATGGATTTATGAATAGAAATTATGAAAGAACATTAATATTGGACCCCATTGATGGATCATTTAATGCAGAAAATAATATCCCTGTATTTTCAATATCTTTAGCGGTAGCAAAGGAAGGCCTTAACGATCTGGAATATGCCTTAATATTGAATATTACAAACGGGAAATATTATTGGGCAGAGAAGGGAAAAGGGGCCTATTTTATGGAAAATAGATTGCCTAGGATAAATTCAAATAAAGTAGTGAGTGCAATAAGACTGGGCAAAGAATCGGATGAAAAGGTATTTGAAATAATAAAAAATAGTAATAAGGTGAGATCATTGGGATGCAGTTCTTTAGAAATGGCCATGGTTGCGGAAGGTTCAATTTCATTCTTCTTGTATTATAAAAAAAATTATGGAATTTTGAGGATAACAGACATAGCTGCGTCAGTTTTAATATTGCGTGAAGCTGGTGGCCAAGTGTATGATCCGGATACTATGGAATTATTGAACATGAAATTAGATGTAAAAGAAAGGAAAAATGTTGTTGCATCACTAGATAGAAATATAATTAAAAGGTTGTGGGGGAAATAATATGAAAATAGGATTGGTGGCCAATAAGGATTTATCATTGGCATTAAAAGTTGCAAAAGAAGTATATAATTACTTATTAGAATCAAATCAAGAGATCATGGTGGAGGAATCATTATCAAAAATATTCAAAACAAATGGTGTTAAGATAGAAGATATGGATGTTGATATAATAATAACTGTGGGTGGAGATGGAACTGTTTTGCATACACTTATGAAAACTAATAAACCTATATTTTCAATAAATGCTGGGAGGCTTGGATTTTTAACGGAAATCCTGCCGGTTGATTTAGAATATTATTTGAATAAATTGATAAATAAAGAATACTTTATTGAGGACAGGAGAAAGTTAAAAGTTTTATTGAATGATGAAAGATTGCCAGATTGTACAAATGAAGTTGTTATACATACCAATGAAATTTCAAAAATGAGAAGTTATGCCATATATATAGATAATGAATTAATGGATGAGGCCAGGGCCGATGGCATAATTGTATCTACAGCCACAGGATCTACATCATATTCCTTGAGCGTAGGTGGGCCCATAGTTGATCCAAGAATTAGCAGTATGATAATAAGTTTCATAGCTCCATTTAAACTTGCAGCTAGACCTCATGTAGTTCCAGGTAAATCAAAAATAGAAATACACATGCTCGATAAAAAGAAGAAAAGTTTGATAGTTCTTGACGGTCAGGTAAGGAAAAACATAATCCCATCAGATATTGTACAAATTACAGAAAGTGAAAATACGGCAAAGTTTGTGAAATTTTCAAATAAATTTTATGAAAAATTGAGGGAAAAGATGTTATGAATTACAGAATAAAGAGAAAGGTCTTAGAACTTATAATGGAGAGTTCTAAAGATAGCATGCCAAATGAATTTGCAGCATTTTTGAGAGCTAGAAATGGTATAATATATGAAATAGTAATGATACCAACAATATCTGGGAGAAGATCCGCAACTTATATGCTTTATATGAAGCCAATAGATTTTTCTATTGTTGGAACAGTTCATTCACATCCATCTGGAATTCTAATACCAAGTGAGGAAGATCTGCATTTATTTTCATTGACAGGTGAAATACATCTAATTGTAGGTTATCCATTCAATTTGGAAAATTTTAGGGCCTTTAACAGGAATGGTAAACCTATTGAGGTTGAAATAATATGAAAATCATAGATTCAAATAAATACGATATAATTTATACCGAGAAAGCTGTTTTAATAGATGTTTTTAGGGCTACAACATCCATAGTAGTTATTCTGAGCAATGGTGCAGAAAAAATTATTCCCTTTCCGAATGAAGAATCTGCCAGGGAGTTTTATAAAAAAAATAGAGATATGATATTGGTTGGAGAAAGAAATGGCTACAAAATACCAGATTTTCATTTTGGAAATACACCTTATTTATTGAGCAAGCATGATTTTCATGGGAAAAGCGTTATTTTTGTTTCAACCAATGGAACAAGGGTATTAAACAAAATCAAATCGAATCATGTTTATTTTGCTTCATTTCTGAATGCATCCTCAATTTTAAAAGTTCTGGATGAAAAAACGGATTTTATTTGTGCAAATAGATTAAATCTATTGTCGATTGAAGATTTTATGTTAGCAGCCTATTTAAAAGCTAAGAAATTGAATATAAAGATTGATTACAATAGAATAAAAGATATAATATTGAAATCAAAGAGTGCCGATCGTGTGAGGAGCTTGAATGCAGAAGAAGATATCTATTTTTCATTAAATCTTGATTTATATGATATAATTCCATATTATGTTAATGGAGAAATAAAAGCATTAAAATAGTCATGATTATCATTAATACTATTGTTAAAATGATTAAAATCTTTACATTCATTTCAGAATTTCCAAATATTATGGGGATTGGGCCGATCAAAATGATTCCACCGTATTCAGTCTTTTTATTTTTCTCAGTATTGCCATTTTCATAATTTTTGATTTCAATTCTCTCTACGTTTTCAAAATCATGGATAAATGATAAAAAGAACAAAAATAATCCAATAAATATGAGAATAAATGATAATGCCGCGTAAATACCTGAACCAACCATGAATGGAAATATTAAAAATAGTCCCACCTCTATATATTTATTGATAATCCCTATGAAAATAAATATAATTGAAATAAATATAAGAAAAACTGATAAAATTCTTAATGTATTCATATTAACTTTGCCCCGCAATATCTGCAAAATTTGTCCTCAGGTTTTGCCTCCCTTCCACATTTGGGACACTTTCTAGATTTCAAAGGATATCCACAATTCCAGCAGAATAAATCATCTGATGAAATCTCTGATCCACAATTAGGACACTTCAATTTATTTTCTTCCCCTAAATTTAATTCATTTTCTTCATTTTCAATATTTTTATTTTCCTCCTCTGTTTTAGAAATTAATTTTATAGAACCTAAAGAATCCGATTCTTCATTCTTCAAGATTTTTTGTGTTTTAATAGAATATCTTAAAGATTCAAGGTATCTGCTTTCATTGAAGGCTGTCCTTGCAAGTGTTAAATATTCTATAGCCAGCAATTTTTTGCTTTCCTCTGAATTCTGATACATACTTTCTGCCATTTCCAAAGTAAATTTTGCAGCGAGGTAATTTTCTGGTAATGTTTTACTTAGTTTATAAGATGCTGATAAATTTTCATCTTCCTTATTTTGTACATTCTCTTTATATTGTGACAATTCGTTTAAAGTTAAATTTGGTGTAGGAGGATTTACATTAAAATTTTTATCCTTTTCTTCCTTTTTCTGTATCGATAATTCCGGAGTTTCATTCCTCAATGTATCCAAAGTTCTCTTTGCTTCATTGCAAAGTGAAATAACCGTTGGATAATCCCTATTATTGTATGCATCTTCAGCCTTATTTATTATTTCATCTATTGTCGAAGTGTTTATTCCTCTCTTTTTAAACATGTTAACAATAGCCTTCGTTTGCTGTAATACATTATAAGCATCATTTTCAGGATCCCTTTTCTCTTTGAAAATCGAAATTGAAACATTTTTCTTTCTCATGATATTCATTAATAGGGACAATCCTACAAATGCTAAAATGATAATTCCAATGATTAGGATTAGCAATATATTAGTATCCATGGAAGATATTTTTATAAACTTTTTAATAAATTTTTCGAAAGGATATAATTATTTATTTTTTTTAATATAATTCCTTTATTTAACAAAAATTAAATATTATTTCAATCTTAATGTTAGAGTAATATTGGGAAGGTGTATCTATGTCAAGGATTCATTCAAGTAAAAGAGGAAGATCAGGTTCAAAACCTCCATATAGGACATCAGTTCCAGAATGGGCAAAATTGAAAGGAAAAGATGCAGAGGAAAAATTGTTAGATTTGATTAGACAGGGATATACCATGAGTCATGCTGGAATCATTTTAAGGGATATTTATGGAGTTCCGAAAATTAAATTTGTTACAGGTAAAAAGATGTTGAAAATATTAAAACAGTATAACCTTGAACCAAAGATTCCAGAGGATTTGATGGCCTTAATGAAGAGAGCAGTAAGGTTGAACAAGCACTTGCAGAAAAATCCAAAAGATCTTTCAAACATGAGAGGATTGAAATTGGTTGAATCAAAGATTAATAGATTAATTAAATATTATAAAAGAATAGGGAGACTACCAGAGGATTGGAAGTATTCAATAGAAACTGCAGAGTTGCTTACTAAATCAACATGATTGAAATTCCAAAATGTTTAGAAAGTAGGTACAATGAGGCAATAAAAAGGGTAAAAGAATCCAAATTTGTTAGAATAATAGCCCACTACGATGCGGATGGAATTTCATCGGGCGCATTAATTTATAAAACGTTAATAAAGGATAATAAAAAATTCCATATCTCTTTTAAAAGGGAATACAATAAATCCGCAATCGAACAATATATGGATGGACCATACGATTGTTATATTTTTGTTGATATAGGCGCCTCTATGGTAAAATATCTTGAAGATTATGCTAAAAATGGAAAAAATATCATAATTTTGGATCATCATCAATCAAACGATGATTCTGATTTATTAATACACATCAATCCACATTTGTGTGGGATGGATGGAACATCCGATGCGTGCGGTTCTACTTTGAGCTATATTTTCTCAGTTTTATACGATGAAAACAATTGGATTATGTATCCGTCATTTTTTGCAGGTGTTTTAGGTGATAGGCAAAATATTGATGGATACAAGGGAATAAATAAAATTTTAACAGAATATTTGGAAAACGTTAAAGGCCTTAAAAAGACTGTGACATTATCTTTAGAAGGTTCGAACGTTTTTGAAATGCTGATGTATGCTACAGATCCATTCATTTTAAATCTATCAGGTAAAGAGGATAAAATCAAACATGTTTTAAAAAGGCTTTCGATAAAGGAAGATGAAAAATTTGAGTCCCTTGACGAAAAAAGAAGGAATAATCTAATATCATATATTACATTGCAATTGATAAAGATTGGAGTTGATAATGAAATAATAAAAGGCATAATAAGAGAAAAATATGATTTGATGTTAAGTTCTCAGATATATCTATCAGATGCCTCCTTGTCAAGCATAATAGATTCATGTGGGAAAGAAGAAAAGCATTCCGTTGGATTATTGTTCTTAAATTATCCAGAAAAATATATGGAAGAAGCAATAAAAATTTGGAAGTTCTATAAAATCAAAATGATTGAGGAATTGTATTATTCATATGAAAATAAAAAGGAATTGGAAAATATATATCTTTTACCAACTAGGGAGAGTGCATATACAGGGCCTATTGCCGGAATATTGGTATCATATGCTCTCCCGGGCATGAAACCTGCCATAGGATATTCCATTTCTGATGGAAATGTAAAAATTTCAGCGAGAGCAACAAAAAAGATGGTTCAAAACGGTTTGAATTTAGGCACAATATTAAAAGAATGTTCAGAAAAATTTAATGGAAATGGTGGAGGCCATAATATAGCAGCTGGAGCATCCGTTCCAGAAAAATATTTCACGGAATTTGTTAAATGTTTAAATGATAAGGTAAAAGAATCATATGGAAATAAATGAGGGTGTTTTTATGAATATTCCAAAGTCACATCCAAGGTATGAATCACTTTTAAAAAGAGAGAAAATTATAGAATATTTCAATAAAGGTATTGTTGCCACAGCAGGTCTTATTGCACATGGAAGAGGTGAAACATTTGATTATTTAATAGGTGAAAAGTCCATGGATTTTGCAATAGAAGCCGAAAAGGCAGCTGTAGCAATGATTAAATTGGCAAAAAATCCTATAATATCTGTAAATGGCAATGTAACAGCGTTAGCATCTGAAGATGTAGTAAAATTATCGAGATTATTAAATGCAAAAATAGAGATTAGTCTGTTTTACAGGACCGAGGATAGGGTGAAGAAGATTGCAGAGGAGTTCAGAAAATATGGCATCGAAATTTTAGGCCAAAATCCTGACGCCAGAATCCCCGGCATAGATCATATGAGGGCATTATGTTCAAAGGAGGGAATATTTTCTGCAGATGTGGTATTAATCCCATTAGAGGATGGTGATAGGGCTAAGGCCCTGAAAGATATGGGAAAAAAGGTAATAGCAATCGATTTAAATCCATTATCCAGGACATCACAGGTAGCAGATATATCAATTGTGGATGAATTAACAAGGGCGGTTAAAAACATGATGGAATTCGCACCTCAAATTGATATCAATAAAGCAATAGAAATTCTAAATAATTATGATAACAAAAAAACATTATCCAATGTTTTAATTTATATTAAAAATAGAATGGAAGAGTTGTCAAAGATTTAACTTTTATTTTCATTTCCCTGGTCAAGTAATTCTGGATGCAGGACATAACCGCATGCATAGCACATTATAGCATCCTTGCTAATCAATGTTCCACAGTTGGGACATGGTATTAAATCTTCTTCCTGTGGTTTTTCTGGTGTAGATACCGTTTGGACCGCTGTTTCTTTTACTTCTACCTTTTCCACATTAACAGTCGGAACAGATACGCTCTGGTTCAACAGTGGAGTAATTTGATCTTTCATCTGGAATATTGAATTCAATGAATTTTTAACATCGTCATTCATCTTGTTTAGATCATTCCTAACTCTATTATAATCATCTAAGAATTTTGAAATCATCTCCTCATTTTTCTTGTATTTTTCAAGATACATTCCAATGAGATCTGTAGTTTGCGTAGCTTTTGCCTCCAATTTGTCTAAGTTATCCAGAACCTTTGAAAGATTAGACTTTATATTTTCGATCTCTTGTGCTTTTTGTTTCAAATCATTTTCTAATTTCTTTAATTCATCTATCTTTGAATTGATTTCATTTTCCTTATCATTCAATGATTTCTGCTTATCATTTAATTGGGATTCATAATTCTTTAACTGTGATTCCCATTGATTTAACTTATTTTCTTTATCGGTCAATTCCTGTTCCTTTCTCTTTAATTCTTCTGATTGTACCTTGATCTTCTTCAAGTAACCTTCCACCTGGTCAAGAATTGATTCCTCGTTTTCTGCCAAAACTACCACCTCTATAAATTGTTATCTAATCTTTATAATTTAAATATTTCTATATCACATTATTATTATATAAAACTATAATATCTTTATAAAACAAATTTTTATATTTTTTGTTGGTTGTTAATATTAATGATCGAGATAATGGAAAAAATAGCTGGAGAAATTGTTATGTCAGAAAACCCTGGAATAACCATGAGAAAATGGAGGGAATTGTTTGAACTAACACAAAGTGCATTGGCTGAAAAAATGAATATAAATCCATCTGTTTTAAGCGATTATGAAAATGGTAAAAGGATACCGGGTTCACAATTCGTTAAAAGATTCGTTGAATCCTTGATAAACATAGATTATTCCAGGGGATCTCCCGTGCTGAAAAAGATAAATAAAAGTTATGGTAGTTCAGCAATTTTGGACATAAGGGAATTTATTAGGCCCGTAAAAAGGGAGGAAATAGTTTCAATAATAGATGGTAAAATTTTATACGGTTCAAAAATGGATAAAGAACTATTTGGATATACCATTGTAGATAGTATAAAGGCCATACTTGAATTTTCATCCAATGATTATTACAGGATATATGGATATTCAAATGAGAGGGCAATATTTTTTTCTGGAGTAAAATATGGAAGATCACCCATGGTTGCAGTAAGGGCACATCCTTTAAAACCCAATATGGTAATATTCATTCAGCCTGAAAATGTAGATTCTCTATCAATACGGCTTGCTGAAATTGAAGAAATTCCATTGATAATTTCCGAAATGGATGTAAAAAGTATAATAGAGAATTTAAGGAAAATCTAAGAATACACCATGATTTTCCAATTCTTTAATAATTTCGTTGTTTTTTATCAAATCGTTTAATTTTTCAATATCTGGATTTAATGGTCTGTCATTTTCCAATGGTTTAACATATCTTCTAATAAAATTATAAACGATTCTGTTATTTTCCGACATTTCGTACTTCCTAAACTCCAATGCTTGGGCAGCAGTCAATAATTCAATAGCTATAACGTATCTCGTATTCTTTAAAATTTGAAGTGCCTTAAATGAGGAAAACATACCCATGCTCACATGATCCTCTTGGTTGGCACTAGTTGGAATCGAGTCTACCGAAGAAGGATGGCTAAGCACTTTATTTTCAGAAACCAAGGCAGCTGCAGTGTATTGAGGAATCATAAATCCTGAATTAATGCCTGGATCTTTTGTCAAAAATGGTGGAAGTCCTGAAAGTTTTGAATCAATCATCCTTGCAATTCTTCTCTCCGATATGTTTGCCATTTCCGAAAGGGCAATTCCCATAAAGTCCATGGCAAATGCGATATATTCCCCATGAAAATTTCCACCTGAATAAGACTTTTCAATGATAATTGGGTTATCTGTTACTGAATTTATTTCCTTTTCTACAATACTTTTTGAAAAATTAATGGTTTCATAAACAGGTCCAAGAACTTGTGGTGTACATCTCAAAGAATATGCATCTTGAACCTTAATCTTTCTAGCATTTTCTATTATTTCACTACCTTTTATCATTTTCATTACATTTTTTCCTATAGTTATTTGGCCCATATGAGGTCTTAAGCTTAATATTTTTTCCAGGTAAGCTTCGTCTGTTGCATTTAATGCCTCTAAAGTTAGTGAAAATGCAACAATTGCATTTTTTAGCAGATTTATAGAATCGTATAAAATTATGCTAGATATTGATGATATAAATGAAGTACCATTTATTAATGCGACTCCCTCTTTTTCACTCAATGTTAAAGGTTCAACATCTATTTCTTTAATAGAATCATACAATTTTCCATTATAGAATATTTTTCCCTCTCCCATCATAGATAAAACGGTGTGTGCCAGAGGTGCAAGATCTCCACTAGCACCAACACTTCCTTTACTCGGTACGGCAGGTGTTATGTCCCTGTTTAAAAATTCCAAAATTTTTTCTATTGTTTCGTATTTTACGCCCGAGTAACCTTTTGCAAGAGTGTTTGCTCTAATTAACATAGCCCCTCTTACAATTTCTCTTTCAAAATATTCCCCTACACCAGATGAATGTGACCTAATTAAATTCTTTTGCAATTCCATAATCTTTTCTTTGGATATTTTCAAATTTACTAAGTCTCCAAACCCTGTATTAACACCATAGATTGTAATTCCATTCTCTATCAATTTTTCCAATTTTCTTCTATTTTCAATGATAATATCTTTTTGTTTTTCTGAAATCATTACCCTTTCATTGTTCCTTGCAACATTAATAACATCATCAATCTTTAATGAATTTCCGTCAATAACTATCATGATATGTAAATGTCTTTATCAAATATTATAATTTCTTTTCCAATTTTTTTAAAATTTTTGCAACTCCAGATCCATACTGCATAGCCTTTTTCTCTTTATTATAAATAGACTCTGGAAGATCCAGTATTTTCGCAACTTCTCTTAATATTACCTTTCTCACGCCATTATCTATTTTAAAATTCAATGGAATTTCATGTGAAATTTTTAAAATTTCTTTTGTAATGTATGGATATTTCACAAATTTTCCTTGGAATTCAGATATTTTTCTTTCAATTAATAAATTATGTGTTAATAATTTTATTAAATCCTTTTTCATCAAATTTGGATTTTTCAAATATTTTTTATATCCTCCAAAAAGTTCGTCTGCCCCTTGGCCAACGTATACAACATCTTCCTTTATATTTTCCAATCCAATGTAGAAGGGGATTTCTATTGATAATTCTTTAAAGTTTAAATGATTAAAAATCTTTAAAATATTCTTTTTGGCTCTAATTATGTCATTTTCATTAATTTCAATTAAAACCATCTCCCTGAAATTGATGTATTTAGAATTTTGTATTGCAGAATTAATGTCATGTGATCCTTTTATTCCCACAGTATATGCAGTTACATCGTGATGTTTTGATAGAATATATCCAATTATTGATGAATCGAGGCCTCCAGAATATAATATTGAAACATTTCTCTTTTTCTCTTCAAGAATTTTTTGAGTCAAAGCATCTATAATTAATTTAGCAATTTCTCTCTTTTCCATTTTTCAACACTTTCCAAAATATATTTTAAAGCTTCTTCGTAGTGCATTCTTACTTGTTTCGTTGTATCCCTATCTCTCAATGTGACCGTATTATCATTTAAAGTCTGATAATCGATAGTTATTGCCCAAGGTGTTCCTATTTCGTCTGCCCTTGCATATCTCTTGCCTATTGAACCACTTTCATCATAATAACAGTCAATCCCCATACCTGATGCCTTTAAATAAATATCATAAGCCAATTTATCCAAATTATCCTTTGGCATCAAGGGAAATATCGCAACCTTGAAGGGAGCGATATGAGGTTTTAATCTTAAAACCTTGTAATTCTTATCCTCCCTCTCATAATAACTATGCTCCAAGAGAGAGAGTATTATCCTGTCTATCCCAAATGACGGTTCAACAACCGCAGGGATTATATCCTCAGTATATACAAATTCTTCATATTCCTCAATATCATAACATCCATCACATACGGGTATACCTTTATATAGAGGTACGGTATCTTTTACTTCTGCATTTAAAAGGAATTCATAAACATTTTTCCACTCATTTTTATAATATTCCTTTAATTTATCTTCATTAGGTTTATATTTTTTCTTTTTGATTTTAATTGGAGTTTCTAATTTCCTTTTAAAAACCAATGGTACCTTTGAATATTCTGAATGTTGTTTCAAATCGTATTGGTCTCTGTCAGCAATCCCAACTACTTCAATCCAACCGTTATCGGTTAAAATTTCGCAATCCCAACAATCCTTTGAATAGTGTGCAAGTTCGTCTGGATTATGTTGTCTAAATCTAATTTTATTACTATCTATTCCAATATTAATCATGAACCTATTTACTAATCCTATGAAATATGCAATTGGCTGTAATTTTATTATTTTTTTATCATGTGCTTCTTTTAATTTTATCTTTATTTCCTGACCATTATTTGGTAATAGATTAACATCATCATTCCAAACATCTATCTTTCCATTCCAATTTAGATCAAATGGATCTAAAAATACTTCCACCTCCGCCATGTTAAATTCCCTTAATCTTATCAATGTTTGTCTAGGGGCAATTTCGTTCCTAAAACCTTTTCCAACCTGGACAACACCGAATGGTATTTTCTCCCTAAAAAATCTATAATAATTCAAAAAATTTATAAATATGCCCTGTGCAGTTTCTGGTCTCAAATAGGAAATTTTACCCTTTCCCGGGCCTACTTTTGTTGATAACATTAAGTTAAATTTTTCTGGTTCTGTCAAATCACCACCACATTTTTTGCATTTTAAATTCAACTCTTTCATTTTTTTAACCATTGCATCATAACCTGTAAATTCGAATTTAGGATCAAATTGTTTTATGTATTCATCAACTCTATAAGCCTCTCCGCAGACTTTACAATATGAAATATAATCTGTAAAAACCTTTGTATGCCCTGATGCTTCTAATACTTCTTCCATGTTAATGTTAGGTGAATCTATAATTGCCATTCCCTCGATATTGATGAATAAATACTTGAATTGGTTTATAACATTATCTTTTATTTTTGTTCCAATGTGACCATAGTCGTAAAAACCGGATAATCCTCCATATATTTCAAAAGCCGGCCAAAAGATATTTCTTCTTTTTGCCAAATCAACAATTTTCTCGTATATCAATTTCTACTCCTCCATGAGTGAATCCAAAAGATCTATATCATATATCATTGCAACTATTTCTTCATTGGCATCTTTTACCGGAAGTTGTGAAAAATTATTGTCAACCATAATTTTTGCAGCTTTGTAAATTGGAGTTTTTAACAAAATACTTGTTGGATTTTTCGCCATTATCTTCTCTACTGGAACCTTAGGGAATACTATTTTTTCTTCTTTATACTCAATATTTAATATGTTTCTCATACCTTCCCAAGTCCAGGCATCTTCATCTTCTCCCAGACCTATTGTGCTTTCAGTACTTTTTATTTCGATTCTTGCATTATCTATTAAATCTTTATCTGTAACAACACCAATAAGATTTGAATCATCGTCAACTATAGGGAATGCATTTAACTTTGTCAATGTAATAATTTTGTATACTATTTTAACAGGTGTTTTATAGTAAATTAATATACATGGACTTTTTATATAATTCTCCACAGGTTTGTTTGATTTTTTTCTCATCAATATTTTCAGGTAATCATAAGGTGTTATAATTCCAACTACCTTGTTTTCTTTGTTCAAAACGACTATGTGTCTTCTCAATGTCTTTTTGAAAATTTCAATTGCTTTTTTAATATCATCATCCTCATATACAGTTGGTGCATCAGACCTTAAAAGCATAGCTATTTGATCTTCATTTGGTTTTTCAAAAATATCCCTTCTAGTTATAATACCAACAAACTCCATTCTATCATTTATTATCGGTATTCCAGTTACATTATGCTTTTTCATCAATTTTAATGCATCACTTTTAGACGCTGGCAATTTTAACAATACTGGATTTTTTGTCATTATGTCTCCAATCTTTTCATTCATTAAGATTGTCACCTCTCCGTTCGTCTTGTTATTTATTAAGTTATATTAATTTATTTCTATCAACATAACAAATCTTGGTCTATTTAAAAATTTTGATAAAAAATATTGAATAAAATGAAAATATTTTATATTGAATTTATTTAAATTTATAACAGATGAAGGTAGGTACATGTGGGTTTTGTGAAAGTCATTCTTCATATTATAAAGATTTTGATGTAATCGAGTTGCAAAATACATTTTACGATTTTGTTAATGATAAATGGTTGGAAAAATTGAGAAATGAATCGCCCTCAAATTTTGAGTTTACAATTAAGGGAATACAAATAATCACCCATAAATACAATTCTCCAACATATAGAAGATTTAAATCAAGTTTTGGTGATAAATTGAATTATGGATTTTTTAGAAAAACGGAAGAAGTATACAAATCCATGGAAAAAATGTTTTATTATGCAAATATCCTTAAATCAAATGTGATAATATTACAAGCTCCGCCAAATTTTAATGAAAATGATGAAAATCTAAAAAATTTAAATGAATTTTTATATGAATTCACAAACAAAAATATTTTAATAGGACTAGAATTGCGAGGGAATTGGAATAAAGACACAATTTTAGAAATGATAAAAAAATTTAATATAATACATGTTACAGACCCATTTAAAGAGGAAAATTTATCTTTAAATTTTAAATATTATAGGCTTCACGGGATAGGCGGATATTCCTATAAATATAGTATTGATGATTTAAAGAAATTGATAAAAATCGCAAACAGTAAAGATTATATTTTATTTAACAACACATTTATGTGTGAAAATGCTAAACAGTTTAAAAATTTAATATTTAATAAATAATCAAACATTTTTTATATAATTATATAGAAGAAATGAATTGAATTTACAAACTAAATATTATGCACAAGTAATTTTTGCAATTTATTTTATTAAAGAAATTGGTCATTTATAGGATTGCATATTATTATTTGACTATTATTTCAATCATGATATTAATTTGTTAGACTAGATCGTACTAATTAAATTAATATATAGTGTTTTCATAAATGTTATTTGTGATTAAAAATGATGGTTAGTGATGAGGAGGAGCAGATAGTTTCGAACGTCCTTTCAGGCTTCATCACTGCAATTGTTAGTTTAAAGGTAAGTACTGAAAAAATTGATGATGTTGCTAAAAATTTAAAAGATTACGTTAACGTAGAGGATCTCTTTTTGGTTACAGGAGATACAGACATAATAATGAAAGTTAAATTCTTAAACTACAAAGACTTAAAGGAATTTATAGTTGATAAAGTAGGGAAAATGGAAGGTGTTCAAGATACATCCACAATGATTGTTGTGGCATCCTACAAAGAAAAAGGAATTCTAATAACTGAAAAGTGAAAAAGGAGGTGAAAGATTGTCATTCGAGGAGGATTTGAAAGCGGTAAATGAATTGCTCGATGACATAATAAATGATCAATCCATACCGAGAAATTTGAGAAAGAGTTTTATTGAAGCAAAGAAAAGACTAAACAATCAAAAAGAAAGCGCTGATTTAAGGATTGCAGGGGCCATTTTCATCATGGAAGAAGTGGTAAATGATTCCACATTGCCAATACATGCAAGAAGCACAATATACAATATTATTGGAAAATTGGAAGCACTTTCCAACGAAATTTAATTTTTATCTTCAGCATTCTTGTTTAAATTATCTTTAATTTTAATATCTTTTTCCTTGCTTTCAAACATCAATATATAATTTGTTCTCAGTGATGTTAAAAATATGATTGTGGAAAATAATATAATCACGGGGTCAAGTGTTATCATGACTGCATCTTGCAGTGAAAAGTAATCTAACATATATTTTACAAATAACAATATAATGATTAAAACAGAAGAAAATATAAGATTGTTATATGAATCTGAAAGGTCTACCTTTTTGTCTGAAGTTCGCAATAGTAAAATTATTCCACCTGAGAAAATTAAAATGAAATAAATAAATATTAATTTTACAATCAAACTGTCATAGATTATCTTATAAAAATAATTAATTATTAAAAATAACAATAATGCAATAGAATTTAAAAATGGTATAAATTTTCTATTTATTTTAATATTCATTGTTACATCTCTGTTAGGTTTTCAAATTCTTCGCTTAATTCAACCATTACATCCGATAATAAATCTTCAAAGTTACTACTTTTCAATTCCCTTAGCCCACCTAATTCACTTTTAATTCTTGCAATGAATCTTTTCTTATCCTGGTAAAATTCAATTGAACAAAGTAATTCCTCCATAAATTCTCACCAATTGAAAGTGAAAAAAGTATTATATTTTAATCTTTTCTTTTTAAGAATGCAAAGTTATAAATATTAATTTAATATTTTAAAATTAGTCCGGGGTCGTAGCTTAGCATGGTTGGAGCATCCGGCTGATAACCGGAAGGTCGGCGGTTCAAATCCGCCCGGCCCCATAGTTCATTGATTTTCAGCTTATTGATAAAATAACATCTCTTTTAATTTGACTGTCATCAATTAAGATAAAGTGAAAAATTAAAAATCATTTAGTCAAGGATATATTTAAAATAAATTGAATTTCAGATCTTATTTTCTTCTTCAACTTTTTTCAGAATTCTATCAATTAATTTCTGATACACCCCTAGATAACTATATGGATCCACAATTTTTTCAAGTTCCTCTTCATCCATAATTTTTTTAACATCATCATCGGCTAAAAATAAATCTTTGAATGAAATATTTTCTTTTATCGATTTAACGGCATTTCTCCTGACTATTTCATGTGCATCCTGTCTACTTAAACCTTTTGAAACTAAGTTAAGTATTATTTTTTCATCCATTATATAGTATTTTGATTTTTCTAAGTTTTCCTTCATTCTATTTTCATTAACTATGAGATTGGATATAAGCCATGACATCTTGTTCATAATATCATCTATCAAAACTGCTGAATGTGGTAATGTGAATCTTTCACCAGCACTGTTCGTAAGGTCTCTTTCATGCCATAGTATATTATTTTCAAATGTGGGAATTATCATGGATCTCACTATTCTTGCAAGACTGCATATGTTTTCTGATGTTATTGGATTTATTTTATGAGCCATTGTGCTCGATCCAACCTGTTTTTCTACGTCAAAATATTCTTGCACTTCTCCTATTTCAGGTCTTTGAAGATTTCGAATTTCAGTAGCTATTTTTTCAAGTGTTGTTGAAAGATTCGATATAACCGAGATGAACTCTATGTACCTATCCCTTCCTATTATTTGAGTTGGTCCTTCTTCATAGTCTATGTTTAAATATTCCATGACCATTTTTTCAATTTCCAGAGCCTTTTCACCAAATCCTGCACCTGTTCCTACGGCACCCATCATTTTTCCTACCAGGACACGCTTTTTCGATTCTCTAAACCTGATGTGCTGTCTATGTATCTCAGCCAAATAAACGGCAAGTTTTAGACCAAATGTTATGGGCAATGCATGTTGGCCGTGAGTACGCCCCAGCATTACAGTATCTTTATATCTCCTTATTTTATCTATGAATACATTTTCAAGCTCTATGAAATCATTCTCCATAACTTCATAAAATTGTTTTAATTGAACGGCATTTGCAGTATCAATTATATCATTTGATGTAGCCCCTAAATGAACATACTTTCCACTTTCTCCGGCTTTTTCAGAAATTGCTTTTACGAGTGCCATTACATCGTGTTTAATTTCATTTTCTATTTCTTTTACCCTCTGTATATTTATTTCTCTGCATGCCTTTTTTATATTTTCATAATCCCTTTCACTTATTTTATTTACTTTAAAATTGGCATAAGCCAATGCTTCCTCAACTAGGGCCATTGTCTTAATTTTATTTTCTTCTGAAAATATATCTTTGACTACCTTTCTTCCATATCTATAGTCTAGTGGGCAAATCATATTTCTGTTAATGTAAATTTATTAAAAATTTTATCTTAACATGAAATGTTTTATAAACAAGTAATTAATATATTGATCAATGACCGATATATTTGATTATGATGCATTATTGAAAAGGGCAATGGCACAAAAACCTAAGGAAGTTGATACTGGAGAAAGGTTCCAAATCCCTGAGCCAGAAATAATAGTGGAGGGTAAAAATACAATATTCAAGAATTTTAAAGAATTTTGTGAGAAATTGGATAGAGCACCGGAACATTTTTCAAAATTTTTATTTTGGGAATTGGGGACAGCAGGTCAGATTCAAGGTGAAAGGTTGATATTTAAGGGGAAAGTATCTCCATTGGATATTAAAAATAGAATAAATGATTATATCAAAACATATGTTTTATGTTATGAATGTGGCAGTCCAGACACCATATTAAAGAAAGAGGGAAGAATAGAATTGCTTGTTTGTAAAGCATGCGGTGCAATCAGGCCCGTAAATGCTAAAATAGAGATAAGAACACCGGAAGAAAAAATCGAGGAAAATAAAATCTATGAATTAGAAATAATAGATATAAACAAAGATGGGGATGGCATTGCAAAGAAAGGAGAATACACAATTTATGTAAAAAATGCCAAAAAAGGTCAAAAAGTAAAGGTGAAAATAGAAAAAATTAAGAAAAATATAGCATTTGGAGTTATTGTTCAATGAGAGGTATAGAATATGAAGCCGTTTTCAAATATAATAAATAAAGAAATTAAAAATCCATCTCCAATTAGGGAAATAATGAAAATGGCTGAGCCAAAAAATATTATAAATATGGGATTGGATCCTAAAGATGTTATTAGTTTTGGAGGTGGATGGGTAGATCATTACGCACCTGATGAATTAATAGAATCTTACATTGAAATTGTATCTTCCAAGAATCTATTTCACCTCAGCGGTGGTTATTCTCCTACCTCAGGTTTTGAAGAAACAAAGGAATCTGTTAAAAAATTTGAAAAGACATTATTTAATCAAAAATTAAATTCCGAAAACATTATAATTGGAGGAAGTAGTTCTCAATTGACAATAGACCTTTTTAGAGTTTTATTAAATGATAATGATAAAATCTTATTGCCAGATCCTACATATGCGAATTACTTTGGTCAGTTGTCTTTTGTTTCTTCTAAATTAATAATTGAAAATCTAAAATTCTTAAACAAGGATACATGGAAATATCTAGAAAATAAGAAGGAATTGTTAGACATTATAACTGAAAAATTCAAAGAAGAGAATGTAAAAGCATTATTGTTGGTATCTCCTGATAATCCAACGTCTCAAATATTGCCTGATGATTTTGTA
This sequence comes from Thermoplasmata archaeon, assembly GCA_039794005.1. Classification (GTDB taxonomy): domain Archaea; phylum Thermoplasmatota; class Thermoplasmata; order Thermoplasmatales; family ARK-15; genus JAGDXR01. Next base: position 44,256 of record JBAMMA010000003.1, read on the forward strand.
GATAATTTATTAAAGGCTGCAGATGATACAGGCACCTATGTTATATTCGATTTTGCATATAAAACACAGTATTTCTCAGATACGTATCCAAGATACTTCTCATATTCACCAACTGAACATCCATCAATGATCACAATAAATTCGAATAGCAAATGGGGAAGAGGCCTTGGAAGAAGAATGGGCTGGGTAGAGGCAAACCAGGATGTAATAAATGCCATGGAAAGAATGCAGCAGGTATCAATTTTATGTCCAGATACCTTACATCAAATGGCATTCTCTAAATTTGTTGAAAAAATGGGCAGTAAACTCTTAGATTATGTAAACAAAGTAAGAATGGAATACAAGAAATCCGCCGATTTAACGGTAAGGTCAATAGAGGACTATTTGGGTTTCAGATATCTAAAACCTATGGGTGGACTATATGTTGTTGCTGATGTTGGAATGGATTCTGATAAGTTTGTTATAGATGTACTCAAAAATACAGGTGTAATATTCGTTCCAGGAAAAGGGTTTGGATCATCATTGACCAATGGAATTAGAATTTCATATGGGCCACTTGTTAGAAATAACGAAAAAATTTTGGAGGGCATCGAGAGGGTTGGTAAATATATTAGATCATCCAAAAATCGTAATTGATACCAACATTTTTATATATATTTTTAAAAATAAAATATCAGTCGAGAGGGAATTATTTAATCTTCTTGGTACTTTTGAATTATATACAACAGATGGAGTTTTAAACGAATTAAAAAGGTTGTCAAAAACGAAATGGGAAGCAAAAGCAGCCTTGCAGTATATAGAAATTAAAAAATTAAAAATTATTAAAACAAATAAAAATGGAGATGAATCAATTCTATTTGTTTCAAAAATGAAAGATACATATATATTAACAAACGATTTTAATTTAGCAAGAAAAATTAAAAGTTATGGTGGAAAAGTAATCATAACAAAGGGATTTAAAAGATTAGATTTTTATTGATTTGGAAAATTTTTAAAATAATTCCAATAATTCCAAGAAAAATTTAAATATTTTTGATTATTCTAGAACCTAGGTGAAATATGATGAGAATAATGAAGGTGGCAATGGTTGGTTTGGTTCTCTTAAT
>JBAMMA010000004.1:0-44986 GCA_039794005.1 Thermoplasmata archaeon
TTACAGTATCTTCAATCTGCTCGGAGGAATAGGAGCAGATAAAGCAATAAAGATAGAGAAAAATACATCAATGGGTCATTACAATCACAAAGGAAAAAAAGACGTAGAGCAATTAAAGAATAAAATAATCTTTGATATAAAGAATGGTCAAAGAAGAAGGAATACTGGAAAAGGTGGAATTAAAAGGAAGGCATAAAATCATCATTGGAGAGAAAGTTTGGAGAGAATCTGGCATCCAAATTAACGGAGAATCTTGTAATTGAAGAATACCAGAGATTCTGGGCATAAGATACATTAAAAAAATTATGTTGAGATGAAGTATATAGAAAAATGAAATATCCATAAAATACTCTGAAGCTTTTGCTAAGAGTAACTTGCATTAAAATAGTTAAAAAAATAAATATTTTTTAATTTACTTTTTAAAAATAATTTATAAAATATACCATATTTGTGAATACAAATCTCATTATTATAATGTCTTTCATAGATATATATCTGATTTTCCTTCCAACTATTTCAATGGACTAGATCAATATATTTCAAGAGAATGAATTTGTTGATCTTCTCTGGATTATTATGAAATATTCATAGTAGTTTTTCATTTCATTTTGAAGAATTTCTGACATTAATGGCCAAGTATATATTGTATACAATGGGATTCATAATATTTACAGATTTCAGCATTCTTTTACTTATCATTCCTTAAAATTTTGTAATTTTATACTTTTGATAATTGTTTTCGGGATCGTACTATTTATGAAAAAGTTTTTTGATTAAACAGTTTCAGGTGCTTACCAACGTTTCCTCCAGATGAGATGGAAAAAAACCTTGGGAATTTCGAGTTATATATTCAATTATCAAATATAAGAAGAATGATATTGATCTATAGCCTTTAATTGCAGATCTGTTAATATCCTTATATCCAATATTGCAATAATAATTAATCCTCTCAATGGCAACATGACGTATAAAATGGGAAAAGCAAAGGTATTAATGATCTTAGGCTTTTTTATTCTGGTGTTGGATTGTTCATTTTAATATACTGTTTGAATTATACATATGATTTAAATGTTTTTATTTATAATAGGTTTTGTAGGAGCTCTTTTCTGAGTAAATTATTCCACCATTGGTATAGATTCTGAGGGATAATCAAGCAGAACCGTTACAAGCAGCTAATTATATATAATGAAAAAATTGCATTAAAATAGTTAAAATTTCATCCTTTCAACTTTACATAAATATATTTAGTAAAAAATATGTTTTTCTGGTAAGCTTATTTTTGAAAATTCAATAAACATTCTTAATTCAATCAATTATTTTCTGGGAACTGTATGCCTTCTGGAAGGAATTTCCATGTTAATAATATTCTATTTTATATTGAATTAAATTTCTTAAATATTTTATACATAAATGATTTATACCTTCAATATGCAGTATAAATGGACAGTTCTTACAAATACAATGCTGGGTGCCCTAATGGCCTCAATAAATATGAATATAGTTATGGTTACCCTACCCACCATATTCAGGGGGTTAGGTATAAACCCATTCAGTTCAGGAGAATTCACATATCTTTTATGGATCCTGATGGGTTATTCGATTGTTCTTGCAACGATCCTAGTATCTTTCGGAAAGATATCGGATATATTTGGAAGGGTAAGGATGTACACATGGGGGTTCATAATTTTTACCATTGCGTCTATAATTTTATCAGTTGTACCTAGCAATTCAGGGAATTTTGGTGCCCTTCTTCTGATCATATTCAGGATGGTTCAGGCTGTAGGTGGAGGATTTCTAATGGTCAATTCTACAGCCCTTATCACAGATGCTTTCCCAACAAATGAAAGGGGAAAAGCCCTCGGAATAAATCAAATAGCTTTCATAGTGGGATCGTTGCTGGGTTTAATTCTGGGTGGATTTCTTGCTGGCTATGACTGGCATCTCGTATTCATAGTTAACATACCTTTTGCGATAGCCGGTACTCTCTGGTCGATATTCAAATTAAAGGAAAAAGAAATAAAGCATGAAACAAAACTTGATATTAAGGGAAATATAACACTCGCAGTATCATTAATACTTATCTCTCTGGGATTCACATATACCCTAGAACCGTATGGGAACTCACAGATGGGATGGACTAACCCATGGGTTATTATATCATTCGCTATCGGAATCATATTCCTTTTCGTTTTCATTTACGTAGAGAAACATACAGAACATCCAATGTTCAACCTATCCCTATTTAAAATAAGGCCATTTACATACGGTAACCTGAGCCTGCTGTTTTCGGGCCTTAGCAGAGGAGCTGTTATGTTTCTTGTCATTATATGGCTTCAGGGTATATATCTTCCCCTGCATGGTTTTTCATATACGGAAACTCCATTCTGGGCTGGAATATACATGCTAACAATGCTGTTAGGAATGGTAATATTCGGCCCAATTGGCGGTGTTCTAACTGACATTTACGGTGCAAGGATTTTTGCCACGGCAGGCATGGCAATAACAACGGTATCTTTATTTCTTTTAACTTTGCTTCCATACAACTTCAATCTCTGGGAATTTGAAATAATACTGTTTCTGATAGGGGTTGGTGGTGGTTTATTTGCATCACCAAACACCACGGCCATAATGAACGCGGTCTCTTCAAAAGACAGAGCTACAGCAAATGGTATGAGAATGACTATAAACAATATAGCATCAACGATAAGCATGGCGGTTTTCTTTTCAATAGCAATAACGGTTTTTACACAAAACCTGCCCAGCCAGATAATGAAATATTCAATTACAAATGGAATTCCTGAAAATATTGCATACATGTTATCCCAGATTCCACCATCCGGATTATTGTTTGGTGCTTTCCTTGGAGTAAATCCAATTGCCGGTTTGCCATCTAACATTGTTTCAATGATACCTCCAAACGCACTCAAAGTCATAGAATCTCCAACATTTCTTCCAAATATTCTCGGACCATCATTTATGATCGGTCTTGATTATTCAATATACATAGCAATTGTACTTTCAATACTGGCAACAATATTTTCCGCTCTCATGGGCGGAAGATATGTTCATGAAGAACATTTTGAATCATTATTACAGAAATCAGAGAGTAATGAAAAATAAAACCTTAATTCTCATGCAAATGCATGAGCATTTTTATTTTTTAACAATACCCTGAAATAATACAGTGATTAAATGTTATAGAATCCATAATTATGTTTAAAGGCCTTAATGATACTTCATGTCATAAAATTTGAAAAATTAAAGAAAAAATATAGTTAAAATAATTTCAGAATCCAAGCCAATTATTTAGCTCAAATTAAACTGAAATTAGAAATTAATTATAATGGAAACTATTATAAAAGAAAAGAGATTTGATAAGAATACCCAATTGATACTTTTATTTCTGCCTTAACAGCCTGCAAGACAATCTATATCGCTACATTATTAAAAAAAGCATTAAATTTTCCCAGATATAAATGCATGAACAAAATGAATTCTGAGAAAAAATCTACCAAAAATTTCCAAAAATAGAAATTTGGTATATATTTTCAGGCTTATAACATCTAAATCTAAAATAAAAAAAGGCAAATGATCTTTCATTCAAAGAATATTCTCCATCAGCAATAATTCTGCAGAAATCAGGTATTAAATTAAATAATTTAAAACATAACTTTTCAAATTTTTAAATAATGGGTATCTGAATATTTTCAATTGATTGTCTTGATATTTGGTATTTCTGTCTTGAGCTATCTATATTTTAACTTTATCTTATATATACCTGATAGTTTTAACGGTAAATCTTTTACTAAATAATTCTTAAGCATTTTCTTTGACCTTAATATGTTGAGGATCCTGTAATAAAAAAGCATTGATACAGAATTCACAGGCCCCAATTATTCAAGCTCATAATCATCTCTTATGTATGGTCGGTCTGCCTCGAGCACATTTTTAACTGTTTCAAAAATCTGATTAATATTTACAATTACCTTTAAGATTTCATATATCTTATCACCTTATTCATTAAAATCTTTAATTACTGATATCGTTCCCATCTCTCTATATTTATAATAAAATTTTTCCATATTGTTATCCTTAATGTTCTTAAAATAATCATTTTCCTGATGTGCTTTGAGATGTTCATAAGGAAATAATATTATATTCCTTTTACCAAGATTTTTTCCAAATACCATGTCTGACATCCTAAAAAAATGAAAAAATTTATGTTTCTCTTATCATAATTATAATTCATCATCGAAAGATTCCTTTTTAAAAGAATTATTCAATGTATTTTCCATTGCTCCAATTCATTTACATTATCTTGGGAATAGAATTTCCCGCCATAAAAAAATAATATTTGCTTTATTCCACTTTTCTCTCTTGTGATCATTATTGATGATATACCTGTTTAAAATCCAACATAGATTTTCTAATATGCATGTTAGTTATTAATAGATGTCAAAAAGATACAAGAGCTGAATATGAGAAAGATTCATTCTTTGGATTATGGCCCATTTTGATTGATATAGTATTTTTCGATAATGAAAATACGTGTATTAAATCTATTACCATATATTAACAACAGAGAAAAATTTTGGGAAGATCACAAAACTTGGCCTATTAATTTTTATTTCCCTCAGAATCTCTTTAAGTATTATTTTTCATAAATCAACCGAATATTTTTCAATGGTGAACTGTGCATAAATCTTATTATCGAATGGTAAATATTAAATCATTATCTGAAAATATTCCTTTGAAATCTTTAAGAATATACTAACCCATAATATGAATGACATTGATGCATTATACTCCTTCGCTATAATATGCTTTAACTCTTCAACAATTCTTTCTAATTTTAGATGTATCCATGCCATCGGGGGTTATTTTCCAAATGTGGTTATAGGTAATGATCTGTGCTCTTTTCTTTTTTCATTATAAACACTTTGAACTTTATAAATATGATATACCTTATATGACTCGAAATTGGGTTTTCCAAGCCCTTTTCTTTAAAATTATATTTTTTAAATTTTTCGATGAAATTATGGGAATAGAATGAAAACATTTATTAACTTTAAATATAAATAATTATTGGAATGGATTTGATAGATTATTCATCAGATTTAAGAAAAATTGATTTCAATTCGGGATTATATATTATAGTTGAAGGTCAAGATGAATTTGGCATTTCATTCTATATTAAAAACCTGATAAAAAAAAGGAATGGAAATAATATTTCTATTAAATTGGAAGAAAATTCTGATAACTTAAAAAAGATACTTGAAACTTTAAATCTATCTAACCAATACCTAAAAATTGCAAAATATTCACTATCCTATTCTCCATTAGATATTAAAAAAAATAAGAATGAGGAAAATATAGCATATATTTTAATAAAATCGAAATTAGATGATTATTTAAATAATGAAAATAACTACCTGATAATTGAAAATATCGATTTGGCTGATTTAGATTTACAATCGATAATATTTCAAATAATTACTGAGCATATAAAAAATAAGAATAAGGGAGGAATAATATTAACGTATTCTTCTAAAAACATTAATGAAAATTTGAATGAAATTTTAATAATTTTAAAATCCCTAGGTTTTAAAGAGATTAAATTCGAAAAATTATCCGAAGATGAAGTTATAGAATACTTGCATAATGAAAATTATAATATACCAACACAGATAATATCATACATATATTCCGAGACCAATGGAAATCTGAAGAAAATAATGGATGTAATAAAATTGATGGAAAAAAATGAGTTAATAGTAAATAAATATTATGTTGGAGAATTGACAAACTATTATTTAAGTATAATCTCTAAATTTATTGTAGAAAATATAGAGGAAAAAAAGATTTTAGAAGAACTATCTCCTGGGGAAATTGTTATAATTTTATATTTAACGTTTTTAAATAATAAAATAGACGAATTAAAATTATTGGAAATCACTAATCTTCCAGAAAAAACATTTATAGATTCTTTAGACTCTTTAATAAGAAAAGGCATAATAAACGAAATAGGAGATGGAGTAGAAATAAAACACAAAAAATTTTCAGAATATATACAAAAAGTATTTTCCAATTTTAAATTTTCAGATGCTCATTTAAAAATTGCAAAAATAAAAGAGGAAGAGGGAAATTATTTTGAAGCTGGATTCAATTATTTTAAAGCAGGTAATTATGATAAAGCATATGAAATTCTTAAAAAACTTGGAATTCAAGAATTTGAAAATAACAATTTTAAAAAAGCCAGAGAATGCTTTGATATTGCAATTAAAATAAAAAGGGATGATCCGGAATTAATAAAATATTATTCTCAGACATTGATGATTTACGGGGATTGGGAAGAAACTATAAAAATTATAAATGAAAATTTAAAAGAAATTGATTTAGAATTGAAATTAATTTTGGCTGAAGCTCTTTATGAAAGTGGAAAATATAATGAATCCCTTAACCTATACAATAAAATTTTAACAGTTTCCAAAGACCCTGATTTAATGGCAAGAGCCCTGTTTGGGATAGGTGTAAATCTCTACAATAAAAATTCATTCATAGGTGCAAAATATTTTATTGAAATGTCTAAGGAGAAAGCAAAAGAAATTAAAAATTATAAAATTTTAGCAAAATCTTTGAGAATATTAGGTAGACTTTTCTCAATGGATTTAAATTATGAGGAATCACTAAAATATTTAAATCAATCAAAAGAGATAAGCGAATCTATTGGTGATATGAATGAATTAATAGAAACATTAATAGATTTAGGTCAAATATATTCCGAAATAAATGTTAAAGAAGGTATAAAATATTATTTTGAAGCACAAAAATTAGCTGAAAAATATTGGTATCCACAATATTTAATTCCTTTATATATAAACAATTCACTTATTTATTTATATAATTTTCAAATTAAGGAAATGATATTTTTATTAAAAAGAGCATATGTTTTATCAATTATACGAAAGGATTATCAAAATAGCATTAAAGCCGTTAAAAATCTTTTCTACCAATTAATAAAATCCGGTGAATTCAACGATATTTGGAATCTTTTGATCAATGGTATAAATTATGCCGAACACCTGGGTAAAAAATATGATATAATAGAGTTAAAAAGTTTATCAAACATTTTGATGTTAATAAATGGAGACAATCCAGAATGGGAAAATAATTTAATTTTGTTGGAAAATTCCAATCTTAATTATTACATAAACAGATCGTTAATAATTAAAGTTTGGTTAACTTTCTATAGTAGAGATTTTTGGAATTCAATTAATATTTTAGAATTACATTTAATTAATCATCTAGAGGATCTAGGAATCGAAAATATTATAGATATTATAGATTTTGTTCCTTACTATATTTACAGCCTACTTGCAACAAATTCATATGAAAAAAATAAAATTTATAAAATAATTGATAATCTAAAATATATTAAATACATAAATGATATTGATTATATAAATAAGAATTTAAAATTGCTTGATTTATTCATAAAAATTGAAGATTCTGAAGATGAAAAAATTATAAATGATTTTTATGATTTAATTAAAATATATAAAGAGAACGGCTTATTTTATCAGACTTTTATTTACAAAACCATATTTGGAATAGCTATGAAAAAATATAGGAATAATAATATTATTTTAAAAGATGTTTTAAGCGATTATAAAACAATTTCTGAAAAAGGTATTATAAAAGTATTTGATTTATTAAATGAATATGAAAATAACATGTAATTTGTATGAAATTTCAAAATATTTTGATATCTTTGTTAATAATATGAAGGAAAAATTCTTTATTCTTTCAGGAAAAGAAGGTACTGGAAAAACATCTGTTATTTTAAAGTTGGTTAAAAACTATAACATAAATTATAACTACTTTTCACCCACAGAAAAAGAGAACCAAATTGAGAATCTATTAGAATCATTAGGAATAAATAGAGAATTATACAGTAAAATTAAATACTTACAATTTTTTTCTCCCTCCTCATTTTCTAACAATGAATCCTTTAAATTATTGTTATTAAATGATTATTTTGAAAATATAAGCAAAAGTAATGAATCAAAAATTCTAATTTTTGATGATTTTGATAAATATAACTCAGATTTGAAGGACTTATTAATAATAAATTTTAGAAAATTATTAAATACAGAAAATTCTGTAAAAATAATTATTATTTTTACAGATGTGGATGAAAATGATCAAATTTATCTAAAATCCATATCAGATGATATAATGATTTATGAATTGGAACCTTTAGATTTTGAACATCTAATAAAATTTTTCGAAGAAAATGGATATCAATTGCCTAATAAAATAATAGAGATAATATATAAATATTCAGATGGATTTTTAAAAGATGCATTTAAAATTATTAAAATATTGGAAGATTTTAAATTTATAGTAAATAAAAATTTTGTAAAGCCATTGAGTCGTGAAAATTTGGAGTTTATAAAAAATATAATAATGATGAATAAAAATGTAAATCTAAACAATTTATCAGACGATCAGATAAATTTATTATTATTTTTAACATATATAAATAATTCTATAAAATTAAGTAATATAAATAAATATATTAATATTAAAATTGATGATATAATTCAATTAGAAAATCTTCAGATTATCAAAAGGATTAATGAAGATCTAATCTATCTCTCAACAAATTTCAATCCAAAAGAATTGGAAGAAATAATATCAAATACAAAAAAAATGTTTATTAAAATGAGGGCAATAAAATATTTAGAGGATATTAAGGATTACATAAATTTAGGCATTATTTATTTATCAATGAATTTACACGATAAAGCTCATAATTACTTAAGAGAATATGGTTTAAAAGAATATTACAATGGAAATTTTAGTACCTCATTAAAAGCATTAGGAGAATGTTGGAAATATCATACTGATGACAAAGAAATTGGTCTAGCCCTAATAAAAATTTATAACTTTTATGAAGATTTTGAGCATTCATTGATGATTTCTGAAAAATTGTTCGAAAAGTTTAAAAATGATTGTGAAATTAAAATCATTCATTCTATAAATCTTTATAAAAAAGAAGATTATGATAATAGTTATAAAATTTTAAATTCTTTAATTAATGAGTGTGCTGACCTAAATATTCTTTCTCAGGCATATTTTTATTATAGTATTTTATTAAAAATATACGGTAAGATAAATGAATCGATCAAATTTTTGAACAAGGCAGAAGATATTGCAATTAAATTAAAAGATTATGACATATTACAAAAAATATATAGATTATTGGGAAATATTTATTATGAAAAAAGAGATTTAAACAGTGCAACCGATTATTATTTAAAAAGTGCTGAAATATGCAAGGATATTGGAAATTATTACGATTTGGCATCAACATATAATAATTTGGGTAATGTGTATTCAGAGATTGACATATCTAAAGGGATAGAATATTACAGTGAAACTCTTTCAATAGCTAAAAAATATTGGTATCCAAGCTTAATAATTTCTTCGAATTCAAATCTGGCAATTATGAAATGGTATAATTTTGAAATAAAGGATGCCTATGAGATGATGATAAATTCTTATATATTATCTCTATCAAATAATAATTATACCGCTCTTCTTTTATCCTCAATAAATATTGCAGAATTATCATTAGAAATGGGAAATTATGCCGATATATATCTGTTTATTGAAAAGGCATACAATTACACGAGTAATAAAACTGATGTTTATCTATATGACGAATTAAAATTTTATTATAAAATAATAAATTTTATATATAAAAAGATTAATTTCAGTTTGGATGAATTTGTTGAATTAAAAAATTCGGGATTAAGTCAATTTATCTCATTTTATTATTATAATACTATAAGATATTATATATATTTTGGAGATTTTGAAAAAGCATCAAATTATTTTGATGAATATTTAAAAATTAAGGAAAATAAATTTACTATAGATGATTATTTATTCATTTCTTTTTATTTACAAAATATTATGTTACATAATCTTAAACAAGGAATGAAAATTGATGAATATATATACAACATTTATAAAATACTAGAAAATGGAGTAAAAAAAATCAATTCTGTCCTAATTAATGAAATTTTTAATGTTCTAAAATTACTCTTTAACATGCCTAATATAAATGAATTATCAACGGAATTAATTTACAACGATTTGGAAAAATTTAAAAACCAAAATCTTATAATTACATATTATAGACTTTTATTGATATATTTTTATATACTAAATAATTATCATGGAGATAGCAGTTATTTAAATATGGTAAAGGATTTGATAAGGCAAAATCATAAAACAGAAATATTAAAAATTTTCATATAATCAAATTTTTTAACTTGTCAAAATTGTAAAATAAAATTTAATTAATTGTGTTAATTTAAAGAATATAGGGAAAATGGTTAGCAGGTGTATAATAAAAACAAATAATGCGCAAATAATTGAAGGGGAATGTCTAGGTATAGATAATGGTTTCATATTCGTTCAAGAAAATGGTAAATTAAAGATTCTTAATGCTATGTATTTGAGGGAGGTAAATATCGACGGAATTCTTTTTAATATAATATTTATTAATGAAAATGAAAATTTCTTGATTCCAATTAACCTCGATACATACATTGAAAATGTTAAAAATATTATAGAGTTTATAAAGAATAATCCCAATATAAATCTGGAAGAAATCAAAAATAAGGTTCTTGATAAATTTATTTATGAAAAAGAAGCTCAGTTGAATAACTTAAAACAGGAAAATGAGGCTTTGAAAATCCAGTTTGACGAGGCATTAAAAAAGATTAAGCTTTTCCAGGATACATTAAATGAGTTACAAAATAAATTAGATAATTTGAATAAAGCAAACGCTATTTTGACCGAACAATTGAAAAAATTCTCTAGCGGAGAAATAATAACTGAGCCTATTAAAGAAAAGCTCAATGAATTTAAAATGGAATTAGAAGAAAAAGAAAATGAGATTATTAGATTAAAAGAAGAGTTAGAAAAAATTAAAAATGTTCCTAATATAAATTTAACAGAAAGTCAATTAAATATATTGAGAGCAATTGAAGAATATCAGAAAAAAACAAATGTAGATCCATTTAAAGCCATAGAATCTTATATTAAATTGGTTTCCAAAGCTTCCGAAAAACAAATAACCCAGGATAAATCAAAAGTTGAAACTACTAAAATACAAACTCAAGAAATACCACAAAAGAAGGATGATTTGTTTCCAAACATATTTCAAACTACTGGGAAAGAAGTACAGCAAAACATTAAGTCAGAAATATTAAGGCAATTAAAAAATTACAAGGAATTTAATTTATCAAGAAATAAAAATCTTGCATCAACAGGATCCATAAAAATTGACATGGTATTGAAAGGTGGAATACCGTACGGAAATTCCATTATGGTTTCATATACACCATTTGCCGGGGGAGATCTTTTTAGTTTGCTATTGATTTATGGTGGATTAAAATCAAATGAAAATGTGTACGTAATTTTAAATGGGATTAGTAAAAATGATTTTCTTGTTTTGTTCAACACATTTAAATCAGATTTAAATGATGAAGAACTTACAAGGCTAAGTATAAAGGAGATCGATAACATAGAGGATATAATTTCAGAAGCTTCAAACTTTGTCTCTAAAAACACAGAAGATAGGGAAAGATTTATTGTTTATAATATAGATAAATTCTTATTTAATGGGGAAATTTCTAAATATACTTCATATTTGAATTCAATTAAATATTCTATAAAAAATACAAGGAAACTCTTGTTTATTTTTGTCACATATTCTAAACAATTTGATAGAGATATACAATTGTTGTCCACGTACTTTTCAGCATTGTTAGAATTCCATGACCAGGAGATTGGAGACAAAATAATTCATACATTTAGAGTGCAGGGAATTCCAGCAGAAAAATATAAATGGCTTTCTTATAACATTGATGGTATTGAATTTGACCTCGAATCACCAAATATAAGAACAATATAATAAATCACATTGGATTTATTTCTATTATGTCTTTCAATTTTATTATTTTATAATCTTTGAATTTTTTATTTGCATAATTCTCATATACCATTATATGCATTGCCTTCTCTTCATTATCAAAATCTATGACATTTGCAATTAAAGAACTCTCATCCTTTAATTTTATTATTACATCCATTCCAATCAAGTCGACAAACTTCATAATCTTCCCACCTCTTCATATTCCTTTTGTCTTTCTGATTCGCTTGCATAATACTTAAATATTTTTGTTGTAAATGAAACAACATCATAAATTTGATTTGATTTTACCATATTATCCAAAAATTCTACCCTCTTCTTATATTCGAATTTCAAATAATCAATATCAATGCCGTGAACCTCCGAAATTTTCCTTAAAATATAACTTTCTATTCCAACCTTAAATGTGTCTGTTAAAGAATCCCACTGAAAATATGGATTTAGATTCATCCTTTCATAATTTTTGTCAAAATAATATTCATCAACTTCAAAAATACGCCTAACGGGAATGTTGTTTCTAATTGCATGCTTTAAAACTATAAATATATCTATATTTGCAATCTGATTTTTAGGAATATTTAAAGGAGGCTCTGTTAACCTTTTTACTGCTGATTCAACGTCTTCAGCATGAAAAGTCGTGTATCCAGTCTTACCAGTTGCCAACGCTTGAAACATGTATGCGGCTTCTTGTCCTCTTACCTCACCTACAACTAAATATTCAGGTCTCTGCCTTAAAACATTTTTAACTAGGTCCATCATTGTTATTTCTCCTACCTTTTCATATATTCCATATGGATTTATTACTCCCACGGCTCCTCTAGTTACTGCAGGAACCCAATTTTCATGATAGAGATTTAATTCTCTTGTATCCTCTATGCTAACAATTTTGGCAAATGGTTTTGCAAACATTAGTATACTATTTAACATCGTTGTTTTACCAGTTGCTGTTCCCCCTATAATCATTATATTTGCAAAATATTGAACAGCTAACCATAAATATGCATATATTTCGGATGATGCAGTATTTGATCTTATCAAATCTATTGGCGTAAATGGTTTTTCGGTGAATTTTCTAACCGATAAGGCCGGACCAGTAATAACGACATCATTACTTATAGTTGCCTGTATTCTTGATCCATCTGGGAGCGAGGAATCAACAATGGGCTCTACATATGAAATATGCTTCCCGCTCATCTCAGTAATTTTTCTAATTAATTTTTCAGAATCTTCATCGTTATGGAAAACAATGTTTGTTTTTATTGAACCGTATTTTTTATGGTAAATATATACTTTATTTCTTGTTACAGTAATATCCTCGATATTATTTTTATCTTTAATAGGTACAGTCAAAGGACCATATGCTAAATATTTTTTATATAATTCATAGTAAATTTTTTCACCACTTCTTTTCGAAAATCCACGACTCATCATATCCTCTAAAATGTATTCCCTCAACTTCTTCTTTTTAAGCTCAATATTTACATCTTCTTGAAAAGTAATCTTTTCAGGTAATCTTGTCATTAATATCTTTATATACCTTTCCAATTCCTTTTGCTCTTTTAAAGTTAAAATAGGCTCAATTACCCAGTAAATTACATCTCCGAATCCACCCTCGTCTTTAAAAATTTTTACTGCGGAATACCCGGGTTCAACATTATAGAATTCAAGCTCGACATAGCCTGTGGGAACATGAGGCATTATTAATAAATCCTTTGGAACTATGGATGTTACGCCAGTTCTACCTTTTCTTTTACCTATAAAAAGTGCCATTGTTCACAACCCCCATACCAAAGCTTGGGTAATAATGGCCACAAGGATGTAGATACCAGAATAAAAGAATCCTGACTTAAATGAATTCTCCTTCAAAGTTGATGATACAAAACCTGTGACAAACCCTAAAATTACTACCGATAGGAAAACATAGTATTCAAATTGTTGTATATAAATCAAAGATAGAGAAAATCCACTTCCAAAGGCAGTTATACCACCAGACAATTTTACAAATTGTGGGAATAATGTGTCAAATACTAATGCTATTGTAAATAAATATACACCATAACCAATAGATGCAATAATCATGTATGAAGATACAGCTGCCATCTGGGATTTTTTTGCATTAATGTATGATGTAAATGCCATTGCTAACTGGGAAACTGATGCTCCAATATCCCCACCTACTTTATCTGCTATTACCAACAAAGTTTTTACTATTTTGTTATTTTTATAATTTATTCTACTAAATGCGGCCTCGATGGAATCGGCCACACTAAAACCCATATGTAACCTTGCTTCAAGGTCTTTTATAACTGATGAGAAAACACCATATTTATTTTTTGCAGTTTGTAAAATAGCTTCTCTAAGTGGCATCCCAGTATTAACATAATTTGCCAAATCGTTCAGGAACAAAATTAAATTTTGATTGTAAATCCATTCATGCCTTAGCTTTAAATAATTCCATAGGCCATAAGGGAAAAATGAAAATAACGATAATTCAATCATGAAAAGGGATAATTTGTAATGGCCTTCTACATAATATGTAATACCAATGAATAGGAATAAAAACATAACCATTATTGAAGCAGATAGAAAAATCAAATCTATTTCAGACTCCTTAATTTTAAATTCCATCAATATCCCTCCTGGGCAACTTTTGATAACCAAGCAACCATGAAACCTCCAAGAGGGATCAACAATAGACTTACCAATAAAATATAATACATTGATGCAACTGCTATGGCAGGTTTCGAAACTATTCCCATAATTGCAAATACAAGGATCAAAAATAGTGGGAAGGATACTACTATGCTTATGAATATCTCTGCATACATACTGAGGGTGTCTGTTAACTTCATGTATTCTATGTTCATATCATTTCTATAATCTTCATAAACCCTCAAGATATAATCTCTTTCGATACTTCCAGATTTTCTTGCAGTAACAAGTCCTTGTATAAACAATAACCATTTAGATTTTTGAGTAGTCATCATTAAATATTCTTCTAATATTTTGAATATATCTTTTGATGCAAATTTTGCTGATGTGACCAATTCACATGCTTCATCACTTAATGTAGAGAAACTCTTTTCTTTGCATACCTCTTCCAACATTTCTAACATGGTAATATTACTCATACTTAAATTGGCGAAAAATCTTAACGCCTCACCTAAATGCCTATCTATTTTTTTAAGTCTTGATGACGCCTTTATAGATGGGTACTTAAATCCAACATACAGATAAATGAAAGGAATTATGATTATTGACAAAAATACTATATTATAAAATTCAATAATTAATATGAATCCTATTATTATAGATAAAATTAATAACAAGGTAAACAATGCAAATATTGATGTTATGTATTCATCGGCCTGTAGATGCATCCTGGCAACATTGAGATCTTTTTGGATATCCGATATCCTTCTCTGAACAAAGGGGAAGTAAACTGAAAATCTAAAATGTGATTTAAAATTATCTAATATCTTCATACCTTCCCCTCCTTAATATATGTCTCATATCTCTTAAGATAAATGGGGAATTCAACTACTTCTACATCTTTTAACAAATGATATACCTGAACAAATTTATGCAATTCCTTGTTTGATATTTTTCCCTTATAAAGCTTTTCCAACGTGTTTAAAAATTCTGCTCTCCTTCTAACTTCTCTATAAACGTCCATAGTGGAAATATGTTGTAACGTAGCAATAGCCTTATATCCGGGTGCTGATGTATCAGTTATGAAGGAATCTGTAACCGGATCATATCTAAAAGCGGATACAAACTGTAATTGATTTTTTGTCTGATCATATCCTGCAATCTCGGCAATTTCCTTTACTCTTCTTTTTTCCACCATCTTTTCAACATAAGCTTGCATTATCACAATATCAGATAAAAGTGTTAACATTGATCTTGGCAGGCTAATTGGTGCATTTTCTATTCTTGAAACAAATGATTGTATATCTGTTGCATGGAATGTTGCCAATCCAGTATGCCCAGTTGCCATTGCCTGGAATAGTATTTGTGTTTCCTCTCCCCTGGATTCTCCAACAACGAGATATTCAGGTCTTTGTCTTAATGAAACTTTTAGCAATGTCATTATATCCACTTCTCCCATCTCTATTCCAGAGGAACCTCTTATACCTACACCAGGCCTTGTAATAGTTGCAACCCAATTATCATGATCAATGTACAATTCATGGGTATCTTCAATAGTTACGAGTTTATTTACATCTTTGATGAATGTTAAAAGATTATTGAGCATTGTTGTCTTTCCTGCTGCAGTTGTCCCTATTATCATTACATTTCTATGATTTTCAATTTGTAACCATAAGTATGATAACAATTCATAACTAACCATTCCTGAATTAACGAGGTCAAAAATTGTCAAAGGAGACATCTTAAATCGCCTTATGGTGAATGTTGGACCAAAGGCCGTTACCTCATTGCCCAAGGATAAATTTAGTCTATGCCCTTCTGGCAAAAAAGCATCTAATAATGGTTCCCTATAAGAAACTGTTCTATGGGCTTTTTCTGCCAACCTAAATATGAAATGATTGGCCTCTTCTTCGCTTTTAAACATTAATGATGTAGGGATTGAACCTGTATATCTATGATATACATAAATAGGCCTATTTACGCCTGTGAGAGATATATCTTCTACTAAATCATCATTTAAAATTGGTGTTATTTCACCGTAATGAAACATGTTCCTTTCAATATAATATAGAATTGTATAGTACGCTTTTCTATTGACTATGAAATTGTTGAACTCTATGAATTTATCTAAATATTGCATGATAAGCTTGCTATTTATTTCTCCTCCTTTGTAATGTATTGTAATATATTCTGGAAATGCCCTAATTATAGATGCAATATATGGAGATACTGGAGGCTCATATATATAATACATGTAATTTTCTATATCTGAATTGAAATGTAAACCAATATATACCACACCCTTTTCAATTGGATATATTATATCATTTTCATGTTTCTTTTGGGGAGGACTTGTAATCTGTGGTATTTGGAATATTTTTTTATTAGATTCGAATTTTGTGATTGGAATATTTGAGGGTATCATGATAGAGCCTCCATAATTTTTATATCAACATTTATATATACTATCCTAACATAATTTACATTATTTATTATAACTTCATAATACTGTCCTTTCTTTTGTATTTGGGCATTACCATTTGTTATATTTTTCAGAAAATTTGCCCAAAGATATGAGAGGGGATCATGTAATATTAAATTAATGGTTCCGGAATCAGCATAATTATCATATGTTACTGCATTTATATTTATTGATAAACCTACAGAACCAGTACCAGAATATGAATATGGTATTCCAGAATCTGATATAATATAAATGCTGAATGTACCATTGTAATAATTTGCAACACCATTAGATAGCACTGAAAGATTTTTTACATTAATGTTTGGATATCCTGTCGCGATCATACCATTATCGAAATATATTGCTTCTTGAGGATACACCCTATTGAGTAGATATATTTCAATAAATGTTGATCCATTGAAATATACCGGTAGCCCTTGCGGTGTTGAAAATGAAATATTTATGAAATTATCATTGTGATATGGAATTATATTAATTTGACCTGGAGAAGGAGGAACCAATATAGGTATACTTTGAGTACCCAAATCTACACTTTCATATATTGAATATGGGAAGAAACTGACAGATGTTGAAGTAACTATTCCAGACTTAATTTGAAAAACTTGTGAGATTACGTGTGAATAATGTTGTGCCTCAGCACTGCTCACCGATGATGGCACTACGGTGTTCATGAATGCATCGAATATTATGAATACTGCCACTATAACAAGGAGGAAACCTAATACTTCCGCAACGCCTCTTTCTTTTTTATTAAATTTTAAATTCATAATTTCCTCCTCATATTTTTCTTAAATAGTTGACCCAACTTTGAAAACTTGATTCCTATCCTTACTAAAGGTGGTAATGATTGAACTGTGTATTCTGCACCAGGTTTCGAAACGGATGAATATATCTCCATCCCTGTTCCCCAATCCAATATTCCTTTCCTGAATCCATCCAATATTGGAGGTGGAATTGTATAACTTGGTGGTAATGGTTTAGAGCATACCTTACATATATCAGCATCTATATCATTGATTGCTCCGCAGCTTAGACATTCCTTTTTCTTCTGCTGGAATTCTTCCTTTAAAAGATATAATCTGAATGACTCATAATTTTTATTATTCATCCACCATATAAAGAATTCAGACTCTGGCTTTCTCATCTGTAGATAATTGAGATGTATTTCTTCCAATTTTTTATCATATTCATCTTTAACAGTCGATAAAAATGCATAATCCAAGTCTCTTTCGTCTGTGAATATCTCTCCACAATTTGGACAATACTTGGAATGCTTTGGATATAATGTATCGCAAACATAGCAATGATCGGTTTCTTCTTCAAGGTTATAATCGCAAACTGGACACTTTATTGCCTTCTCATAAATTGGAGCACCACAATTTGGACAAGTTCTCTTTCTCATAAATTCATGTTTTGCCTGTATTGTTGTTACAAAGTATAATGAAACAAATATAATTATAATAATCAAAATTGCTGATACTGTTAATATTGGGAATGGTTGTGATATAATGACATATCCAACATCTTGATATGTTAATTGACCTCCACTGTTGAATGATAATCTAACTGTATAATTTCCAGAGATGTTAGTTGGTATTTGTATTAAGAATACCGCAGAACCGTTTGAGGATGTATATTCCATATAGGATCTTCCTGCGAGATATAAATAAACAGGATAATTTGGTTCATAAATAGAATATCCATATTCTTGCGTCGCATTTAAATTTAAAAGATAGGCCTGAACTTCTAAATAATTTCCGCCTAAAACATTGTGTGATGACATTATAACATATGGTTGGATATATGGATAACCTACATTGATTATCGGACCGGTAATATTTAATGTGCCTAACTGTAAATATGATGTTAGTGGCCCCACCTGTGTTAAATTAAAATCTACTATCATTATGTATGTTTTTTGTGCAGGAATTGATGGTACTAAAAATTCTTTACTGTAATTTCCCAAAGTGATATTGGCATACATTGGTGTCGATGCAATGCCACCAATATTTTTTAATACTATTTTGAAAGGTACAAACATCCCTAATGTATAGTTAGCCTTCTGATATATACCAAAATATGTAACATTTATTGAAGCTGGGTAATAGATAAAAATATTTCCTGAACCAATTATTACAGAGCTTCCATTCAATTGATCTCCGGTTACTAAGACAGAATATTTTTCAAATACTGTTGGTGTAGTAATATGCAATAAAACTAATGATATGTTAAACCTGAAATTAAAGGAAGAATACCCTGTAAAATTTCCTATATAATAATTCCATTGTTTAGGACCTATTTTTAATAATATTACAGTATTTGATAATGAGCCTGTAGTAATATTGAACGTTCCATATACATTTAATGTAGAATTATATTGCGCCGAGCCAGGTAATATTGAATATCCATTAACTATGGGTATTTGTATTGTGAAAGAGGCATTGTCATTTGAATAATCTGATTCATTATACGCTTTGTTAGCATTGATCCAAACTCTCAAATTATAAATACTTCCAACTCTAAGAGTGTATGTTAATGATGAGACAGCATAATTTTGAAAACCTCTCACATAAGAGGACCCTATATAAATATTGTTCAAATAATAATTTACCAAAAGAGGAGGTATATCAATAGGCAGAACATTCTTAGAGCCAATATATACATTAAGAGAGACTTGTACTGATGTTGTACTAGGTGAAATTGGATTACTTAATATATTATAAGTAATTTTAGAAACAAAATAATCAACATTAAACGTTAATGTTTGTTCGTATATATTATTGCTTTGATTATAATCCCATATTTGATTTATTATAATATATAAAGTATAAATTCCTGGGAAACTTGGTATAAAGCTAACTGAGAAATTTTCTGGTGCACTAGGAATAGTCTTATTCAATATTATGTATTCTTTTGTATTATAAATATAATATACCTCTAAATTAGCTGTGAAGAAGCTATCTGTACCCAAATTTTGAGTTTTGAATGATATTTTAACTGGAACCAATAAATAACTTTCACTGAGATTAACATTTTCAATTGCAAAATCTACATTTGGATATATAGTTATTTTTTCACTAAATATATCATTGAAATAATTTGTTTCAAAAATTGTATGATATGAATTAATTTCAACAATAATCGTATAATTCCCATATCCTAATCCCGACAAACTAATTGAATTTGTTATTGTTACGGATGCATTCCTTTGTAATAATACAGGAAAAGTTCCAAAATTCTGTATTCCTTTAGGACCTTGCAGTTTAAAAATAACGGTTGTATTTTCAGTAGGCGGTCCTCCAAAATATCCAACATAAGCGCTTAGTGTGTATGTTTTACCTATAATTAACGGTTTCGGAACATTTACACTTATAACTCTAAAATCTGGGATATTAAAACTGATAACGTATGGATAGTTGTTGCTTAATGTTGATAGCATTGGAAAATGATTTAATGATATTGTAACTTCCTTTAATTTTCCACCGTTTATAGGATTGTAGAATGTTAAATTATAATTTCCTAGATACAATCCATTTGGGAAATAATTGTAATTTAAAACGTCTGAAAGTAATGGTAAAATTACAATTCCTGAAGAATTTGTAACAAACGATGGATTATAAATATTCCATATGATCCTATTTAGATTATTTACATAGGATTGAGAAATGCCAATATCATATGGTAATATATTTACAGATGAACCCACTACATATGTTCCATCCCAATTCCTAGCATAAACAATTGCATTTCTGAATATATAAATGTTTGTTGATGAATCTTCAAAAATTGGAATATTGATTCCAGAGGATGTTGTATTTATTGAGGTATTATACCAATAAATTGTAGAATAAGAATAGGCATATAATGCATCGTAATAAGATGCATTGAGATTATAATTTAAATCAATATAAGAATTTAGTATATAAAAAGTTGATGACTTAACTACAATGATATGATATTGCATATATCTAGACACATTCAAAGGAGTGTTAAAATTTACAAAAACGGATGATACAATAATTTCATTAGCTCTAGCCTGATCTATAAATACTCGAATTACTCCATTTAAATAATATCCAATAAACATTGGTGGTGAAACAAACGCGGTTCTATTTTGTATTGGAAGTTTTGTGAGATTAATCTGAAATGTCAAAACCGGTGATGACCCATTTATTGGTTTTGTCATTGAATATAAGGTATATGAACCATCAGGTGTCGTAAGTTCAACAATTCCTTTTGATGTCCCTGGAACAAAATTATAGCCTGTTCTGTAATAGATATTGACCGTTATATTTTCAATCAAATAATAATACTGAACAGGATTCAGCAACGTATAATTTTCAGATATTAAATTCAAACCCGGATTTGGAACGCTTTTTAAATAAGGGGAGTATCCTACAGCTAATAATGATTCGTTGGATGGATAAGACTTAAACATTGGGGAAATAACGCTGTTTATTAATTTTACATTATTTGAATATGATATGTTTATAGATGGTGCATACTTAGCCATTTCAGCACCTGTTTTATTCATTCCAAATTGAATTGCCTTTTGAATAGAAGTTTGGTTTACACCGGTTATTTTACTGTCATATGCATAAAAAGACCCTCCATAAATATTTAAATTACCAAAAAATGATAACGATGAGTTATAAAGATAAACAGCACCTGTTGTTGATACTGTCATATTTAAATATAAACTAGGACCTAACATATTTGGAGCTACAGTTACGCTACCATTATTAACAATTAGTTGCCCTTGTATTATAAAATAAATAATATTGTATATGCTAGATAGGAAATATAAATGTGCATTTTGAACTACAATTTTACCTGTTGGTCCTATTATAACGGGTGTATCCACCCCATAATATCCATACTTCCCGGTTAAAGGATCTTTAGTATTTTCATTTATGTAAAATGTGCTGTTAACCCATACTGGCGGATAGCTATAAAAATTCTTTACCTGTCTATTTTCTTTGAAATAATTAACATGAGGATATGAATTATAATTCATTGGAAATGCAGAAACCAACAATAAAGATACGATAAATATGACCCAAAACCATTTCATATGTAATTTAATCAATCTCTAATAATTAAATTTTATTCTTTTAATTTTTAAACATTTGACGTAAATGTATAACTATATGAAACAATATTACCTGAAATTATTTTGAAAGAATAACCATATAAAGATGTTCCGAGATTCTGATAATTTATTATTATTACATCTCCTGCATCGAGTTTTCCATCATTATTTACATCAACAATTGTAACAGTAATTTTTCCTTTATCTGCAGATATTTTAACCGGTGTTGTTGTCAAAACTACTCCATAAGAATTAATAAGATTTTGACCGGATGGGCTTTCCAAATACAGATAGAATGGGGATGGAATTGAACCGGATTCCACTATAAAAACATACTGATCATTTTGTTCACTGATTACTGACATTTGTAAATATGAAGATGTACCTTTCGATGATGTAACACCTGTATATAGACCAGAAGCATACAAATACAAAGCTAAAGCTAAAATTACCGTTAAAGCTAATATTAAAAGTGTTGATAGTATTTCAGATATTCCATTTTCTTTGTTTAATATATTCACATAAAATTAATTGATATTTTGATATAAAAGTTTAATGCTGTTTTTAAATTTTATTTTCAAAAAATTATTTATATTAATAATTATTTAGTTGAATTAGGAAATCTAAGTTTTTATAATTAATAAAATTTAAATAAGATAATATCCATAATTTTGATGTATGAATAAATTATTTTATAAAGATAGGGGTGTTGCTTCAGTAATAGGTACATTATTTGCATTATTGTTAATTGTAACATTAATTTCAGCTTTTATGACACAATATGTTCCTGTTTATATGAAAACAAATGAAGCACAACATGATTCTCAAATTATTTATTCCTTGTCACAAATGAAAACCTTTATAGATTTACTGGTAGCTACAGATCAGGTAAACTATTCACTATCTGTAAATGTACCTATGGGAGCGCCGGGGATACCAATATTTGCACCCTCCACGCCTTCTCAATTAGAAATTTCTATTTCTTCTAATATCACAAATATTACAATATTCAATAAAGGTAAGTTTATATTCGAAGATAATTCTACAGGATATGTTGAGATTTATGCATACAATAATTATTATCCACAGGAGAAAATAATTTATGTAAATGGTGGAATAATAAGATATAATTTAAATTACAATACATCAACGATTTTTGTTGGCCCAAGTTTTTCAATTCAAAATACATCTAAAGGGTATATATTGAATTATTATATTTATAATATAATTGGAATGCCTGGATCAAACACCGGTACTAATACGGAAGATTTACTAATCTCTCTGATGGGGATAACAAGAACAACATTTACAAATGCAACTGGTTTTAAATATGTAAATATAACAATAAATAAAACATATCAATTTTCAAGCACATTAGCATCATGGTATTATTCACAATCAATTTTATATGGATATAACGGCCAATATTTAACCTTGAATAAAAATAAAATCTCATTTTCAAATGTAATTCAGGTAAACGTAATTACATCGTATTTAATGATTACAATGGAATCGAGGTGAGGTGATTAAAATGGCGGTAAATAAAAATCAAAATAAACCAAGTTTTTTTGATATAATTAGGGGTAAAAAACCACTATCGCCTGAGCCTAATAAAATTTATAAGATTAGTGTTCCAAAAGGTACTGGACCATCTTTCTCAACTTTAACACCATTACAGAAAACTGCCTTATCTTTATTTGGAAAAAGAGCTATGAAAAATAAAAACCTATCAAAACTTGCAGATGATTTATTAAAAGCCCATATGCCTTTAAGGGCACACGAGTACATAGCTTATGTCTACCTGGTTTCACTTTTAATAACTATTCCAATGCTTGTGTTTTTAGTAATAAGTGTAATTTTAGGAATTATTATATTAATTTTAATAGCACTATTGGCCACGATCATTATTCCAATGATTGTATATGTAATTATGATGGGAAATCCTGCATCTGTTGCTAAAACTAGAGGTAAAAAAATAGATGGAAAACTTCCATCGGCTATGAATTTTATTTCAGCATTAGCATCGGCAGATGTTAACGTAGATATGATATTTAAAGAACTTGCAACAAGAACTGAATATGGAGAGGTAGCTAAAGAAGCGGAATGGATAACAAGAGATACGGAATTGTTGGGAAAAGATATATTAACATCTTTAAGAGATGCTGCAAAGAGATCTCCGAGCCAAAAATGGTCAGAATTTTTACAGGGTGTGGTAACAACATCTACTTCAGGAGGAAGATTGAAACCATATTTCGTTGCTAAGGCCCAGGAATATGAAAATGAGAGAAAATTGCAGATGAAAAGAACTATGGAAACTATAGCACTGTTTGCTGAAAGCTTTGTTAATGTAGGAGTTGCATTTCCACTCTTCTTAATCATTATCATTGCAATAATGGCATTGATTACTCCAAATTCTTCAACAAATATGATTTTATTGGAATTTACCGTATTTGTTATGCTACCCGTTTTAATTGGAGTTTTTGCTTGGATAATTAAATCAACAAGTGAGGTGGTGGCATGAATGGAAATATTGTTAAATCTAAAAATAAGGATAAGGGGAAATTGATCTGGTATACATCAATTGTGATTGGATTTATTTTTATTATTATAGGGGCGATTTATGCGATTAACGGTAAAACTATTGGTGTCTTGAAACCTTTGGATTTAGTTGTAATAGGAATCTCACTATTCTTTGGCCCATATGGCATATATTGGAATTTGCAAAATAAGAGAATTAAAGCAATAGAAGCAAGACTTCCAGACTTTTTAAGAGATCTTGCTGAGGCTTCAAGATTTGGTATGACTTTGTCGGATAGTATAATAGTGGCTGCCAATGGAAGATACGGACCATTAACAGCTGAGATTAAAAAGATGGCTGCACAAATAGAGTGGGGAGTTCCTGTAAAAGACGCACTTGAAAGTTTTAAAGAAAGAATTAGGACACCTTTAGTGGAAAGGATGATAACCATTATAATAAAGGCTAATGAATCTGGTGGTAATGTTTCAGACGTCTTGCACATGGTTTCACATGCTGCATTAGAGGAGCAATTGGTAGAAAAGGAAAGGGTAATTGAAATGCAAACATACGTTTTTGTCATGTTTATTGCATATGGTGTATTTCTTGCTACAATTTTAATCCTTGCCGCCAGTTTCTTCCCTGAAATGTATAAGGCAGGTAGTGCATTAGCAGGTGCTTCAACGTCTGCCGGTACACCGGTTACAGTAAATTATAAACTAATACCACAAGTTGAATTTCTATTTGTAGCAGCAACTCTAATAAATGGGCTAGGTGATGGAATTATTGCAGGAGTTCTTTCCAATGGAAAATATGAATCTGGATTCTTTTTGGGATTTGTATTATTTATTGCTGGATATTTATTCTTAAAAATTATGGGTTTGGCCTGAGGTGAAAAAATGGTTGAAAATAAACGAAAATATGGAACTTGGTATCTTAAAATTGTAAAGCCATTCGTTAATAAAGATATTGAAAATAAAACTTTAAAAATTTTATCACCGACTGATGTAAATTACATGAGTACTAGCTATCAGACACCAATTCCAGAAATAAAAGACCCTAGTTTAAAGCAAGTAGAAATTATGCCTATAGAAAAACCATATTCATATGTTAGGATTTTATTTAACAATTTATATAATGAATATTTATATGAAATTATTGAACCTCCCTTAAATGTAGCCGAACAAAAGTTATTTGATACTATAAAGGCGAGGATCATCGATTTAATTAATTATAAAGAATTTGAAAATGAAAATCAAAGAAAAAGGTATCTTATAGATTTAATGGATCAAGTACTGGAAAATTTAGGGGAATCAATTACGAATGAGACAAAAAGCAAATACATCTATTATTTAAATAGAGATTTTGTTGGCTATGGACCTTTACAAGTTCCAATGATAGATCCTGAGGTAGAAGATATATCGTGTGATGGAGTTAACATTCCCATTTACATATACCATAGAAAATATGAATCCATTAGATCGAATCTAAAATTTGAAAATGATGAAAAGCTCGATAAATTTGTGGTCTGGATTGTACAAAAATCTGGAAGGCATATATCTATCGCAAATCCTATGGTTGATGCAACACTTCCGGACGGTTCAAGATTACAGGCCACGCTTGGGAAATATGTAACAAAAAGGGGATCATCATTTACAATAAGAAGATTTAAACCAAATCCATTTACGCCATTGGACTTGATAAAATTTAAAACAATGTCGAGAGAAATGATGGCCTATTTATGGCTTGCAGTGGAAAATGGAATGAGCATGATAATAGCCGGAGGTACAGCTTCAGGGAAGACAACCACTTTGAATGCAACACTTTTATTTATTCCACCTACTGCTAAGATAGTTAGTATAGAAGACACAAGGGAATTAAATCTTCCACAGGAAAATTGGATACCTGGTCTAACTAGAGAGGGTTATGGGGAGTATAATCCAGTTACAGGTAAAAAGGCTGGAGAAATTGACATGTTTGATCTTTTAACCGCAGCTCTAAGGCAAAGACCTCAGTATATAATAGTTGGAGAGGTAAGAGGACCAGAAGCATATACAGTGTTTCAGGCAATGGCAACCGGTAAGACATGTTATACTACATTCCATGCAGACGATGTTAAATCATTGGTACACAGACTTGAAAATCCACCCATTAATCTTCCAAGGGCCCTAATAACGTCACTGGATATTGTTCTATTACAGGGCCAAGTTAAAGTAGGCCCAAAGATGACAAGGAGGGTAAAGGCTCTCACAGAGATTGTGGCATTGGATCCTGAAACAAATGAATTGGTTACAAACAATGCCTATGTCTGGAATCCAGGAGACGATACATTCAATTACAGCGGTCATTCATATGTTTATGAAAAAATTTCAACCATTAGAAACTGGTCTCCAAGAAGAATGGAAATAGAGGTAAGGAGGAGGGAGCTGGTATTAGAATATATGGAAAAATTAGGAGTTTCTAATTACAGGGATGTTGCAAAAATAGTCAGCGAATATTATAAAGATGCAGATACAATGATAGAAAAAATACAAAATGAATTAAAAAAATAAAAATTTAAAAACTTTTATTTCTTTTCTTCTTGTGGTAATGGTGAACCACATACTTTACAATATTTTGATCCCTTTGGATTCGGTGTACCGCATACTGGGCATATCACCGTGGGTCCAGACTCTTCTCCTTTTCTCTCTAAGAATCTCTCAAATGTCATAAACTCTGGCTTATTTGACCACCATTTATAGAATTCCTCATCTGAGAACTTATCACCAAGATCTCTCTTAGCTTCGTCTTTGTATTTCTGTATTTCAAGATCATACTCTTTCTTATATTCAACTAACTTCTGGTATTCTGGATCTGTTTCTTCAGCATAAACAACACCGCACACTGGGCAGTATTTAGCATCCTTCTTAATCCATGAACCGCAGTTACCGCATTTGACATTTTCTTTCTCGAATACAACACCGCACACTGGGCATTTATCAGCATCAGCAGGTATTAGACTTCCGCAGTTTCCGCATACCATCAGATTCTTTTCAACTTTCTTGTACTTCATGTAAGAATATCCAAAGAATCCAACGATCACAATAACAACTACAATAATCGCAATGATCCAGAGTGGAATAGATATAGGAGGAGATGATATGGATAATTCTTCTGGATAATTATAAGTCAAAACACTGGATGATAAAGAATATCTTATACTTATAGGATAATTTCCTGCAGATTTAACTGTGATGGAGAATATTGCAACACCTGATGCCCCTGTATTTCCAGTATAGTAGTATGGTCCAATATATAAATCTACAGGAACATTTTTCATATACACGATTCTACCCTGTTGCCTGGTGGCATTATTATTTTCAATCATTACACTAACTGTAAATGACTGACCTGTCTGGTATGGTGGAGATGGATTAAAGCTTACAAATACAGTTGTTTGTGGCATTACACCATAATAATAGAATGTTGCAGACTTTGGTCCGGGTACCTTTTGAACTATGTTTGTATAATTGACATAAGCGGTAATGGGCGTTAACCCATAATTATTTACGGTCAAATTGTAATATACATTAACTATTTGGCCTGGAGTTATATTATTCACGGTCTTTGTAAATATTGTTGTACCATTCATGGTTATATTTATGTATGTTGTACCTATAGCTGTCCAACCCCCTGTATTTTCAATAGACAATTTTATTTCGAAAGATACTCCTATAGGTATGTTTAATTCATTTAGGCTACTTATATATGTTATGCTATTATTTGGTATATATGTAAATTGTAATATTGTTAATTCTGGCCTTTCAAATACTGTGAATGAATTTGAATATAGGACTACATAATATGGATAAATCTGCGGGTAAGTAACATAAACATAATATGTTACGGGCACGGCATTTCTATTATTGAAAGGCAATATTGAAGTATTTAAATAATAAATAACTGATACAAATTCTCCGGGTGTTGCGTTATATACCCATACCTTCTGGATGTTTAGCAATGGAATTTGCAATACTATATTTAAATTCGTTATGGATATAGGGCCAACCGTAAAATTGACGTATATTGGCACAACACTACCATTCATGAATGGACCGGTAGAGGATGAAATAGATGAGACGGAGATTTGAACTGATGGTATGTTAATTGTAAAGTTGTAATAAACATATGTTATCTTAGAAAGGTTGTAATATGGATTTGCCAATATTGCCTCAATCCTATACGTATGCCCGTACATGAAATAGTTTGTGGTTAAATTTGCATAGAGATAGCCATTTGAATAATAAGTCATAACATTGTTTAAGAATATTCCATCAGATAGATCATAATATGATACAGTTACATTTGGTGCATATTTTGGAATAACATTTGAAACACCAATCTTCGTGAATAATAATATGTTCATTGGCTGAGTGAATGTGATGTTTGATAAAACAACATAATTGGAAGGTGTTTGTATGAAATAATAAATTATGCTTGATTGTGTAGTATTGCTTAAAACCATTTCTTGAGGATTTATATCCCAGTAATAATATGCCTTCACGTAGGCATAATAATACCCTGGATTTGTAGGAGTAAACCTATAATTCAATATTATGGATGATTTACCGTTCAAAGATATATACCAGGTTTTTGTTGCATTCATATTTGGACCTAGTAGTCTCATGTATACCTCAAATTGACCTGTTGGATCTGTTCCTAAATTGCTAACAGTAATGTTTATAGATAAATTGGAATACAATACTATAGGTGGGAATTTTATTGAAGATATTGCTATTTCTACATCTGGATATATTGTGATCCTTTCTACATAATAATCTCCTGAATAATTGCTCTCCAATATTGACTTGGTTGGATTTACGGTAACATTTAATGTGTAGTTTCCAGGAACTATATTATCTGGAACTATATAATTGACTGACACATTATTTGTTCTGTTTGTGTATAAATTTGCATAAACCGTTTTTATAAAACCTGGCAATTTAAATTGAACTGGTACATTTGTCAGATTACCACCATAAACCTTTATTTTTGCTGTTATGGTATAATTATGATTGTGTATCATCATCATTGAAGAAGTTACATTTGTCACTATTATCTGGGGAATTACTATTTTCATTGGAATTAAGTAATAATTCATTTTTGTATAGAGATTTGGAAATGGTGGCAAACCAATTTCCATATTCCTTAAAACACGCCCATTTAAAGATAAATTAAATAGGTAATTTCCTCCATATAATGCATTTGGCCAATATTGCATTTGAACTATATCACTGAATAATGGAACTATTCCTATTCCAGAAAGATTTGTTTTAAATGAATTAGATATTGAGAATTTTGAATATAATATTGTATTATATTGATTTACCGTGGAATTACTTAAAACTACATTTGTCCCCTGATATTGATTAAGTATATCTGGACTAACGGATATGTTTACTCCAGATATCGGCTCCTTATTAAAATTGTATAATTTGAATACAGCATATCTGTATAAATAAATGGCTGAATTCGAATCCATCCAATATGGAGGATCGTAGTTATTAACTGTTGTATTTATAATGGTAAAGTTTAATATATATGCTCGAGAATTTTGCATGAATATCATGTTTTTCTGCGGGTTTCCATTTACATATGTACTATTTAAGCTGATAAATAAATCCTTTGCATACATAACAGAATTGATTAAATTGAAATTGTGTAAATAAAAATCATTTTGGTTATTGTAATTTATGGGATCAGATAGATTTATTGTAATTGAATTTATGGTGATATATCCTACTTTAGGACCAGTCACATTTATAAATATATTACCATTTGTTTCAAAGAATGACTGATTAACCAAAAAGATATCTCTTGAAAAGGATATTAAATTCCAAGTGTAAGATGTTGGTTTAATGCTAGGAGATAGAGAAGGCAACGGTTGTGTTGTTACACCTTTGAAATAAGGATATATTGTGGCCCCAGTAGAATTTAGACTTGATGTTGTATAATTTATTGTTAAAGTTGCGTTATAAAACGTTAAATATGGAAATAGACTCATTGGAAAACTAAAGGTTTTTAAAACTGTAACTGTCTGACCTGCATATACTTTGTTTGTAATAAGATTTCCAGTTCCAGTAATAACAGTTAAAATTGTATTTGAAGGTACCCATGATGGTAAATTCATAAATGCCCCACCATTTATAAAAATTTGATCATTAACTAGATATGGAACTGGTCCATGATTTATCAAATAATCATATTGAGCTTGATAACCAAAATCATTTGCCATTGATATTTGGTTTGGAGAGGGAGAGCTAAAAGTAGAATTAATTATGTAAATATTGGAATTTGATATATTAAACCAACCTGGATATGATATTCTTGAATTTTTAATTATTAGGGTCCCACCATCGTCAATAATTGTGAAATTTAACGTTGGTGCGTATCTATCTGGCTCTGTAGTTAAAATGGCATTGTTTAAATATAAAACTCCACCTGATTGTATTGTTAAAGTTACTGGAGATAATTGATCGGAAATGAAATACAGGGTAGCATTATTAACTGTTAAATTACCCGTAGGTGTAATAACAACATTGTCCGAAAATCCATATAATCCCTTTTGACCTGTTATTGGATCTACCGTTGTTGAATTAATGACGAATTGTGTTGAAACATAAACTGTTGGATAATTTTCTGCCTTCAGTTTGTAATTATTTATAGAAACACTTGTAGGATTCATTATTGATGATAAAGACGTTAATAACAACGCAATTATAATTAAGACTGATAAAGTCTTATAAACCAATATTGACACCTCCTATAATATTTTCAATACCTAAAAATGAATATAAAAATTTTCTCAGTGATAAATCAGATAAAAAACATTAATGATTTAAAAGATAATTCAAATATAAATGTTCAAAAAGAAAATAAGGAAAATGTAAAATAATTACAGAAAAAATTTTATTGATATAATAAATTCTAAAATTAAACGTGATAATTCATGTGCAATTTAATAACTCATATGGATTCTGACGGAGTTATTTCGGCATATTTAATAGTGAAATATGTAGAAAGACCTAAGAGAATTTATTTTTCCAACCCATCTATAATAAAGGATTCTATTGCGAGATCAATTTTGGGAGATGATAATTTAGATAAGCTATATGTATTGGATATTGCCGCCAATGAAATTGCTTTAAAATTGGCCTCTGTTTATAATAAAGCGATATGGATAGATCATCATCAATGGGCACCTATTAAGAATTACGATAATGTTGAAATTCATCTCATGAATGAACCCAGTGCTGCAGCTGTTATCGGAAATGTTTATTTAATATACGACAACCTAATTGAGATGGCAAATCATCTTGATCAAAATCAACCTCAAAATGATAAAGAAATAAAATTCAGAGATCTTATATCTTCACTGAGATTTTATAAAGGACGTGGTGTTGAATATGCTTTGGAAAATTTGGTTTATAAAATGACTGAAGTAGATGTTGATTCGATAATTGAAGAAAATATTGAATTGATTGAAGCATTTCAAAATGATATAAAGAAAATAGAAAATGAAATTAAATCAAACACTAAAAAGTTTATTATAAAAAATTATAGGGTAACGATAATAGAAACAAAGGCAAATATACCTGTATACAAAATTCAAGAAATAGTAGATGACGATTGGGATATATTAATAGTTAAGTTTGTGAGATTCAACAGGGATTTTGTATTTACCAAATTTGAATTTAGATCCAAAGGTCCTGATGTATTGAAATTAGCAATAGCATTTGGTGGAGGAGGCCATATCAGAGCTGCAGGAGCATCTTTAAAGGGTGTTATACCATTAGAGGATTTGTTGAATGCACTCAACGTGTTTTTATAGATAATAAAATGGGGATCTTTTTTGCTCAATGGCAATTTCCAACGCCTCTTTTATTAAATCATACCTGGTTATGCTTTTATTTGTCAAATATCCTATTGCACCATCATTTTTTCCTATATCTTTTGTTCCATAATATTTATCAAAATCTGGGCCTATTTCATATTTGAATTTCTCCATGAAAGAATCTGGGTAAATGAAACCTCTGGATATTGAATAATTTACATTTTTCAAAGAATCTATAATCGTAACAATATGCACATCAAAATATTTTTTGATAATTTTATTGTAAATTAAAGTTGCCTCAATTCCTATTCCATAATCATTATCTTCCAAAGCTTGCCAGGCCCTTTCGTATGAGCAGATTAAACCCTCCTCAAAATTGAGTGGCTGATTAATATTTAGTTTAACGTTTTTTCCTGTCACCTCATAATCTTTAAAATACTTCAAAAATACGTCCTTTACTGCTTTAATTTTTAATTCATTGTTTGTCCCAACTGATATTCTTATTTTTTTGAGTCTCTTTCCATTTTCATCAATATCTCCCTTCATTATCCTCGTGGAAGTTATTGGAATAAAATCTTCTGCCAGTACTCTTCCTATGTTGATGATATTTAAGGGTTTTTTACCTTTTGATATTCTTAAATTGTTTATTTCAATTGCATAACGTTTTGTTTCATAACTAACAACTATAGAATCAAAATCTTCAACTATTGTTGGACCATAATGATCTTCTATCTTTCTTATTTCATAATTTTTATTAAAGATCTTCAAATAGTTTTCGAGGTTCCTTTTTCTTTCTTCAAAACTCTTAACATTATATGTTCTTACCGACCTCGAAAATTCGTCGCTTGTAAGTCCAATTAAAATGTAATCACCGATTTCAAATGCTTTATTTATCAATCTCTTATGTCCTTCATGAATTATTTGAAAGGTCCCACCAATGGCTACCCTCATTTTAATCATTTATGAATAGATAAATAATATTTAAAGTGTGATATTATTCTTCCTCTTCCAATTTCAATTCTTTCATTATTTCCTTCATAGTTTCATTTGGATCCCTATAATAATTTGTTATAACTTTCCAGATGTCCCTATAATCGGTCATATTTTTTTGTACCATATATCTGATAACATTTACCCTTCTTTCAAACTCTTGATCCATCTCTTCATGAGTCCAATTTTTCAAGTTAATTATCTTATCATACAAGTATGAATGGCCCTTGAATATGAATTTGTCTTTCTTTGGATCCCACTCAAATACAACGTTTGTAATCAGCTCATTTGTTTCTGGTTCAAAACCAACAATTTCAACTATTTCTTTTATTCTCCTTACCTGCTGATCCCTTACCTTAACTTGTGTTTGAATAATAACATTGTTTAAAGCTGTCATCAATATCCTAGGCGTATTAATGGGTGGGTTTTCAAGTCTATTTACCATGGCCTTAACAGATTCAGCATGCATTGTTGAATACGTTGTATGGCCAGTTGCCATTGCCTGGAACATCGTGTATGTCTCTTTTCCTCTTACCTCTCCGACTATTATGTACCTTGGTCTCTGCCTCAGGGCTGCCCTGACCAGATCATACATGTCTATTTCGCCTGAGGCTTTACCTGTCAGGCTTTTTTCACCTACACCACTCCTTGTTGTACCCGGTATCCAATTTTGATGGGGTAGATTTATTTCCCTTGTATCCTCTATACTTACTATCTTAGCGGCCGGCGGTATAAAAATGGCTATTGCATTTAAAGTGGATGTCTTTCCACTTGCCGGACCACCTATGATTATCATAGATTCTCCAAGTTCAACACCAAGCCATAAATAGGCAACCATTTCTGGATCTGCCGTATGAAATTTTACAAGATCTGTTGGTGTGAATGGTTTTTCCTTGAATCTCCTTATTGTAAAAGTTGCACCTCTGGTGGTAACTTCTCTGGCATATGTGGCCTGAACTCTGTGGCCTTCAGGAGTTGTACCATCTAAGATAGGATCTGAAACCGATATTTGCTTCATGCACTTCTGAGCAATATAAACAATGAAGCTATTTAGTTCATCATCATCGTGAAAGATCACATTTGTCTTTATTGAACCGTATTCTCTATGGTATATGTAAATTGGAATGTTAACACCATCACAAGAGATATCTTCCACATTTTCATCATTAATTAAAGGATCAATCTTTTGATATTTAACAAAATCTCTTTTTACGTAGTAAAACAACCTTTCAAGATCCATTGGAGCTACGTGGATATTTCTGCTTTCCAAATATTTATGTACAGATTCTGTTAAATATCTTTCTTTTTCAGTAGAGGTTTTCAGGTACCATTCATACTTTAATGTCTGATTCAATGATGAATAAACCTCATTTAAAATTTGATTCATTCTATAGCTCAATGGCGGTTCAATCACTTCATAATAATATTCATAGGTTTTTGTATTAAATAATATCCTGGCAAATGTATAAGGATATGTAATTCTGTATATCTTTTCTACTTTAAAATCAGGATTATTGATTGGAGGAATTGGAGTCATAGCAGACAATGTTGTTTCTCCTGATATTACCTTAATTTTCATTGGCCTATTAATTTTGAATAATTTTTTGTAAACACTTAACGTCAAATGATCCATTGAACTATAATCACTTTTCTCTACCATCTATATCACATTATTTTATAGGAATAAAAGATTATATTAATTTTACTTTCATTTTACTATTATAATACCATCATTTTCACTTTTTATGTAAATTATTTCCTTTTCTTCAAAATATAAGGATTTTTCAATTATGAGATTTTCTTTTCCTATTCTATGGTTTTTAAATACAATTTCATCTAGATTGGATATATCAATATTTTTTATGTATTCCGTGAATTCCCTGAGATCATCTTTTAAAATTGGTCCTAGTTTTTTAAAGTCTGGCTTAATAGAGATTATTCTTTCCTTTATTTCTCCTTTTTTAATTGTTGTTAAATTTTCTATGTTCAAAATATTCTTTATTAAATCAGAATTTTTTATGAATAAATCGGGATTGTCTGTCTCTATTTTAATTTCATTTATTCTGTCAACATTATTCTCTATTTTCCATGATCTTATCTTTGATATTAAGTTTGATATTCTTCTTCCATCTTCTATTTCATTGTAATTGAATTTTTCTGGCCATCTGGTTAAATGTACGGAGATTTTTTTCTCATCTCTTGAAAATGCGCGATGGTAAATTTCCTCTGTTATATGTGGCATGAAAGGTGCAAATGATTTTATTATTCCATAAAATACATTATAAAATGTAGTCTGGGATCCCTTGTCTTCCTTGATTTTATATTTAATATTTTCAATATATTGATCTGCAAAAACATGCCAAAAGAAATTCTCTAGAATTCTAATGGCCTTATCAAATCTGTATTCATCCATGTATTTTGTTATTTCTTCTATCATTAGATCAAATTCTGACAATATCCACCTATCAATGATATCTGAAGGAGGATATCCATGATTCTTAATGTTGTAAAACTCCATAAAATTGTAAACATTCCATATTTTATTAAGCAGTTTTCTTCCATGTATTATCTCCCTTTTTCTGAATGGTGTATCTTCTCCAGGCATGCATGTAGCAGTAAAATACCTAAATGCATCTGTACCATATTCTTCAATTATTTTTAGTGGATCTACAACATTACCCCAGTGGGCATGCATTGGCCTACCATCTTCAGCTAGAATATGACCATCTATGAATACTTCTTTCCAAGGTGTTTTATCTGTTAATATGCCACACCTGTATATGGAATAAAAAGCCCATGTCCTTATTATATCATGAGCCTGGGGCCTTAAACTCATGGGGTAGAGTTTCTTGAAATATTCATCATTTCTATAATAATAAGTATTAAAGAGTGGAGAAATTGAAGAGTCTACCCATGTATCAAATACTTCCTCTGAACCAGTTAATTTACTACCACAAAAAGGACATTTTTCAAAGGGTGGTTTATCAGTTAATGGATCTATATACCTATTTAACTTTATAATATCATCTTTTTTTGGATATATTATGTGTCCATTTTCACATATCCATGCAGGTATGGGAGTTGCAAAATATCTCTGCCTTGATATAACCCAGTCCCATTCCAGATTATCTATCCAATCGTAAAGTCTTTTCATCATGAATTCCGGAATCCATTTTTCTTGGTTTGCAATTTCCTTAATTTTATCTTTATATTTTGTCACGTTAAAAAACCATTGTTCCTTACTTACAATCTCTATCGGTGTACCGCATCTCCAGCATGTTCCAACATTTTGTGAAATTTGCTCTACTTTCAAAACCCTGTTTTCTTTCTTCAATTCTTCTATTATTGATTTTCTAGCCTCTTCAATTTTCATTCCGGAGAATTTGCCGGCAATATCAGTTAACCTACCATCTTCATCTATGCTTTTTATTATATTAAAAGAATATTTTTTTATTAACTTTAAGTCATTTTTATCCCCGATGGAACATATCATTTCAATTCCAGTTCCAAAGGATGAATCAACGGATTCATCCTGTATTATTGGAACCATTTTATTGAATATAGGAACTATGGCCTTCTTTTTATCAAAATCTTTATATCTTTCATCATTTGGATTATAGGCCAAAAATAGACATGCAGGAATTAATTCTGGCCTGGTTGTAGCAATTACCGTGTAATTTCCATCATCCAGGTCAAATTTTATGTAATATAAATTTGTATTTCTCTCAACATATTCAATTTCAGATTCTGCTATTGCTGTAGAACATCTAGGACACCAATTTACAGGATGTATTGCTCTGTAAACCAATCCTTTTTCAACCATATCCAAGAATGTTAATTGAGTGATTTTTCTATATTCTTGAGAATCCGTTTGATAATAAATTGAAGGATCCATAGATTCTCCCAATATTTTAAACTGATTTTTCATAATCTCAATTTTATTCTGTGCATATTCTGAACACCATTTATTGAATATACCTCTATCAACATCTTTCATTTTAACATTTTTTTCTTTCTCGACATTCACTTCTATAGGCATACCGTTTACATCAAAACACAATGGGAAAAATACGTTGTATCCTTTCATCCTCTTGTATCTAGCGATAATATCAATATGAGTATAATGTGTTGCATGGCCCAAATGCAATGCACCGCTAGCATATCTTGGTGGATTGTCTATTGAAAATGTATCATCAATATTTTCTGGATTCCAACGGTATATTTTCTCCTTTTCCCAATAATCTTGCCATTTAGCCTCAATTAATTTAGGATCGTAATTCATCAAAACATTGATGTAAAAAATTAATAAAAAGTTTTTTAAAAAATTAAGTATTACCAAATTCATGGATGCTTATATAGTAGGGGCAGTTAGAACGCCAATTGGTAAGTATGGTAAAGCATTTTTAAATGTTCCAGCCGTTGAATTGGGGAAAATTGCCGTAAAGGAGCTATTAAATCGAACAAGAGTAGATACTGAAATGATAGACGAAGTGATAATGGGGAACGTTTTAAGCTGCGGGTTGGGCCAAAATCCATCAAGGCAGGTAGCTTTGAGATCTGGTTTTCCATATAGCATTGGTGCCTTTACTATGAATATGGTTTGTGGATCAGGACTCAAGTCAGTAATGCTTGCTGCACAGGCAATAAAGGCTGGGGATATGGATATGATAGTTGCAGGCGGTATAGAGAATATGAGCCAGGCACCATACTACGTTAAAGGTGCTAGGTTTGGTCTAAAATATGAAAACACTATTTTATACGATGAAATGATAATGGATGGACTTTGGGATGTTTATCATGATGTTCACATGATAAAGACTGGGGAGGTGATTGCCGAAAAGTACAATTTAAATAGGGAAGAAATTGATTATTTTGCCTATCAAAGTCATATGAAGGCCTTAAAAGCTACTGAATCTGGAAGATTTAAAGAGGAAATAGTTCCAGTAAAAACAGAAAATGGAATCATTGATAAAGATGAAGGTATAAGACCAGACACCTCACCAGAAAAATTGGCCAAATTAAATCCTGTTTTGAAGGATGGAAAGTATGTCACAGCGGGAAATGCATCTCAGCTAAGTGATGGAGCTGCTGCAGTTTTGGTAGTTAGTGAGAAAAAAATGGAAGAATTAAATCTAAAACCCCTCGCAAAAATAGTATCATACAATGAAGTTGGTGTTGAACCTCTACTTGTAATGGAAGCTCCAATACATGGTGTCAGAAAATTATTGAATAAGATGAATATGAAAATTGATCAGATCGACGTGGTAGAACATAATGAGGCGTACGCTTCTGCAAGCGTAGCCGTTAGAAAAGAGCTGAATATTCCTGAGGAGAGATTTAACATCCATGGAGGGGCTGTAGCTCTTGGCCATCCAATAGGAGCAAGTGGGGCAAGGGTTCTAACAACTCTGATTTATAATTTGATAGAAGTAAAGGGCAGGTATGGTATTGCAACGCTTTGCCTTGGAGGAGGAAATGCCGTAACGATGTTAATTGAAAATATGAGGTGATAAAAATGAGAGTAGCAGTTTTTGGATCTGGAACTATGGGAAGTGGAATAGCACAAGTTTTTGCCACATATGGACATAACGTAATAATGATAGATATAGACAAGAAGATACTGGAAAATGCACTAAACAACATTAGGAAAAGCTTGAATAAACTTTATGAAAAAAAGGCAATAAAAGAAGAGCCTGAAACGATCATTTCAAGAATAAACATAGGAGATGATCCAGGATATTCTAGCGGGGCAGATTTCATAATAGAGGCGATAGTTGAAAAAGAGGAATTAAAAATTGAACTTTTCAAAAAACTGGATAAATTGCATGATAAAAATGTAATATTTGCAACGAATACTTCTTCCATTTCGATTACAAAACTTGCCTCGGCAACTTCTAGGCCTGACAAGTTCGTAGGTATGCATTTCTTCAATCCAGTACCTTTGATGAAACTTGTTGAAGTAGTCAGAGGAGAAAGAACTAGCGATGAAACAGTAAATTACGTTTACGACCTTGCAAAATCACTTGAAAAGATACCTGTAAAGGTCCAGGATTATCCTGGGTTTGTGGCAAATAGAATTTTAATGCCTCTAATAAATGAAGCAATACTATCATTGAGCGAAGGAGTTGCTACAGCTGAAGATATTGATCAGGTTGCAAAATATGGGTTAAATCATCCAATGGGACCTCTGGAACTAGCAGATTTGATTGGTCTTGATGTCTGTCTAGATATAATGAACGTCCTTTATAAGGACCTAGGGGATCCAAAATATGCACCTGCTCCACTATTAAAAAGAATGGTCGCGGCTGGAAAATTGGGAAGAAAGACAGGTGAAGGATTTTATAAGTACAACAAATAATTATATAATTAATTCTTTGCCATTTTTTATTACTTTTTTCACGAGATTTATTCCGAAATGGTATCCAATGTGAGTATATTCTGGTATGTCCAGAATTATAATATCAGCGTCATAACCCTCTTCAATCAGGCCTTTATTATTAAAACCTGCGGCCAATGCTGCGTTAAACGTTGATGCCGTTATTGCTTCTTCGATCTTCATTTTCATATTGTAAACAGACAGGGAGATTATTTCCTGCATATTTTCATTATAACAATTTGGGTTTAGATCTGTTGCTAAGGCTATTGAAAGTCCATAATCTATCATTTTTCTTGCATTCGCATATTTATTTTGCATCATTGTCAAAGATGTTCCGGGCAATAGAACCAAAATTGTATTTTTTAAATATTGATAATTTGATTCTGGTAGATTTAAAAGATGATCCATTGTATGTATTTTAAATTCTTTTGCCAATGAGGAACATCCAATGTATTTTAATTCATCAGCATGAAGCTTTAATTTAAATCCCATTTTCTGGGATTTTTCCAATATCTCTTTGGTATCATTCAATGAAAATGCGCCCTCATCACAAAAAACATCTACAAAATCTATATGATTTCTCTTCTCCTCCAGAATCTCAAACATTTCATTTAGGAATGTTTCATAATTTATGTCCTTTGGTATAACATGAAAAAGAAATGTTTTCCTTACATCAATGATTTCCATTTTTGATATCTTATCAATTACGTTAAGAATTTTCATTTCATTCTTATAATCTAAACCGTATCCGGTTTTAATCTCAACCGATAAGGTACCATGCTTTACCATGTTTTTTATTCTTTTAAAAGATTCATTGAATATATCTTCTTCAGATGTTTTTCTTAAGTTATTAACAGTATAGTATATTCCACCACCTGAATTCAATATATCCAAATAGCTCTTACCCTCTAGCTTCATTTTCAACTCAAAATCTCTATATCCAGAAAATACAGCATGTGTATGAGGATCAACAAATGCTGGCATTACAACTCCTTTTTCTGCATCAATCTTTTTATATTTTACATCTGGATATTCATTTGTAATCTTAACAATTTTTCCATTTTCAATCCATATTTTCTTATCACTGTAAATTTTCAACCTCCCCATTTCCCTTCCATAAATAGGAATGGATGATTTTAAGGGAGAGATTATTTGTGATGCATTTTCTATTACGATCATAATTCTTCAATCAAATCAAAAATTTTCTTTTTGTTGTTTTCCATCCTTTCTTTAGATATTTTGTTCCAATTGTTTCCATTTGGGTCTATTGATACAATCAATGGACCAAAATTCTCTGCCCTTATGATCCATATGGCTTCAGGTGAACCTAATTCTTCTAAGAAATAGACATTCAAAACCTCCTTAAAACTTTTAGCTGCTAATGCTCCTGCACCTCCTGTGTATGTTGCGTAAATACCCTTCACGTTCTTAAGAGCCTCTGCAGTCCTATCGCCCATGCCCCCTTTTCCAACAATAAACCTAACACCATAATATTCAATTATTTCCTTTTCAAATAAATCCATTCTTGCGGAAGTTGTTGGACCAGCAGCAAGTATTTCCCATTTTCCATTGTTGTTTTTAACTACTGGACCACAATGATAAAGAACCATTTTAGATGGGTCAAATTGCAATTTTTCACCTTTTTCATGCAATTCCAGCATCAATTGATGAGCCTCATCCCTGGCCGTAAACAATAATCCTGATATGTAAAGTATATCTCCTATCTTCAAATCTTTTAATTTTTCAAAATCTTCTGGAATTTTTAAATTATAGATCATTGTTTCACCTCCACATTTCCCTTAGAATCTATTTTCATATATGCTCTCCTATCAGCCCAGCATTGAACAACCAAACCTACAGGAAAAGATGCTGGATGCCTGTATGCATATTCGATATGAACATCTAAAACAGAATATTTCCCTCCCCATCCCATTGTACCTATCTCTGTCATGTTTGCTAGATTTAATATTTCCTCCTCAAGCTTTGCAACTCTCTCTTCTTCATGTCTATGCCCCAATGGTCTCAACAATGCTCTTTTTGCAAGATTCATAGCTAAGTCAGATCCACCACCTATTCCTATTCCAAGAATAGTAGGAGGACATGGTGTTGCACCAGCTTTTATTATGCTCTCAATAACGAACTTTTTCATTCCCTTTATACCTTCTCCTGGTTTTAACATTCCCAATGCGGATGCATTTTCTGATCCTCCACCCTTTGGTAAAATGTATATAATAGCATCATCCCCATCCCTTAAATACCAATTTATGTAAGGTATGAATCTCCCAATATTATTGCCGGGATTTTTACCTGAAAATGGGTCTACCGCATTTGGTCTTATATAATATAAATTTGTTGCTCTTTCGACGGATCTTTTTATTGAATTGACGAGTTCCTTTTTAAATGGAAAATCGTATCCTGCGTCAATAAAAAATGTTTGAGTCCCAGTATCCTGGCAAATTGGTAATTTTTTATCCTTTGCATATCTTACATTTTCCAAAATTGAAGCGAGTTGAGACTTAGAAACATCATTTTCCTCATTTTTCCATGCATTTTCAAGAAATTTAAAAACATCTTCTGGTATTGTTGTCTCAGCCAATCTAATGGCTTCCAAAATTTTTTCTTCAATATCCATAATCTATAATCTCTTTATGATATATTATATTTTTTTAATTTCTCTCATATATAGATAAATGTAAATTAAATCCTGCCAATTCCTTTCATTTAAAAATAAAAACGTTAAAAATCAATTGTTTAATTGAAAATAAAAAAAATAAAAATAAAAATTTTTATATTAAAATTTATATGGAAATTTTTTATAAATAAAAATAACTTATTACAATCAATGCTGGGATATAAAATCATAATTATAGCAATATCAATAGCATATTATAAAAGAAAATTATTGTGAATGCATGGAACTTTTTAAACTAGATAGATTTTTATATAAAATAAAGATATCATTTTGATGTTAAAGGGAAAAGATATTGTTTCAATAAAGGATTTCTCAGAAAAAGAAATTTTTGAAATTTTTGAAGTGGCAAAAGAAATGGTGCAATATGCTAAAGGAAATGGAACAGATATTCTTAAAGGAAAAATTTTGGCAACGCTTTTCTTCGAACCTAGCACAAGAACAAGATTTTCGTTTGAAACAGCCATGTTAAGGTTGGGAGGTGGAGTACTTAGTTTTTCAGATCCAAAATCTACATCATTATCAAAGGGAGAAACTTTAGCAGATACAATTAGAATGATGGATTCATATGCGGATGTAATTGTTATAAGACACAGCTATGAAGGGGCAGCTAGACTAGCCGCAAAATTTGCAGATCATCCGGTAATTAATGCGGGAGACGGTGCAGGTCAACATCCTACTCAGACTCTCCTCGATTTATTTACCATACACAATAATTTCGGTACATTGAAGAATCTAAAAATAGGATTGTTGGGAGATTTAAAGTACGGTAGAACTGTTCATTCACTTGCCATAGCACTTTCAAATTTTGGATCAAAATTATATTTAATATCACCAAAATCCCTTGAAATGCCTGAACACATTATGAGAGAGATTCAAGAAAAACAGAAGCCAGTTGTTACAAACAACATATTTGATGTTATTGGTGAATTGGATGTTCTATATGTAACAAGGATTCAAAAGGAGAGATTCCCAGATGTTACAGAGTATATGAAAATAGCAGGATCATACAGGGTAGATTTATCTCTTTTAGAAAAGGC
Organism: Thermoplasmata archaeon; assembly: GCA_039794005.1. Classification (GTDB taxonomy): domain Archaea; phylum Thermoplasmatota; class Thermoplasmata; order Thermoplasmatales; family ARK-15; genus JAGDXR01. The sequence goes on from JBAMMA010000004.1 coordinate 43,726, forward strand.
AAAAAGGGAGTTAATAATTATGCATCCATTGCCTAGAGTTGATGAAATTGCACCTGAAGTTGATAATACACCTCATGCGAAATATTTTGAACAGGCATTCAATGGTGTTCCAATAAGAATGGCAATACTTTCCATGGTTTTGGGGGTAAGATGATGGTAGAAAATAAGGAATTAAAAATAGAAAAGATAAAGAATGGAACGGTAATAGACCATATACCTTCAGGTCTTGGATTAAAAGTTCTGAAAATATTACACATTGATGAAGATATAAAAACTTCAGTCTTCCTGGGTATACATGTTCCTAGCAAAAAAATGGGATTTAAAGATATACTTAAAATTGAGAATAGATATCTAGCTCCTAAGGAGATTGCAAAGATTTCATTAATTGCTCCAATGGCAACTGTAAATAAAATAAGAGATTATGAAATTGCAGAAAAATACAATGTTCCGCCTCCTAAGGAAGTAATCGGAATTGTTAAATGCTCAAATCCTAACTGTGTGACAAATTTAAATGAACCCGTGGTAACAGAATTTAAAGTTATTTCAACAGAACCTTTGAGAATAAAATGCTCATACTGTGAAAGGGAAATGGAAGGAAAGGATATAATACATAATATTATTTAAAATTTATATAAACATATATTTTATATTTTTCTCCCATTTTCATTTTATAATATTCTGATAATTTTTTCGATGATACTATTTCAATTGTATCCACATAATTACTTTTCTCGGGAAATATTAAAACACATTTTTCATCGAATATTTTACAATTATAAATAAGAACGGCTCCATGGTCCTTATCACCTTCTATGACAATGTTTTGAAATTTTTTTAAAAAAAATATCAAATTTTTGTAAATTTTTTCAAGTTTAAGGTTCAATGTTCCCGGATATGGTTCATCATTCAAAATTTCTTTAAACCTATTATAATAATATGGATCCGAAATAAATATATTTGCCTTTCCAAGACCGCTTACATATGTTCCAGATATTTCTACCCCCTCTTTAAATTTTAAAATTAATTTATCGCAATTCATTTTTATATATTCCAATAATTTATTAAAATTCCTGTTATCAATAAGATATTCATCTAAATAATTATCCCCAGTAAATAAAGATTTCATTATTTTATCACACTTCAATTCATTCATGAAATAAAAATTAAAAAAGGATTAAAAAATTTTAATAATTTCCTGATAGATTATTCAAAATTGTATTTGCAACGTTCTGGTCCTCAAAGTAGCTTATTCCCCCAAAAG
>JBAMMA010000005.1:0-44524 GCA_039794005.1 Thermoplasmata archaeon
ACAGAATAATCCCAAAGTTCTTAGATAAACATCTGCCGTGATCTTTGAACCTGCTTTTATTTAAAGTATTCGCTTATGAATGTTAGCGGGCCTGCCGGGATTTGAACCCGGGTCCAGGGATCCGAAGTCCCTGAGGATCATCCACTACCCCACAGGCCCTATGTTATCAATGAAAATCTATTTTTAAATGTTTATTTTATTCTATTTTTGATAATTAAAGGAAATTTGATTAAAATTATAAATAAATTATAAATATAATAATTTCAGTATTTTTATCATGGAAAAGGCATTTAATTTTTTAACTGCAATAATAATATTTTCAGTTTTTAATATAACTTTTACAAATTTATAATTCTCTGATAAGAACTCCCATATTTTTTTATTGGTGAATGGATATACAGCAAGTGAAAATGGAGATTGGGTATATGGCATAAACATATATCAACAATTGGCAGAGGCAGGATATCTTTTAGGAATAGTATCGTACTATGGGCCATTTGTAATCAATTTTAGCAATGGATACCAATACATAATTGTAAATTTAACAAATCTATGGGTCAATTTTAATTTTGAAATAATATCCCACAGCATGGGCGGATTAATGACGATGTACATGCTTGAAAATTATGTTCTGCCAGTAAATTTGCTGAATGTAATAACAATCGGGACGCCTTTCAAAGGATCTAACTTAGCATTGGTATTACATGTTATCGGTGAATTAGGTATAAATATAACTTTCAACGGAGCAAGCGGTTTTACGAACATGGGATACCAAGATATAGAACCTGAGCAGAATTCAGCATCCCTAAATAACCTGAATGAATATCAATCAAACGTTACATCAAATTATCCAAACGCTGTAATAATTGCATATGAAGGCAAATATGACCCATGGGGAAGGATATATAGCATTTCCATTTCAGAAGAAAAATGGTTTGGTATCTGTTAAATCTGCATTCCCCATATCGGGAACAATATACCCTCTGGGGAATATGTTACTTTGAAGAGAAGAACGTTTCAAATAAAATTTTGAATAATCTATCGGGAAATTATTAATTTTCATAAAATTTCTATTTTTTAATAAAATTTATCTATCTGAAAAATATAGATAATTGAATTCGGGATGAAAATAGTAATAATTGCGGAAAAATATAGTGTTGCTGAGAAAATTGCATATTATCTTTCAGATGGAAAAGCAAAAAGATTGAAAAAGAAAAATGAAACATACTTTGAATTTGAAAAAGAGGGTAATGAATATTATGTTTTAGGTTTAAAGGGGCATGTTATTGAACTTGATTATCCAGAAGAATATAAGGATTGGAAAAAGGAAGATTTAGAGAATTTAATAACAGTAGAAACGATAAAAAAGGTAAAGCACAAAAATACAGTGGATTTGGTTAAGGAATTATTATCGGATGCGGATGAAGTTATTATAGCAACCGATTATGATAGAGAGGGAGAGTTAATTGGAAGAGAAATAATAGAGGTTGCAAATTATAAAGGAAAAATAAAAAGGGCAAAATTCAGTGCTGTTACGAAGGGTGAAATTTTAGAATCTTTTAAAAATCTCGAAAACATAAACAACAATTTAGCTGATGCTGCAGAATCCAGGCAGAAAATAGATTTGATCTGGGGAGCCACATTGACAAGATTTTTCTCTTTAGTTTCTAATCAGAGATGGAAAAACTTTATTTCTGTGGGAAGAGTCCAAAGCCCTACACTCGCTCTGATTGTAAACAGGGAAAGGGAGATCCAGAACTTCGTACCAAAGTCCTATTGGGACTTAGTTGCATATATTGGAAATGTAAAGGCAGAGCATACAAAAAACCCTTTCTGGGAAAAACCAGATGAAATATATGAAAAGGTAAAAAATGAAAAGGAAGGGCAAGTTGTGAAATATGAAGAATTTGAAAAGGATGTCAGACCCCCTATTCCTTTCAATACAACAGAATTTCTTAGAGAGGCCACAAAGCTTGGAATTTCTGTTGGTAGAGCAATGACTATTGCAGAAGATCTTTATTCAAATGGATATATTTCATATCCAAGGACTGACAATACCGTATATCCAAGAACCATAAATTTAATTTCAATTGTGAAGCTATTTGAAGACAGTGAATACGGGAAATATGCAAAGAATATTCTAAAAAGGGAAAAGATAATTCCAACAAGGGGAAAAGTGGAAACAACAGACCATCCACCAATATATCCGGTAAAATCCATAAAAAAAGGTGAATTGAAGGGAGATTATTTAAAAATATATGACTTAGTGGTGAGAAGGTTTTTGGCAACTCTTTATGATCCCGCTAAGATATTGATGAATGAGGCAGACATAAACATAAAAGGTGAGATTTTTTCAGCAAAAGGAATAAAGATTATAGATGAAGGTTGGATGGAAGTTTATCCTTTTCTTAAAATAAAGGAAAGGCCACTCGCTAAAATTTCCGGAAATGTCAGGATAGACAAGATCGAGATGGTGGAAAATAAAACAAAGCCGCCAGAAAGGTACAACCAAGCAACGCTGATAAAAGAAATGGAAAACCTTAACCTTGGTACTAAAAGTACAAGGCATGAAATAATCGAAAAACTTTACGAAAGAAAATACATAGAAGGATCTACAATAAGGCCAACAAACCTTGGTATATCCCTGGTTAATGCTATGGAAAAAAATAATGTAGATGCTATTAAGCCAGAAATGACTGCAAAGCTGGAAAAAGATATGGATATGATAGAAAAGGGAAACAACACAAAGGAGAATGTTGTGAATGAATCTCGAGAAATGCTCAAAAAAATACTGAAAGAACTGTTTAAAAATGAAAAAAACATTTCTGAAACCATTAAAAATGGAATCTCATCCGATAAAATAATAGGTAAATGCCCTAAGTGCGGTTCAGATCTATATTTGGAAAGGGGTAATGGATATAGGTATGTGGTATGTTCAAAGTATCCAGAGTGTGATTTTAGATTTTACCTTCCAAAGACCGGACAGATTGAATTAACCGATGATAGATGTCCAGTATGCGGACTTCCACTCATACGTGTAAAAAGAAAAGGCCAAAATGTTGAAACGAGATGCATAAACCCGAAATGTGAATATAATCTCAAAAATGAAATACTGGGTGTTTGTCCGGTGGATGGAGGCAACATAGTTGTAAGGCAAGGCAGGAACGGGAAGAAGTTTGCTGGATGCTCCAACTATCCAAAATGCAAGGTAATATACCCATTACCCCAAAAAGGGAAAATAATACCAACGGGCGAAAAATGCAAGATTTGCAATTCTCCAATAGTAATTGTTGATTATGGCAAAAATAAGAAAAAGATATGTTTAAATCCAAAATGTGAAAATAACAGAGGGATCAGTGATGAATAGATCATACATCCCATATATTATGATGATTCTTTCATACATTTCCACCATACTTGCAGGTATTTTTTATTTTATTTTATTTGTTCCAACAAATGGGCAAAAAACACAGCAAAACAATAACAGTTTTATCGTCATTTATTATTTGATACTCATATTTGCCTTCACGGCACTGATATATTTCCTTTTCAAAAAGAAAAAAGGTAATTACGTTAAAATATTCTATTACATTGTTACATTTTATATTCTATTCTTTGGAATTTCCACGATAATTTCACTGGCATTCTTTTTTGTTTCCAATAATCTAAATCTTGTAATTTCCATAATACTTGGCCTTCTGCTTTCATTCTTAGCAGTACATAGAATATGGAACAGGGATTGGTTCGTTTTGGACCTATCTGGGATAGTAATATCCTCATTTTCAGCCGCAATTGTGGCAATATACCTCGGTTTAATACCGATTGTTATATTATCAATAATTCTGATATTTTACGATTTTATATCAGTAAATATCACAAAACACATGGTAACTCTTGCACAAGAATCAACAAAAAATAATATACCTTCATTATTCATTTTTCCTGAGAATGAAAATTTCGTAATTGGTGAAGGTGAAAGGAATGGTATTCTGCTAGGCCTTGGGGATTCTACGATTCCCACAATGATTATACTTGCAACATTTTACCAATTAGGCATATATGGTTTAATATTAACATCGATTTTCACCATGTTTGGACTTTTATTGTTGATTTTTTTCAGCACCAAGAAGAGGCCTTTGCCAGGACTACCATTTCTTAACACATTTGCTTTGATTGGACTCCTTTTATCGTTTTTAATAAAATTTTAAATATTATCAGTATTCATCTTCATCCTCATCCTCATTGTTTGTCAAAGTCTCATAATTATCATACCAGTCGGTGGTCATTTTGAATATATGCATTATATCGTTATAATAAAAACCAATTTCTATTAAGCCAACATCGTTTCTGTATCTTCTTATGTCCAGATCATTTCCGGTCAAATAGAAAATGTATATCATCCTTACGTTCAATTTTCTAGCAATTTCTATAAATCTTTCCCAATCTCCTTCTGGACTATAATATTCCACATATTCCGAAAATTCGCTCAAAGAATCTGTTGAAGTAAAAATTATGAATTCATTTTTAAGCATATTTTCAATATCATTCAAAATGTTTCCCAGTGATTTCATTTTTTCACCGCTATAACATATATTTCTATTTAATAATATAAAACTTATTAAAAAGGTGGACCGGTGGGGATTTGAACCCCAGGCCTCCACATTGCAAGTGTGGCGATCTACCAGCTGATCTACCGGCCCTTATTTCATACCTATATCATCTTCCATCTTTCTTCTCTCTTTTTCCCTTCTTTTTCTCTTTTCCTCTTCTATTGATTTTAACTCCTCTTCTGGAATTTCTACCTCCTTTTGTTCCGGCTTTTCGAAATATCCTGGAGGTATCTCCTTTGTAATGTAAATCTTATCATTTGCTTTAAATATAGGCTTACCGTCATCTATCAATTTTTTAGCATTTATTTCCAATACAATGGGATTATCGCTTCTATGCCTTCCCGCAATGTATGCCTCCTCATACGTTCCTGAGAGATGAACCCACTTTCTTTCACCTGGCTTTATGCCTATTTCATTAATAAATTCTTCCTCCTCAGGGACTATTGCATAATATAACCTTTCTGGTATATTATCACTCGGAAGATCGCTCAGATCTACGTTTATTGAATGACCGTATGTTGCCCTTACCTTGCCGTTAATTTTATCATATTGAAATCTGCCCTTTGGGTCTGTTAATATGAAAGCCTCAATATGATATGGTTTTAACCATCTGAACTTCCTGTCTTTTCTTTTAATACCTTCTACAATATCATTGATCTTCGCCCATCCGTTTTGATCTAACCTTACGTTAAAATTTTCTGGAAAATGCCTTAAAATTCCTGTTATGATTCTGCTTAATGCCTCTACCTCCCAATCATTCAAAATTAATTTACCATTATCTCCACAAACTGGACACTTCTCTCCCCTGAATGGGCCATGTTTTATACAAGATTTTATTTTCATTTATACACCTAATTCTATCATTGATTATTATAATAAAAATTTTTTTCTACAATCTAATCAACATATGTTTAATATTTTCTGAATTTTTTAAAGATTTTTATTTTGATTTTATATATTTCATTTATGCCCAAAATATGAAGATTTCATTATAGCATTAAGAAAAATAAAATTATGGAAAAATATTTAATATTAATTGTAAATAAAATGATGTTTCCGTTGAGGAAGCGGTATATATCGGTGATATACCGTGACGGCGGAAACGTATAGGATGGCCCTGGGCAACGCAGGGATTGTGGTGTGTCACCACGTACGTGAACATGTGTCCAGCAGGGCTATCCATAACCCCGGCATGGGTCAGACTTCCGGAAAATGATGGATAGTTGTTAATGCCGGGGTATAATATATTAAAATTTTATTTTAATAACAAAAAAGAAAAACTATTAATCTCAATTTTGATAATTATTTTACATTGGTAAATTCATTGGAGGGTATTTAATGAACAGATGCATAATATGTGGAGCTCCGATTAGGGAGGGAACATCTATGTATTGTATAGATTGTTTGTACGAAATGAAAAGGGTAAGATTGAAGGATGATGAACCCTTGGAAGAATTTATAGAAAGAAAGAGGGAAAATAACGTTGAGTTGAAAAATCATGAAAATGTTGCAAAATTAGAGAGGTGGTTTGAAATATGAAAATCGAAGATATGTATGTGAAGGATGTAATGAATCCAAATCCCATTTATGTGGAAGAGAATGAGGTTTTGTCTAAGGTAATATCCAAAATGAAAGAACACCAGATACACGAACTACCAATAGTGGATTCAAAGAAAAAGGTAGTTGGATATATAGACTTTGAACATCTCATGAAGAGAAGAAGCATACCCATAACTTCAAAGGTTTCTACCGTCATGATAAAGCCACCAAAGGTAATGGACAGTACGCATGTAATAGATGCAATAAAAATAATGGCAAACAACGGTTTGAGAGCAATTCCCGTTACGGATGAGAGTGATACTTTGGTGGGTTTAACTACAAGAACAGATTTTACAAAGGCATTGCTTAATGCAGAATCATTCACATCAAAACCCGTTGAGGAAATTATGGTCGAAAATCCGGTGGCTGTCCTGGAAGATTCAACGATATATGAAGCCTTAGAAAAAATGAGAAAATTGGATGAGATGAGCATACCCGTTGTAAACGAACATAACCATCTCAAAGGAATGGTTCATATTAAAGACATTTCAAATGCATTGTGGAGGGATAAGGAAAGACCAACCCTGGGAGACATGCATGGTGAAAAGGTAAGGCAGACATTTTTAGTAAAGGATTTTCTATCTCCACCAGTGAATGTTTTAAAAAATGATAAAATAAAAGACGCGATAAAGGCAATGCTAGATTTAAAGTCACATGTCGTTGCAGTAACCGACAACGAGGGAAAGCTCATTGGAATATTGACACAAAAGGATATAATTGAACATTATGCAAGTTCAAAGGCGGAAGAAATGGCGGTAGTCCAGATAACAGGTCTATCTGAGGGGGATGCAATACTATTGGATTCCATTTATTCAATTATTGAAAGAGACCTTAAGAAAATGGCAAAGTTTGAAAATTACAAACCATTGTCATTGACTCTTCATGTTGAAGAGCACGTATCAAAGACATCTGAAATTGTTTACGTTGTAAGGGCAAAGCTGATTACAGAAAAGAAGGTGTTTTATTACACAGACCAGGATGCAAATCTTTTAGCACTCGTTGACAGGGTCATGGATTCATTGCATAGGATGGTAAGAAAGGAGAAGGAAAAGGAAAAAGAATTGAGGAGATTTATGCCATGAGTGATTCCTATGGATATTGAAAAATATATATCAATATTGGAAAAGGAATCAAAGTATGCAGAGATCAGATTGATGAAGATTAAAACAAATTCGATCACTTACAAAAATGGTACCATTGTGGGTATAGAATCCTCTGAAGTCGAAGGTCTTGCAATGAGGGTTTTAAACAACAACTTTGCATTTGTTTCAACAAACAGTTTTCAGGAATCTGACATAAAAAGGTCTATAGAAAGGGTTATAAAAATTTCAAAAATGAAAGAAAAAAGGGATGTACTGCTATCAAATGAAAAGGCTATAAAAGATAGTTATGTCGTAGAAGAAAAGAAGAAGATTGAGGATTTTCCATTGGAAGAAAAGATATCAATTCTATCGGACATTGATAAAAGCCTGAATGAAAATAATTTGCCCATGAGAATTTTGCATTTGAGGGATAAAATACAGGATATTGAGTATATTAACACAGAAGGTACATGGATACACGGGATAATACCTAACATTTATTATTTTTTCTATGTAGGAGCGTTGGAAAATGGTAACTTTGAACAGGTTTCAAGGGAATATGGTATGAGCGGTGGATATGAATTTGTTAAGGATATGGACATTATGGGGAAAAGCGTGGAGGAGTCCAAAAAGCTTTTAAAGATTTTAAAGGCCAAAAAATTACCTGAGGGAAAAATGGATATAATAATAGGACCTGAGGTATCCGGGATCGTGGCACACGAATCATCAGGCCATCCAATGGAGGCGGACAGAGTAATTGGAAGGGAGGCAGCACAAGCAGGTGAATCATTCGTTAAGGTTGATAGCATAGGACAAAGGATTGGAACGGATTTAGTTAACGTTGTTGATGACCCGACAATAGAGAGAAGTTTTGGATACATGAAATATGATTTTGAGGGCGTAAAAACGAGAAAAAAGTATCTATATAAAAACGGGATTATAAACGAATTCCTACTAAATAGGGAGTATGCAGGCCTACTCGGAAAGGAGAGCAATGGATCAGCAAGATCTTCATCATGGGATGTGGAGCCAATTGTGAGGATGAGCAATACATATATAGAGCCAGGAAACTTCACCTTGGAAGAGATGGTAAAAGATGTGAAGTATGGAATACTCATGAATTCATTTACAGAATGGAATATTGATGACATCAGATTCAATGAGAAGTATGTAGGCAGGGAGGCTTATCTTATTGAAAATGGTGAAATCAAAGATCCCGTCAGGAGACCCGTATTGGAAACCACAACATTAAAATTCTTCTCAAGTGTAGATGCCGTTTCCAAAGACCTAGAATTCTTTGCCGGAACATGTGGAAAAGGTGATCCAATGCAGGGCGTGGATGTCTGGATGGGTGGACCTTACGTTAGATTGAGGGACATTTACATAAGGTGATTTATATGATAGACACTGAAAATATTGTTAATTTAGCATTGAGGAAGGGTGTTGATGAGGTAGTTGTCTCATATATTGAATCCGATACAAAACAGGTAAGGTTTTCGAACAACAGGATAGATGCTGAATTGAATTATTTGAAAAAGAATATATACATATTCCTTGCAAAAAATAAAAAGGTTCTCTTTTCCGAAATAAACCGTGAAAAGGACATATCATCAACTCTAGACAAATTGTTATTAATACTGGAAAAGATGCCTATAAACCAGGATTTCAATGGCATTAATCCAAAAAAACAGGTATATGGTGAACATTTATACGATGGTAACTTGGAAAACATAGGAGACCTATCATTTTATGCTAAAATAGCAATAGATTCTGCCATGGAAAGGGGAGTTAAAAGAGTATCTGGAACAATTTATCATACTACCAACGACATAATATTATCAACAAACTATAACACTGCAATAGACAAACACATATTCATGAACTATTCGGTAAGGGCCTTCAACGAATATGGTTATGCCGGGCAGGCTGCATATCACACGGCAGACCATAGAGACCTTTCAAACAGAGGCCCTGAATCGATAGCCGAGGATGCAGCTGACTTTGCAATGTTGGTGGGCAAGGCGGCGGAAGGAAAAGACGGCAAATTTGATGTTCTGTTCCATCCACTTTGCTTTGGGTCCTTAATTACATACAGTATATCAATGGCAAATGCATGGATTGCATCTACTGGGATGAGTATATTTGCAGATAGGTTAAATGAAAAGGTGGGTTCAGAAAAGTTCACGCTTATGGATGATCCAACATACCAGGGAGGTGCCGGATTTAGACTATTTGACGATGAGGCCACATCAACCAAAAAGACTACTGTTATAGAAAATGGTGTATTAAAAAGCTATTTGCACAACTATTCGACGGCAAAGAAATATGGTACTGAAACAACTGGAAATGCCGGATTAGTAATACCCAGGGCATTCCAGCCCGTAATGAAAAATGGGAATAAGTCCTTTGCAGACATTTTATCCGACATGAAAAAAGGTTTATTTATAATAAACACGTGGTATACGAGGTTCCAGGATTCCAGGAATGGAGATTTCTCCACAATACCCAGGGACGGTATATTTTATATAGAAAATGGAGAAATAGTGGAAGGCTGGAGCGGAATAAGAATTTCAGACAACATGCTAAGGATATTCTCTAACATTGAAGAGGTAAGCGCCGAAACGGAAAAGGTATCATGGTGGGACGAAGTGATGCCATCCGTTATACCTTACGTTCTTGTAAGGGATGTAAATATAACAAAAAGTCGTTAAAAATTTTTTAAATTTCATTGAATATTTTTAAACCTTTTACAAACAAGATATGTTTCCCTGCTTCCCCTCCTTGAGGCTGGTGGAGTTGTAAAAACACAAAAATCAAAAAATTTTTCAACATTTCTTTTGAATTCCTCGAGATCCTGTCCCTTAAAAATCTTTATTATAAGGCTTCCGCCCTCGTCCAGATATTTTTTTGAAATTTCAAAAACCCTTTTCGCAAGGTCCATGGATTTCATGTGATCTATTTCCTTAATTCCGGATATTTTAGGCGACATATCTGACATTATGATATCGAACTTTTTTATCCCTGATCTGGCCATTTCATTTTCTATTTCTTTTAAAGTATTTTCTTCAAATATATCCCCTTTTATTTTTATTATTTCATCAACCCTGATATTGTTAAGATCCACAGATATAACTTTTCCGTTTATCACTTTTTCCTTTGCATACTGAGACCAGCTTCCCGGAGAAGCTCCCAGGTCCAAAACGTTCATGTCCTTTTTAAATATGTAAAATTTCTCGTCTATATATTTTAATTTATATACGGCCCTCGATCTATAATTCTCACCCTTCGCCTTTCGATAGTAATAATCCTGCCTTTTCATTTTTATTTACCATCTTCCTCCTTCTGTTTCAAGGTATTTTTTATACTGTTCAGGGGTCATGAGTTCCTTCAATTCTTCGGGATTCTCCATTTCCACTTCAACAAGCCAGGCATTATATGGATCGTTATTTATAGTTTCTGGTTTATCTATCACCTGCTGATTAATATTTATTACCTTTCCAGATATTGGTGCATAGACATCTTCAACGGCTTTAACGCTCTCAATGACTCCAAAACTTTTACCTTTTACCAAACGTGTTCCCACATGGGGTAATTCCACATAAACAATATCAGTCAACTGTTTTTGAGCATAATCTGAAACTCCTATTTTTGCCTTATTTCCCTCTACCAAAACCCATTCGTGTGTTTGTGAATATAACATTCTATTATCAATTTCCATAAATATCACTTGGTACAATAATGGAATTTAACAAAAAAAGTTTATGGTCAAATTTCCATATTTGTATTGATGAGAACCTTTATAGCAATAAAATTTGACCCAAATCAGAAGATATTGGATCTGATGAACGATATAAAAAGTAGATATAAAATAAAAACCGTTGAACCTGAAAACCTTCATGCAACAATAAAATTTTTAGGTGAGATAGATGAAAAATCTGCAGATAAAATATTGAAAGATTTGGAAAAAATAAATTTTAAGAAGTTTAAGGTGACATTGGTAGGTCTGGGAGCATTCCCAAACGAGAAAAGGGCAAGAGTATTGTGGATAGGAATAAAATCCGATGAATTTATGGAGTTGGGGAAAAAAATAAATGATCTATTAAAAGGTATTGGTGAAGATAATTTTTCACCGCACCTTACCTTGGGAAGATTAAAAGAAACTGCAGACGTATCAGAATTTGTTAAAAATTTTAAAGATACAGTTTTTAAAGAATGTGAAATAACATATTTTTCATTTTACAGAAGCACATTGACGGAAAAAGGGCCAATATATACGGAAATAAAAAGGTTTAATTTATTAGATTAGGCCTTCTTTTCTTCTGGCTTTTCAGGTTTTGATGTCGATAATGATACATAATCGGGGAATTTTTTCAGTATTACTATTGTTCCTACCGCCTTCACCCATCTGTATGGTACAAGTATTGATACACCGTCTTCTACCAATAGAGGGTTTGGCTTAGGAATGTATAAACCGTATGCTGTCTGGTTATCTATATCCAATGATACGTCCTCAATTTTACCCAAATAATATCCTTTATTTGTATAAACATCAAGGCCTATAAGTTCGGTTATTTCTGTTAACATATCATATCCCTAACATATAATAAATAAATCTATATTTAATCTTTTTTAAATTTATTCACAACTTCAATAAAATTTTTGAATATTTGGTATCCATACTCGGTATTTTCCACTTCTGGATGGAATTGAACTCCGTATATTGGCAATTCTTTATGTTTAAATGCCTGTATTTTACAATTTTCTGAATATGCTAGGTGAATGAAATTTTCGGGCAATTCTTTAACTTCGTCATTGTGTGATTCCCATGCTATGAATTTTTCAGGAATGTTGATGAAAAGATCATCCTTCTCTATTACGGTTATTTCTGTCTTTCCAAATTCCGGTACTTTTGCCGGACCTACCTTCCCATTAAAATATAACGCTATGAACTGGGCACCAACGCATATGCCAAGAATTGGTATATTCAATTTTAAATAATCTCCTTGTCTCCCCAATTTTTCTACTTCATAGGAAATGGAAGGTGCTCCTCCAGATAAGACAAGCGCATCCACATTTTCTTCTAAAATCAATTTTGGATCGGTATCATTCGGTATTATCTTTGCTTCAACACCAAGGTATTTCAAGACCCTATATTCCCTATGCGTCCACTGGCCTCCATTATCAACCACATATATTTTCATTAAAAATGATAAGGTAAAAAAGGTTTAAAAATTTTCAGAATAGGCCTACAATGGTTCCATCATCCAATAAATCGATCTTGTATGCGGCAGGTTCCTTGGACAAACCTGGCATTCTCATTATTTCTCCCAGTATTGGAACAACGAAGTTTGCACCTGCTGAGATTTTTATTTCCCTCACCGTTACGGTAAAGTCCCTTGGAACATTTAGAGCTTTTGAATCATCCGAAATTGATGACTGAGTTTTTGCCATGCAAACGAAGGCATTGTCCATACCGATCTTCTTAATAGTTTTTAAATCCTCTTCTGCATCCTTTGTGAATATTACTCCCCTGGCTCCGTAAACATTTTTTGCTATCTTTTCAATCTTTATTTCCACTGGATCATTTATATCGTATGTATAGTTTATCTTCGGCTCTGGATTTGAATCGGCCCTTTGAACAACCTTCTTTGCAAGATCTTCTCCACCTTCACCACCCTTTGCAAATACCTCGGATAAAGACCATGTTGTTTTGTCCTCAGACAATAATTCTTCCAGGGCCGATATCTCCTTTTCTGTATCCTTGGGGAATCTGTTTATTGCTACTACCGGGTCTATTCCAAATTTCCTTATGTTATTGACATGGAATCTTAAATTATCATAACCCTTTTTCATCGCTTCCACATTTTCTTCCTCAATATTTTTTGCGCCTCCGTGATATTTCATGGCCCTTATGGATGCAACTACAACAACTGCATTTGGCTTGAAATTACCCACCCTCGTTACAATGTTGAAAAACTTCTCGGCACCTAAATCTGAACCAAATCCTGCTTCTGTTACAAAATAATCTGAGAGGGCAAGACCTAACTTGTCTGCAATTATGCTATTTGTTCCATGTGCTATATTTCCAAATGGTCCAATATGTACAAATGCTGGTGTATTTTCAGCCGTCTGGACTAAATTTGGTTTTAATGCATTTTTCAAAAGGGCTGCCATTGAACCGGTTGCCTTGATGTCCTTTGCAGTCACCGGCTTCTTATCCTTTGTGAATCCTACAATGATTTTCGACAACCTTGCCTTTAAATCAGCATAATTTTCACTGAGTGCCATTATGGCCATTATTTCACTTGCTGGAACTATGTCAAATCCATCTTCATATATAACACCGTTGCCCCTTCCCAATCCAACAATTATCTGCCTCAATGCCCTATCATTCATGTCAATCGTCCTTCTCCATATGACCTTCTTAGGATCTATGTGAGGCTCTAGATCGTAATATATGTGGTTGTTTATCATCGCAGATAATAAATTGTGTGCAGAGGAGATGGCATGGAAATCACCCGTGAAATGTAAGTTTATTTCCTCCATGGGCTGAACCGTTGATTTCCCACCACCAGTGGCACCACCCTTAACACCAAATACAGGTCCTAGCGAGGGTTCTCTCAACGCAAGAATGCTCTTCTTACCTATCCTGTTGATGGCCATGGAAAGGCCAATGGATGTTGTTGTTTTACCTTCTCCTGCAGGAGTTGGAGTCATTGCAGTAACCAGAATCATTTTTCCTCTCCTTGATTTTAAGTCGTTCATTATACTAAGGTTTATTTTTGCCATGAAATTTCCATACTGTTCAACATATTTTCTGTCTATTCCCGCCATATCTGCTATTTCTAAAATGTTTTTTAAGCTCATGAAATCACCTCTAACGATTTATTTTCAACATATTTAAGAATTTCATCACCCTCTTTTAATAAAATGTTTATTTCATTTTTCATATTATCAACAAAATTTTTGTCTTCAATATTCTTGAGATTTATTAAAACGTTCATGATTGCTCCTTTCATTGCAGAATATGCAAAATATGCAGAGCAAACACCATCAGTTATCGCATTCCTGTTTCCTTTTTCCGTTACTACTCTGGACAATCTCATAACATCTAAACACAATTTGGCCGTAGTTATGGGAACGATGCTCGCTCTCTTTGTTGACTCCTGAATCCTTTCCTTTCTAATTCTTTCCTCTTCCGGCGTGTTTTTAGGCAACTTTAATGCATCCATTATTTCATTAAATGCTTTTTCATCCTCTTCCATCAATTTTAACAATCTATTTTTCAATTCATTTGCCTGTTTAACTATATTTTTCATTTCCTCCTCATATTCAGCATATTTTTTCTTACCTATTGTTAAGTTTGCAACCATTGAAGATAAAGATGCTGCAACTGCTCCCACGAGAGCACTGGCAGCACCTCCACCGGGTGCCGGTGATGGTGATGATAGTTCATCTAAAAACTGATTTATGCCCTTATCATTGCCCAGATTTCCTTTTCTCAAAAGCTTGTACTCCAAAATCTGATCATTTTTAAAATTATTCAACCTCAAATAGAAATTTACTGTTCTCCTCAGTGCATCCAGAGGTATCATACCAACAATTTCTGAATTTGATATTAGAACACCTCTTCTCTCTGCTTCCAATCTTACCAATTCAAACGCTTTATACATTCCAGTCTGCTTGTAATTTATTAAATTCATAGATACCTGAACCTGATTTTTATCCTTCAATTGAAAACCCAATGCTCTAACATTTTTCAAACCGCCAGATTTCTCTCTTACAGATCTGGCTATCTTTTTTGCAACATCTAAATCATTTGTGTTTAAATTTACATTAAATGCAATCAAAAATTCTCTTGCGCCTATTATGGTAGCTCCGGCCTTCCCGATTTCTTGAGGTCCATAATCTGGTTTCCATTTTTCTTCCTTAATATGTTCCTTCAGCTGTTCGTACTGAAAATTTTCATTTCTTATGTTTGGCAATTCTTTCCTCTCAGGAATTTTAGCTGCATGTTCATAAAGATATACAGGTATCTTTAGTTCATTACCTACCCTTTCACCCAGTCTATTTGCTAATTCCACACACTCTTCCATTGTGGTATCGAACAATGGAACAAATGGGACAACATCAGCGGCGCCAAATCTAGGGTGCTCACCCTTATGCTGATCCATATCTATTAATTCCGAAGCCTTCTTTATTCCCCTAAAAGCTGCTTCCACAGCAAATTCAATAGGGGAAACAAATGTTATGACACTCCTATTGTGATTGGGGTCCATTTCTATATCTAAAACCATGATTTCTTGTCTGTAGGATATTGCATTAACTATTTCATCAACAATTTCCTTCCTCTTACCTTCACTAAAATTTGGCACACATTCAACTAATTTCATCAAAAACGTAAATGATTGAGAAAATAAAAAGTTATTTTTATTTAGAATTTACAAAATTTATCCTTCAATTCTTGGGGCCAGTAGAAACATTCCCTCTCCTTTGTTATTTGCAAACGTAAACTCTATTTTCACTGGATAATCTGTGCCAACATATATCTTAATGTATTCGCAAGATAGCGTTTTTACAAACCTCAGGAGATAATCCACCGGATAAATACTCTTAGCCTCAGAAGAAACGTTGAATTCCTTGAGATTTTCTTTTGGAATACTCAATTTTGTTTGATCCTCCTCACCCGTTGAATATAACATAAATTCATCGGTTGTCACATGAAGAGTCACATTATCTGAAATGCTTTCAGCAACTTTTAGTCCGTCCAAAAATTCTTCGGTTGAGATTAATACATAATTTGAAAGATTTATTTGAGGCACCTTTGGAATTGTTATACTCGATGGATCAATTGTCAACATTGTCCTTGTCAAATAATTTAAATTTATTGTTAACTTACTGTCCTCCTTTATTAATTCAACTATATCAGATGATTTTGCTGCCTTTAGGAAATCCTTTAACTTTTCCAAGTCCAAACCGACTTCTGTATCATCTGTCACATCATATTCCCTAAAATCTTCCTTTTTCATTTTTAATGTTATCATTGCGACATGAGCCGGATCTACTACCTTTACTTGTAAACCGGTTTTTGTGAACTCAAACTTAGCTTCTGAAACCATTGTTAATAAAATATCTATGATTTCCTTGAGGTCCTTTACGTCCATTTTAATGTTCATTCCCATCACTTTTTTAATAATCTAAAAACAATATATAAAACCTTTTTTGATTTTAAATTTCTAAACACATAACAGTGAAAAGAGATCATTTCTATTTTTTATTAAGTGTATTTATTTTTCAATATTGTTTTTAACATTTTTATAATTTATGAGAAATTTTTTGTATTTTTTAATTTTATTTTATAAATAAAATATTATTTCACATCATCATAAATTTAATACATCATGTTTTTAAATTACTTGAATAATTTTTTAATTATAACTTTAAAATTATTTATTATTAAACAAAAATATTGCATCTCATAAATAATGCAATTTATTTCTATTGTTTGAATATCATCATATATGGAAAATTAAAATTTATAGTAAAATATTTGAAGTAAATAATTTGCCTAATGTTACATAAAAATTTGTAATTGATTTAATAAAAAATTATATGACATATCATTCAAGCAAGGATTTTGAAAGCTGGAAAAAAATGACGATTTCAATAACTTTAAATACAAATAACAATCCATTAAAATCAAAATATGATAAAAATCAAAGAATTTCCATGAAATCACATTTAAATTTATGTGATAATTGAAACAATAATCCTTTTAATATTATTTTTACGTATCAGAAAAATCACATATAAAAAATTTAATGATATTATTGCAAATCTTTCCATTTCTCTTTCAATTTTTCTGGATTTTCAAGATATTTTTTTATCAATATATTTTCTGGATTAACATTAAAAAGATTTGATATGGATAATGTAATAAATAGAACGTCCGCTATTTCCTCATCCACATTTGTTTTATTCCTCACAGCTTTGTTTAATTCGCCCACCTCTTCTGTCAGTACGGATAGCAAAAACAAAGGACCTGATTTTTTATCTTGTTCCAAATAAAACATTTTCATCTTTTCTAAAATATCAGAGATCTCCATAATTTCATAAATTTGAACAGATTAATTTTATTTTCTATTCCCAAATTAAAAATGGTTTCAACTTTTAATATCATTCTCTAAAATTTCCGAAACGTATTTTCCAATCGCTGGAGACGCTGTTAAACCGGGTGATTCTATGCCTATCAGGTTGATAAAACCAAATAGTTCTTTGTCCTTTTCATGTCTAATTATGAAATCTTTGAACCCATCATTAGGTCCTTGGAGTTTTGGCCTGATTCCTGAAAAATCCTCTTCGATTGTGTAATTAACTATGGATGGAAAATATTTTTTCACGGAATTCACAAATATCTCTTTTTTTGTTTCAACATTGTAATTCAAATTATCAACATAGTATGCATTTGGTCCAAGCCTTATTGTAGAATAAACATCCGGTGTGATATGAATCCCCAGGCCATACTTATCTGGAATTGGATATACAGGTAATTTTATTGATGCATTTCCTAAAATTCTGTAATAATCCCCCTTACAATAATGTATCTTATATCCATGTTTTAAAATGTCAATTCCCACCATACTAGCTATTTTATCTGAATATAGGCCTGCTGCATTTATAACATATCTTGCTCTAATAGAAAATCTTTCATTCACACTAATACCATTTAAAAAATAATGATCATCCCTCTTTTCAATATTTAAGACCTCAGTTTTCAATGCTATATTGACATTATTTTTCAAGGACTTGGAATAAAAATAGTTTAAAAGATCTACAGGATCAATTATTCCGGTTGAAGGAACATAAATGCCCATCTTTGCATTTATTCTTTTATCAATCTTTTTAATTTCATCGCTTTCTATCAGATTAATACCTTCAATACCATTCTCCTCTCCATTTTTATATATTTTTTCCAACTCTTCAATTTCATAATCATCCGTTGCAACAATTAATTTTCCAGTTTTTTTTGCATTCAATCCATATTTCTCAGATATTTCATATATTAATTTATTTCCCTCCTTTGACAATATTGATTTTAATGTGTTTTTTGGATAATATATCCCAGAGTGTATAATACCGCTATTTCTGGAAGAAGTTTCAAGACCTATATTCCAATTTTTTTCAAGCAAGTATACATTTTCATTTTTTTGGGATATTTCTGAGGCAATAGATAACCCGACAATGCCTCCGCCAATGATTACAATGTTTGCCCCATCCATTATAACAATAATAAACTTTTGTTATTTAAAATTAAAATAATATAAAAATTAAATTCTTGTTTTAAAAGGATAATTGTATTTTTTTAAATAAATATGGAGAGATTTACAATATAAAATTTTTAAATTAAAAGATTTTATTTTTCATCATTTGAATTGCTATTATGAGAAATCCGATACCTATAAGAAAATTTGATATTAATATAACGATAGATGGCAAGGATATAGTTAAATTATACCCGGCCGGGGTAATAAATTTACCAGAATATTGTGAATAATTTTCAAAATCAAGATATATTTTGTAACCCATATAAGGATAAATTATAACATCAATCATTTGAAGAATTATTCCATAGAATGAAATGTTTGTGATCAATCTGAAATTATGTCTTTTGGAATATGATTTCAAATTGTATATAAAATAGAGGAATGATAAATAAAATATTATGTAATATATTAAAAATAATATAAAATTATAAAAAAATTGTATCAGTGTGCTTAAAATTATTATCAGTAATAAAATAATTCCTGAATATATAAAATCATTTTCATAAAGGATTATCAGTGTCAATGAAATTATTGCTAAAGACAAATAAAACATTAATATAAAAATATATGAATTTAAAAAAATTGAAAACATGAATGATAGTGAAAGAATAATTAATCCTGTAGCAAGTATCAAATTTCTCATAGTTTATCTTACATAGGTTATTCAAATTTAACTGTTAAATTTTTCTTATGTATAAAAAATAAATATTATATATTCAATTTTGGAACAAAACACTCAATTTAAAAAATAGATAATGTAAATTCAAAGAAAAGATAAAATTAATAAAAATTATAAAAATTATGAAAAATCGATGAAAAAATTTATTCTTTAAATTTAAATATAATAATTTATGGATTATATTATACTCGCTGAAACCTTTCAAAGGATAGAAAGCACCACAAAAAGGTTGGAAATAACTGATTATATTGTGGATCTTCTGAAAAAAACAGATGAAAATAACATTGAAAAAGTTGTATTATTGATGCAGGGGAGGATTGCACCTGACTATCTTGGTATTGAGTTGGGTATGGCCGATAAACTTGCGATTAAGGCCATCTCCCAAATATATGGTATAACGGAAAAAGCAATAGAAGAAGAATATCAGAAGAGCGGAGACCTTGGAATTGCAACTGAAAATCTCGCAAAAAATAAAAGACAAAAAACATTGTTTGAATTAGAAGAACAGGTTTTAACCGTGGAGAAAGTATTTGAAAATTTTAAGAAAATAGCAGAGCTATCTGGAGAAAAGAGCCAGGATAAAAAAGTATCTCTTTTGGGAGAATTACTTAATTATGCAAAACCAATTGAGGCAAGATATATCATCAGGACCGTAACTGGAAAACTCAGGCTTGGTGTTGCCGATGCAACGATATTGGATGCATTGGCAATAGCTTTTGGTGAGACAAAGGAGATGAGAGATGTTGTAGAAAGGGCATATAACATACATCCTGACCTTGGATTTATAGCAAAAACATTATTAAAAGAGGGCATTGAAGGTGTAAATAAAATAAAAGTTGAACCGGGCATTCCAATAAAAGTGATGCTGGCTGAAAGATTGCCATCCCTGGAAGAAATTCTGGAGAAGATGGGCGGAAGGGCGGCTTTTGAATACAAATATGACGGCATTAGAATGCAACCACATGTAACTAAGAATTTTGTCAAGATTTATTCTAGGAGAATGGAAAATTTGACCGAACAATTTCCGGACATAACCAGGGCAATTAAAATTGCAGCAGGAGACCATGAAGTAATATTGGATGGGGAGGGTGTGCCAGTAAACATTGAAACAGGAGAATTACTGCCATTTCAGGCAGTTTCTCATAGAAGGGGTAGAAAATATGAGATAGAAAGGGTTGCAGAGGAAGTACCCGTAGTATTATTCCTGTTTGATATCCTATACCTAGATGGAAATGAATTGCTGACCTTGCCATACCTAAAAAGAAAAGAAATTTTGGAAAGTGTTGTTAAAGAAAATGATAGAATAAAGTTTGCAAATAGAATTATAAGTGGTGATAAAAACGAGATTAGGAAATTCTTTGAAAAATCTATAGAAGATGGGTGCGAGGGATTGGTTGCAAAAAACATATCTGAACAATCCATATACAGGGCAGGAGCTAGGGAATTTTTGTGGATTAAATTTAAAAGGGATTATGAAGCAATCGTTGAAGATACATTTGATCTCGTCGTTGTTGGAGCATTTGCAGGACACGGGCAGAGGGCAGGAACATACGGTGCTCTTTTAATGGCAGCCTATGATCCTGAAAAAGATCTGTTTGTAACTGTTTGTAAATTAGGTTCTGGATTTACAGAAGATAATTTAAATTCTATAAGAAAAATATTGGATAATTATAAAATAGAACATAGGCATGGAAGAGTTTTATCATTGATAGAGCCAGATTATTGGTTTATTCCTTCCTTAGTTTTGGAAGTAAAAGGGGCTGAGCTTACACTTAGTCCTTTGCATACGTGCTGCATGGATTCAATTGAAAAGGGATCTGGAATATCAATAAGGTTTCCAAGATTTACCGGAAATTTTAGGTTTGACAAAAAGCCAGAAGATGCCACAACAACGAATGAAATAATTGAGGAATACAAAAATCAAAAGAAAAAACTTTTAGAAGAATGATCACAAAATTTCGTATTCTAAAAATTCTTTGTAATATTTGCAACTTTTATTTTTACCATCGCAATCAAATATACCCCTCTTTTTACAATATCCGTTATAAAAATATACACATTTTCCTTCAAAGACTGGAAATTTACCATACCATTCGCAATTTTCCTTTATACATTTATATCCCCTATACCTTCCGTGACAAATACCATCTAAATCCTCAAATGCGCATTTCATTCAAAACATTTAGGTCCTGTAAATTTATAAAAATTTTGTAGTAAAAAATTTGATTTAAAAAATAATAAAAAAATTTATATTTTTATTGAGGTGGCTGCTGAGGTGGCTGTGGTAAAACGTAGGGCTGAGGTGATGGATTATATATTATGGCCATTATTCCTCCTATAAGTGTAAGAATGAAACCTATGACAAATCCGCCAATTGCTCCGAAGAAACTCAATATTGAAAACATTATTAATAGAATTCCGTAGGTCATATGGTTTGAAGGATCGCTCTTTAGTCTAATTGCGATTATTATTATAAATATTCCCCAGATAATTCCAATAATACCAGCCAGAAATCCCAGGAATCCTAATCCAAAAGTGAACATTGAGAGTACTGTCCCCAATGCTAATAGGATTATTCCACCCGATAAAACGAAAATTCCACCAATTAAGGACAAAATATAGGCTGCATTCAAATGGCCAAGATCCTGATTATACATGAATTTAAATAAAAATATAAATATTTAAATTTATCTAATTTTTTTATTAATTATTGAAAATCTATTGATTCGATATTTTATGAAAATTAAATTTTCAATTATGTAAATTTTTGATTATTATTCATGAACGTAATTTTTTTAATCTTTTAAATAAATATAAAAAATTTTTAAAAATAGATTTATTAAATTTTATTTTTCCCTCCACTTTATACCACCAAAACCAATTAAAGAATATATTACATCCAGTAATACCAGCAAAATCAATAGGATATTAATTTCGCTCTGAAAATAAAGATTTTTGATTATAAGGGAAGCTTCTGTTGTAGGCAAAACGTAAAGTATTGGTTGTAATTCTTTAGGAATAATGTTTATTGAATAATAGGCAGGTGTTGCAAAAACTATGATAAACGAAATCAAATTTGTAATCGCGCTTGCCATCTGAATGTTCTTGGATCTTGTTCCAATAATGGCACCTATACCGATTAATGCAATGCTCTCCAATAAAATAACAAAAATTAAGGTGATAAAATAAATGATATTTATGGGAAGGGACCAGAGAATGCTTGCAATGGGTATAAGTATCAAACATTCTATGAGTATTGAAATCATGTATGTTGATGTAACCCCAAATATATATGAAAATGGATGAATCGGTGATGTTCGGTACCATGAAATCACACCTCTTATTCTATCCATTGTTATGAATTGTCCAACCCCATTTATTACAGTAAGAGAAGATGAGAGAACAAGCATACCGGTTAAATAATTTATTTTGGTATCTAAATTCCAATCAGGTGTAGCCAATGAAATAAGATAAGTCATACCTAGTGGGATAAACAGAGAAATTACGATAAAACCTGCTGCACTTTCTCTCAAATTTAGAAGATTAATCTTAGATATTATTATTATATCATCTAGTGTTTTTTTCATTTTCCATCACCTTCATAAAAACTTCATCCAACGTAGGGGAGGATATTATAATATCATTTGTGTATTGAAGTAATATTGGCATTATTTTTGAAATATCTTTTTTTAAAAGTAATACGTTTAAGAACCCGTGTTCTTCCTTTGTTTGAAAATTGATGCCCTCTTTTATTAAAACATCTGTTAAAGCATCCTTAAATTTTAAAGGAAAAGATATTTTTATATCATAGTCCAGAATTAAATCCCTTACCTTTAATCTATCCCCATCCAGTAATACTTTACCCTTATTTATAAAAATTAACCTGTTGGAGATCTTTTCCAATTCTTCAAGGTAATGTGTAGTTATTATGATTGTTCTATCTGGATTTTCATCAATGATTGTCTGCAATGTATTCCAGAAATCAATACGGGCCATGGGATCTAAACCGGTTGTGGGCTCATCCAGAAATATTAGATCAGGGTCGTTAACCAGCGCTATTGAGACAAATACACGTCTTTTAAGCCCTCCTGAGAGTTCGTCAATCCTTTTTTTCGTATGAGATTTTAAATTCAAAAGATCTAATATTTTTCTGGTATTTTCAATGGCCTTTTCTTTTGAAAGTCCTTTTAATCTGGCAAAATAATATATATGTTCTTCAACAGTAAGATAGTTTATCAGACCTCCTTCTTGAGGCGATACGCCCATTAAATATTTTATTGGATTTGGATTTTTGACCATATCATTATCCATAATATATATGTTCCCACTGGTCGGAATTAACTCTCCTGTTAACTGTTTTATTAATGTTGTTTTTCCTGCACCGTTTGGACCTATTATACCTATGATTTCACCTTTTTTCACTTTTAAATTGATATGATCATTTGCAAGGATACCATTTGGGTATATTTTAACGAGATCTTCAACAGTAATAATTTCATTGTTCATAATTCAAGTATCACCCCAAATTTTCTTTTCGAAACATTTTATGATATGCCTGAATTTATATTATTATATTCTTTAACAATATTTTAAATTTACCATAATCACATTTTAATATTTCTTAAAGTAAATATTATCCATATTCACCATAAATAAAGGATAATATTTTTAAAATGTATACTTATTTATTTTTAATGAATTTTAAAATTTCAGATCTTTTATATACATATTTACTTTATTAAAATTATATTTTCTTTGCTTAATTCATAAAAAAATTATATCAGTCAAAAAGGTTATTAAATTCCTTTGAGGAAAATAGTATTTCCTTGAGTTCTTTGTCAAATTCAGGATCGTTTCTTCTCAGATATTCTATTAATAGAGCTGCATGCTCCTTTTCATCATCCCTGTTATGTATCATGATCTCCCTTAAAATCTGGTCTTTGGTTGCACTTGCCCTCTCATCGTAGAACATCATTGCTTCAATTTCCTCAATCAATGATTGTCTTGCCCTAGTCAGATCGGCAGTCTTTGAATCTATATCCTCTATTCTCTCATACCTGGGCATGGTCATACATGCAAAATTAATAATATATTTCTTTCCATTCATTCATTAAGATTTATCCAAAATCCGTTATGACATTTCTATCCTCTAAATGTTTTCATAGAGAAATATGACCTTGGGATTTCAATTCATCTGTTTTAATCATTATGTCTCTATTTTTTTCTTATATCTTGTATTAATTGAATTTGCATTATCGATCCTTAAGTTAAAAAAAATTAATGAAACACATCAATATTCATTTTATACTACTCAGGAATTTGGATATCTCTTTCCTGAATATTCAGGGAGGGATAAAAGAGAAACTATTGTTTAAAAGATTATCTCCCATCTTTTTATTATTTTGCAGCAAACCTGATGTTTATGAGGGTTTGAATCTCATATTTTATTTTATTACTATGGAAAATGCCTTT
The DNA here is from genome assembly GCA_039794005.1 of Thermoplasmata archaeon. Taxonomy (GTDB): domain Archaea; phylum Thermoplasmatota; class Thermoplasmata; order Thermoplasmatales; family ARK-15; genus JAGDXR01. The sequence goes on from JBAMMA010000005.1 coordinate 24,767, forward strand.
GGAAAATGTAAAGTTTTTTGTAATATAATAAAGTATTCTGTTTTGCTTTTAATATCATGATCTTATTATTTAAGTTATGTAAATTATGAAAATTTATGGAAGTTATATAAAAATGAATATCAATGGGCCCGACCGGATTCGAACCGGTGACCTCCACCGTGTCAAGGTGACGTCATAACCAGCTAGACCACGGGCCCTAATTTCAAGATTACAATTATAAATATTTATTTTTCTATGAATTTTTTTATTTTATCATATACTTGAATTTTAATATCTTCTGGCATTAAAATATCTATCTGATTAAATATTCCGTTTTCTTCCTTATACACATGTTGTAACAATAGATTGGCTATATCTGATAGATAGTCATGTTCTTCATGAAAATTATTGTATTTATTTAAAAATTTACAACTCCTCTATGTTCTGCGATGACCATTTTAAAAGGTTCCATATATGGTAAATATTTTTGAAGGATAGGCAAAAATGCTGGGTACACTATATCTTCCCCAATTTTAAAATGTATGTATAAAAGAAATTCAATATGTTTTAAAAATTCCTCATCATTCAATTTTTTGTCTAGGAATTTTTCGCACAATTCAACTGTATTTTTATGTTGATCCCTCAGGATCTGTGTCAAAAAGGATCCTTTAAATTTTAATACATCAAGAAGGCTCATTAAAAATATAAATTTAAAAAAAGATCTAAATATTTATCAATAATCCAAAAAATTTTTTATTTTTTCATATATTATTTCTTTTGCATCATCAGGCACATGCTCGTCCAAGATATTGTATATTCCATTTTCCTCTTTATATATATGGTTTAGTAAAACATTTGCCATATCTTTGAGGAATTCTTTATTTTTGTATTTCCTGTATTTTTCAAGATATCTTTTAATATTTTCATGTTCATTTTTTAATAATAATACCATTTCGTTATATCTAGGAACATCATCCAAATAATTTTTAGATTCATTGAAGAGTATGTTTTCCTCTATTTTAAAATGGTAGTTTATAATATAATTCATCTGATCAATGAATTCATCAACATCGAAATTTCCATGTATGAATAAGTTGCATATATTGGCAATTTCCTTATGGTCATTCCTTAAGTCCTGTGTCAAAATTGTCCCTTTGAAAGGCAAATCTGCACCTCTAACCATAAATTAAATATTAAAATTGGGTTATAAATCTTTATCATTTTAATCAAAATAATATATCAAGAAGTATTATATCACAACATGGAAGGAATCGAAAAATATATAGATGAAATAAAAAAATATCTACAAGAGAAAATAAAAGAATCATATGGATTCGAAACAAAAATAAATATTGAAATACCTCCTGAAAACATGGGGGATTTAGCATTTCCAGTTTTTGAATTATCAAGGGCCTTAAAAAAGAATCCAGTTGAAATAGGAAAAGATTTGTATGATGTTAAATTAAATTTTATAAAAGAAGTTAAATTATTAAACGGGTATATGAATTTTTATGTTGATTTTGAGCCTTTGATAAATGAATTTATGATAGATTTGAAGAATAAAGGCAAAGATGTGCTTTCATTTGAAAAATTAAATAAAAAGATAATAATTGAACACACAAGTGCAAATCCCACGGGCCCGTTACATGTGGGAAGGGCAAGAAATCCAATAATAGGGGATACCTTGGCAAGGATATACAGAAAGTTAGGCTATGATGTGATGACGCATTATTATGTAAATGATGCCGGAAGGCAGGCAGCCATATTAATAAAAGGTTACCAAGATTACTACAGAGATGAAGAAGGCAAAGAGGATCATGTTCTTGTTAAATATTATCAAATGGCATCAAGGGATTTAGAAAATGGAAAAATAAAAGAAAATGATATTTTAAATATAATCAAGGAAATTGAAATGGGAAACAGAGAATATATAATGCAAATCAGAGGCATACTAAAAAAGGTCTTGGATGGAATCAGGGATACATTGTTAAAGATCAATGTTGCCCACGATTATTATTTTTGGGAAACAGACCTGATATTGAATGGGATGGTAAAAGATGTTGAAAATATTTTAAGGGATAGAATAAAAGAGGACCAGGATGGATCAAAGTATATTGAAGTTGAAAATCCATCGGGGAAGGAGAAGATATATTTATTCAGGAAAGATGGGACATCATTATACTTTACAAGAGACATAGCCTACCATATTTATAAATACAATATAACAAAAGATATGATAAATGTGCTCGGCGAAGACCATAAAATGCACGGAGAGGCATTGAAAAATATATTGAAAATCATATATGATGACATAAATCTGGAGAATGTTTACTACGCTTTTGTCAATCTTCCAGAGGGTAGAATGAGTACGAGGTCTGGTAATGTAATATTTCTTGATGATCTTCTCGAAGAATCTAAGAGGAGGGCATTAGAAGAAATAAAGAGAAGGAGAAATGAGGAAAATGAAAAATTGGCGGAAATGATTGGTTATAGTGCTGTTAGATACAACATTTTAAAAGTTCAGAATGAAAAACAGATGACATTCAGATGGGAGGATGCACTCAATATGGAAGGAGATTCTTCAATATTTTTGCAATATTCATATTCAAGATCATTATCAATTTTAAGGAAAGAACCCTGGATGGGAAATTTTGATTTTTCAAAAATAATTGAAGAAGAAGAGTTTAAATTGCTAAAGCACATGTTATTCTATCCATACTATTTAAAAAAGTCTGCCGGCTTAAACAAACCGCATTACATAGCCAAATTTTCATACGACCTGGCATCATTGTTTAATTCATTTTACACTAAATGCCCAGTATTGAGGGCCCCAGATGAAATAAAGGAAAATAGAAAAGGAATAGTATATGCCTTCAACGTAATGATTGAAGATTTGATGGACATTATGGGATTGCATCATCCAGAAGAGATTTAGAAATAGATGGCCTTCACCATCTTTATCCTTCCATATCCAAATATTACCCTGTAATATCCAGAGAATTTTTTCTCAATTTCCTCATCGTTTAAATCGATTAAGAAATATTTCAAGGAAGATAGTTTTGCAGGAGTGGCGACAATTATAATATCTTCTCTGTTCAATCTGCTTAAAACATATGTGGTTAATTGAAGATTTCCCCTGCCAAATATATATCCCTGGCCTCCTATCGGTGTTATTATAACCTTAATATTCCCATACTTTTCAATCAGTTCAAGGATATCCCTTTCAGTCAGATCCATTTTTATTAAAGTTTTATTCTTTATAGCGTCAAAACCAAGTAAGGTATATCTTAAATTCAATAATTCCATCACCTTTTTAGGTGTTGTACCAGGACCAATCAAATACAGAGAATTATCCATATTATCTACGATAAACTCGGCAATACCCTGTTTATCCTCCTCATCGTCCGTTGAATATATTTCTGCCTTACTGTTCTGTATTTTATCGTCTAAGTAGGGTGTTAATGCAACTCCATATAATTTTATTTTCAATTCATTATTCCTGTATGCCTCTTCATCGACATCCAAAATCTCCCTATCTGTCAATGAACATCCCTTTTCTATATAGCATTTCAAAACATCGCTTGCAGATCTTGGTGATGTAGCAAATACTGAAGAATAAACCTTTACACCCGATGGTATGCCGAGTATTGGATATTTTCTATCTGATACAGAATAAACATCCCTTGCTGTTCCATCCCCTCCCACAAACAATAAAATCTCTATATCTCCCATATTTTTTATGCAATTTTTTGTATCCGTTGAAGTTGTCAAACCATCTGTTTTATATACAACATTTACATCGAAATCAAAGTATTCCCGACCCATCTCTCCTCCGCAGGTATAAATCTCATGTTCCTTTAAAAAATAACTATTTTTAACGAATTCCCTTGCCCTGATCGGGGATACCTTTTTTGCCCCTCTCCTGATTGCCTCATCCAAAACATTATCCGTACCCTTTAAACCTACACTTCCTCCCATCCCAGCAACTGGGTTCACAACAAAACCAATTTTCATTTTATTTAGTTTCCATATCCTTTTTTCAGATCGTATACCAGATCTGACAATTTCTTTACCTGATTAATCTCCTGATCTATATATGTTTTAATCACTTCCAGGAAAGCCTTTGGATCGTCTATGATCTCCTTTATTTCATTTTCATTATAGTAAATCAATATTTCAGTATACGATCTCAGTATATGTATTTCCTCCTCCAAAAGGATTAAAATTATCTCAAGAAAGTCCTTTTTCCTAAATAAATCTTTAGAATATCCCAGATTAACTTCATTTGCATTATAAATTTGATATTTTCTCAATAATTCTTCAATGAATTCTCTGTGGTTATTGCTTTGAACATACAGGTTAGCCAATAATGTTTTAAGATTTCTATCGTTTGTTTTTAAAAATCCTACCACGTCTGATATAACCGAATATTTCTCAAGGATGTATACATCCATTAACTTTTTTGTGAGGGGGTTCATTATATTAATAATACGATGTTTGAATATAAAAATATTTTCAATTTTTAAAAAACAAGTATTATCATGAAAAAGTCTATAAACAATTGTTTTATGGAATTATCTCAGTAGAATCCTCAGTTGGATCGTATCTCAATAGATCAATATCCAAGGAATTTTCATCAAATAAATCTTTAATTACATCCTTCTTTGATAATATTATATCAATTGTTTTTTTAGTCAGATAGCAAATTTTTTTGAATCCATCATCCCCCCAGAATCTCTCCTTATATGAATAAAGACATCTTCCTCCACAATATTTGAAATATTCACATTTTTCACATTCCAATCTTTCTGAATAATATTTAAACCCATTTTCCACATTTCCCAATATGTTCCAAGATTCATTTATTCCTATAGGACAAGCAAGAATTCTCCCATCACTATTTATTGTAAATGACCTCTTACCCGCACCGCATGGAATATGGTCATAATTTCTAAAATAGTATGAATTCAGGATACCTATAATTGGTATAATTTTTAATATTTTATTTTCCCTTAAATTCTCAATGAATAAATTCAACAATTTTTCAATCCCCGGTAAATAAGAATTCTCTGCCCATGAAATCACATCCCATTCTTCATCCCATATAACATCAAGTTGCCAATGAATTTTATCAAATAGATTCGTGTTTATTAAATGAGTTACATTTTTATATATATCGTTATCCATCGTTATGGCCATTCTGGCTATTGTTTCTATGTTCATTGATTTCAAATATTTTGCAGAAGATATTACTTTATCATAAACACCAATACCCCTATGCCTATCGGTTATTTCTTTTTCTCCATCGATAGATAAAAGGACAAAGTCAAACTTATCCCAGAATTTTTCGTCAAACAATTTTACCAGTGTTCCATTAGTTTGTATGCCTATTCTACTAATCCCAATATCATAGCTCAAAAATTCCCTGATAAATTTGTGGTTTAATAAAGGTTCCCCTCCATAGAATACTATTGTTTTCCTTTCATATTTTTTTATTATTTCTACCAATTTTTCAACATTGTATTTAATTTCATATGGTACAAAAAATTCATCAAATGATCCACCACAGTAATCGCATTTCAAGTTGCATTTCCCTGTTGTTGTAATGATGAACAAAATGTTATCCATAGTTAAAACATATTGAAATCAATATATAACTTTTAAAGAAAAATTAATTTATTGATTTGCATAATCTAATAATGGGCGGGGGTCGCCTAGTGGTATGGCGACGGCCTGCTAAGCCGTTATCCGAAAGGATGCGAGGGTTCGAATCCCTCTCCCCGCGCTAATCGTTCAAATCTTTTATTGTCAGATAAATTGAAGATATGTCTTTTTCTCCAAGTCCTTTTACCATAGATACCTTATACATCTCATGTATTACAGATGTTGCTGGAAGTGTAATGTTCCTTGAATTTGAGAGATCTATTGCATATCTTAAATCTTTTGTAATATGTGAAAGCTTGAAAAATGGTTCGTAATAATCGTTTATAATATTATCCTTTTTAAAGTCCAATATTTTAGACCCCGCTGAACCTGATGATACAACGCTGTACATTGTATCCCTTGTCAATCCAAAACTTTCTCCCAAGTTAAATTTTTCCGAAATGATTTCCATTGTACCTCCAAGTATTATGTTATTGACCATTTTCATTATCAGGCCATAACCATTTTTACCCATATAGAATATATTTTTCCCCAGACATTTCAAAATTTCCAGGGCATCATTGAAATCCTTTATTTCTCCTCCTACAACTATGTTCAATTCTCTTCTCTCCGCATGAGGAACAGAACCAATGACAGGTGCATCAACATATCTGAATCCCAATGATTTCATTTTTTCTGCAACGTTCATGGAAAAGATTGGTGAAATTGTGCTCATGTCAATTATCAATATTTTATTCTTTGAATATGAAATTCCATCCTTTCCGAACAAAACATCATTAACGGCTTCGTTGTTTGAGACCATCATAATGACGATTTCAGATTTTTCGGCCACATCCCTTGGACTTTTCTCAACATGTGCCCCAAACTCTTTGAGTCTTTCAGCCTTTTCTATGGTTCTATTATATGCAAAAACACTGTGGCCACATTTTAATAGATTTATAGACATCGGATACCCCATTTGGCCAATACCAATAAATCCCACGTTCATATATTCACCCAATATATCCCAGATCGTCGTTTTTAGATTTTTCCTCAACTTTTTCTGTCAATTTCTGTGCCAGATCATTCAAAGCCTTAACCTTTTGCTCGAGCTCACTCAGATCAATATTTTCTCCCAAATATTTTGATAAAACCTCTAAAACTGAAAGGGCACCCTTTGGATCGCTATAAAATCCGGGTGTCTCCCCCATTATACAAACACCCTCCATATCAAAGAAATTCATTCCCAATCCGATTAAAAGTCCAGCAGCACCGATGATTCCGTTTGATGGTTCTCCCGATCCAAATATAACACCATATTCCTTAAATTTTTTCACCAATTCAGTATTTGTTGATGCACCGAATACCCTAGGTTTATCGGGCATCTGTCCTGTTCCATAACCACCTAATGTTATTACCTCTCTAACTCCAAAGTTTTTAACAAACCTTAAAATCTCATATGACAATTCAAACTGCCCTTCATTGGACATTCCTTGATAATCTCCAATCAAAACTATCAGGTCCCTTTTATTTTTTCTTTTTATATAATACAATTCATTTTTGACAAGGTAAATGGTTCCGTCTTCGTTAATCAATACCTGAGGTGGAAAATATTTTGAATATATCTCCGCAAACTTAACGGCCTTTGATTTAAGCACAAAATAATCTGCAGCAATCTTTCCAACATTTCCTACTCCGGGTAAACCCTCAATCAATATCGGATCTTTTAACCTGGGATTCTTTAAAATTTTTATCAAGACATTATCCATTTTCCATCACCATTTTTTTGTAAATTCTCCTATATTTTCCATATTTATCTTCCAATGAAAATTTAGGAGGATATACATAGACAGTTTCCTCCCCACACTTTGGACATTTATCCTTTAAAGTATATATATTACATTTAAGGCATTTTCTCATAATTGATTTCAATATATTAGCCCTCCTTTCCTATAAATTCAGCCATTCCATTCTTCTTTTTTACTGTTTCAATTATTATTTCTACCGCCTTTCTTAATTTATCCTCAGCTTCCTTATAATCCTTTGCCTCAACATCGATCCTATATCTTGGAGCACCGACATAGTGTATGTATACTCCATTATTTGGATCATGAGCTTTTAATAGAGCCTCCTTTATATGGTCTATGGCATTTCTATCATATGATATAATTTCAACGTATCCGCTCACCTTAACTTTTACAGGCTCTATATTTTCTTTTGCAACCTCTATAAATTTCTCAACCCATTCACCAGAATGGTTCTCTCTGAATTTATCCTCAAAATTTACAGCATATTCAAATGCTCCATATAAAGTTTCATATTCTTCCTCAAGTTCATTTACTATCTTCTCAATATTTGTTTTCTTTTTAATCCTTTCTTTAAATATTTCAAGCAATTTCATTGCCTTCTGTTCATTCTTCCACTCTTGTATCTTTTCCCTCTTTTGGTGTTCATTTACCTTTTTCAATGATAGATCTATATGCCCCTTTTCTTTATTTACATCGATTACTTGGCAAACTATTTTTTGTCCTTCTCTAACATAATCCCTAATATACTTTACCCAACCTGAGGCTATTTCGCTAATATGTATAAAACCCTTTTTACCAGGGTATTCATCCAGGCTGACCGTTACCCCATAATCATGCACAATTTCGACTGTACAAACGACGAGATCCCCAACTTCAGGATAATCTCTCCTCATTCAAAAGTCCCCGTGATCTCTCCTCTTATTAAATATTTTCCTCCGGTTGGTATTGCAAGCGTAGAGCCACATACACTGCATTTTACTTCGGTTGATCCTCTTACATATGTTATTTCCTCATTCCCACAATCTGGGCATTTTATCTTTATGAATTTCTTTTCATTTCCCTTTATGGGTTTAAAATCTTTATTCATTTCTCCACCTCCACGAGTTCAAACTTTTTAGCGCGCCACATTGGAACTGTGTGTGCCCTCTTACAAACTGTGCACCTGTACCTTATATTAATCCTCTTTGTTGGCTTTTCCCTACCTTCAAATTTTGGCCTTGGGAAACCTCCATATCCGGCAGTTGCCCTTCTAAACCTTCTCTGACCCCATTTTAGTTCGCTTGCTTTTCTTTTCTTTACCCTTTCTATCTCGTGTATTGTGTGCCTTTTACAATATGGACAATATCTTTTAACCTTTGTAGGCATTTTCATATCTAACACACCTTTTTAATGCAATTTTAATTAGTTAATAATTCTTTTTATTTAAAATTTTATTAAAAACGAATTTTTATATATATAAATTTAGATTCATACAATATGGAATCAGGATCTTCCAATACTCCTGGAATGTTTGAATTGATATTTTCAGGGACAAGACCTATCACATATATATTCATATCATTTATAATAATGTGGCTTGGAATAATCTTTGAAAACATATCCATGTTGACTCAAAATAACCAGGTAATCCTTTCAATAGGATATATATTCTATACATTTGGGATTATGATATTTTCATTCTTTTTAATTGGTCTGGCATTGCTGAGGAACGATCTAGACAAGCTAATAAGGGTATTCCTGATAATAGCAATGATATCATTGATATACATAGGTTTTAAAATATAAAATAAAAATTTATATTGTATTTATTTTTATATTATTTTCAGAAAAAATAAATTCATACATTTTTCCAACGTCGAAATTTATACCCAGTTCTAAATATTCATACTGATATATAATCCAAGTAAAAGTATATTGCATATTTGCAATCTGCTGAATATTCTGGAACATCTGTGTAACAAAGTTATCAGGCATACCCATCATGTTGAAGGCATTTTTTATCTCGGGACTAAGTATTACCTTTGAATCTCCAGCTTGATTGTTTACAATTTGGAATGTAAGCATTCTTGCTTCATTTCCAAAAACGTTGATCAGAGACATACCTACAAGTTTAACAATCATAATTTTTAATATGAATATGTAGATAAATAATTTTTCAATATTTTTGGAAAATTTTATATTTAATGAAAATTTAAAATTAAAACAAAATGATATATTTAGAAAAGGATTCAATTTCTAACAAAGAGTTGCCCGAAGGATGTAAACTGTGTAGGGAGGGTGCCAAGCTTGTATTATTTGTTACAGGTCTGTGTAATTTTAGATGCTTTTATTGTCCTTTAAGCAGTGCCAAAAAGAATAAGGATGTCATATATGCCGATGAGAGGCCTGTAATTAATGAGATGGATGTAATTGAAGAAGCGATCTTAATAGATTCAAAGGGTGCTGGAATTACAGGAGGAGATCCATTGAATGTTATTGAAAGAACAGCTCATTACATAAAATTTTTAAAAGAATACTTTGGAGATAATTACCATATACATCTATACACGGCTACTGCAGATATAAATAAAGTTAAGGTTCTTTCTGATGCGGGTCTTGATGAGATTAGATTTCACATTCCCGTGAGTTTATGGAAAAAATTGAAAGGATCGAAGTATGAGGATGTTATAAAATTTTCAAAAGACTATATGAAAACAGGTATAGAAGTTCCTGTCCTTCCGGATAAAAGGGATGAATTGTTGAAGTTGATCAGGGATTCAGAGGAATTGGGTGTTGATTTTATCAACTTAAATGAATTGGAATTTTCAGAGACAAATTATGAAAGCTTAAGGATACATAAATACAGGCCAAAGTCATACATTAGCAGTGGTGTGTTTGGAAGTCAATCATTAGCGAGGAAAATCATAACCGAGAATGAATTTTCTATAACAGTTCATTACTGTTCAGCGGCATTTAAAGATGCGGTTCAATTGAAAAATAGAATAAAAAGGAGAGCAAAAAACGTTGCCAAAAAGTATGAGATTATAACGAAAGATGGAACATTGTTCTTTGGAACATTGGAATGTGAGGATATAGAGAGCGTAATTGAAATATTGAATGATTTAGGAGTACCTGAAGATCTCTATGAATATGATGATGCAAAGCACAGGATAAACATAGCTCCGTGGTTGATAGAAGATCTAGAATTGAAAGGATGTAAAAAGTATTTAATAGAGGAATACCCAACATATGATCGACTCGAAGTGGAGAGAACACCTATATAAAAATAATAAATATTTCATGTTTTTATCTTAATTGATGAAAGATTTAAGGGATGCAATAAAGGAATTGAGATCGAATGGAAAATTAATTGAAATCAATGATGAATTATCTGTTGAATTAGAGATTTCAAATTTTACAAATGAGGTTCAAAAAAGAAACGGTCCAGCACTGTTGTTCACTAATCCAAAAGGATATAAAAATCCAGTTTTAATGAATATATTTGGAAACATGGAATTGCTTGAAATTTCCCTCGGCAAAACCGTAGATGAGATTATAAGTATTTTCAATGAAATCACAGGCATTTTGAATGAAAGACCATCCATTTTCAAGGGTCTTGAAACATTTAAAAGATTCAAAAACATGGAATTGGATATAAAAAGCAATGGCCCGGTTAAGGAATTTTACAATGATATATCTCTGGATGATATACCAATATTAAAAACCTGGCCGGGAGATGCCGGTAAATACATAACTTTCCCCGTTGTGATTACAAAGGATCCTGAAACTGGAAAATATAATGCCGGAGTATACAGGATGCAGGTATTCGATGGTGAAACTACTGCCATACATTGGCAAACGCAAAAAACGGGCATGTCACATATGATGAAAGCAAAAAAGATGAATGAGAATCTAGATGTTGCGGTCGCGATAGGTGTTCATCCTGCAATTTTATTCTCATCCATATTACCGTTGCCAGAAAATATCTATGAATTGAACTTCGCTGGATTGTTGATGGATCAAAACGTTCAAGTCGTAAAAGGCGAAACTGTGGATTTATACTATCCTTCAAATGCAGAAATAGTACTGGAAGGTTATGTTGATCCATCTGAATCAAGGGATGAAGGTCCATTTGGAGATCATACGGGATATTATACTCCTGTTGAAAAATTCCCAGTATTACATATTAAAAGGATATATCATAGAAAGGATTACATTTACCATGCAACGGTTGTAGGAAAATTATGGAATGAAGACGTTGTTATAGGTAACGTAATAAATGAAATGTTTAAGCCCATAATAAAAATGATCTTTCCTGAAATTGTAGACATATATCTTCCAGAGGAAGGATTATTTAATTTCATGGTAGCAGTTTCCATAAGGAAAAGTTATCCGGGTCAAGGCAGAAAGGTAGGTTATGGAATATTGTCTTTAGGGCAAATGATGTTTACAAAATATGTAATTGTAGTGGATGATGATATAAACATAAGGGACAGGAAAGAATTGATATGGGCAATAATGACCAGGACGGATCCATACAGGGATGTGGAAATAATAAAAAACGGACCCAGTGATTCATTGGACCACGCTTCAATGTACAGAGATTCCGGTGGAAAGATGATTATTGATGCAACAAAAAAGCTAGAAAATGAAGGTTACAATAGAACATGGCCAGAAAAGATTGAGTATACCGAAAATGAAAATATTATTAATATGATTAAAAAATATGGTATTTTGAAATGAACGTAAAAAAATATTTAAATTTCATAAAGATAGAACATACGGTATTTGATCTTCCATTTGCATATGCCGGAATGTTACTTGCGAATTATTTTAATCTGAAGATAATAATATTATTGGGAATTGCTTCCACTGCAGCCAGAATATCTGGAATGGTAATTAACAGAATCGTTGATCTCCCACTTGACAGAGAAAATCCCAGGACTCAGAAGAGGGAGTTAGTAACAGGAGAAATATCACCAAGGAAGGCATGGTCGATTTTTTTTATATCAACAACAATTTTTATAATTTCATCATTTTTACTTAATTTTTTGGCCTTTATATTTTCTCCAATCTTAATATTGTTATTTTATTTATACCCAATTACAAAGAGGCATAAAATCATATCCCATATTTTCCTGGGATTTTCGATAGGTATTATTGTTATAGGTGGTTATATAGGCACAAAGGGAATATTTCCAACAAACATTTTAGTATGGTTATTGACGATTTCAGTATCATTTTGGATATCTTCATTTGACATAATATATCAAAACCAGGACAGGGATTTTGATAAATATCACGGGATTAAATCAATTCCAGTATTGTACCCAAATAGGGTGAAAGAATTTGTATTTCTTTTCTATTTAATTTCACTTTTATTTTTGTCTGTTTTTTATTATTTAATTGGTCTCCCATATTTATTATTCATAATACCCATAGCCTTTTTATATTTTTACAGAATAAAATACATAGATAAAAGGGATGTTGATTTTATTTTCAGATTTGACATTCCAATACCCTTTATTATTTTATTATCTCTCATTATCAAATTCATATAAAATCATTTGGCAAAAAATAAAATATATAATCTATTTAACATTATAGTTAAAAATTGGGAGTTGATAAAGATGAAAGATGGTGAAATAATCAGGCTAGATTATACAATCTGGTACGTTGAGAATGGTAAGGAGGAGATATATGATACTACATTGGAACAGGTAGCAAAAGATAATGGTATTCATGACCCAAATAAGAGATACGCTCCAGAAGTCATTATATTGGGAAAGAATATGATACTGGAGGAATTGGAGAAAAAGATAAGGGAATCGGAAATAAATAAAGAATATGATTTGTATCTTGAACCTGCTCAAGCTTATGGAGAGAGAAAACCAGAGTTATTGAAAATACATTCATGGAAAGAATTTGATAGAAATAAGATCGTCCCCGAGGTAGGAAAATATATAACCCTGAATGGTAATAGGGGGAAGGTAGTATCAGTTAGCCCAGGCAGGATACTTGTGGATTATAACCATCCTCTGGCGGGAAAAAAGATTCACTACAAATATATAATAAGGGAAATAGTGGATGGGATTGAAAATAAAACAAGGGCTATGATAGAATTGGGTTATAATAAAGATATTGACAAATTCAAGATAAATATTTACGACGATAAAATGGAGATTATAGTTCCAGACTCATGCAAGTATGGTGGAGACTGGACATTGGCCAAATTTTACATCATTGGTTTCATAAGGGACTTCTATGATAAGCCAATAAATATCGTAGAAATATACAATCCTCCTGAAAAGAAAGAGGAAAATGAAAAGAAAGAAGAAAACAAGGTCGAAAATCAAGAAGAAAAGAAACCAGAAGAAAAAGCTGAAGAAAATAAAAATTAAAATTTTAAAAATTTTTATTTTTTAGTTTGCTGTTTTACATTTTGGTTTAGTTTTTTGCCCGTTGTAAATTTCCAGCCAACAATGGCAACAACGATTATTATTATGATTATTGATGATATTATAACTGGTAATTTCCAAGACGCCTCTGAAACGGGTACTATCTTCGTTTGAACGTTGTCACCGAGGTACATCTTTGGTTCTTCTGGAGTATATGCAACGAATTTTAAGGTATAGTTTCCCGCTGATGGAGGAGTCCATGATATCTTTACCAATTGTGTGTTATTTTCCATTAAGTTTGTAAATGTTAAGTTAACAACAACCTTATTGTTTACATATAGTGCAACGTTGTAAGTTGATGCAGGTGCATTTCCGGTATTTGTAACATTCACATAGAATATTCCCTTTGATCCTTCTGTGAAGTTTCCATGCCATGTAACATTATCAATTATCAAATCCGGTGCGACCGGTACAACGGTAAGATTTCTATATGTTGTATTGTAATTTCCAGATTTATCGCTTACATTTAATATTATCTGGTAGGTTCCGTATTCTGTGAATTTTAATGTGACAGTTGGTGAAGTCAGGTTTCCAGAAACAATCGTATAATTTGATCCTGGCATTAATATCTTGTTTTCAGACTTTATTGTCCAGTTATACATTACAATTGTTCCATTCTGTGGATCATATGTTCCATTTGAAGATAATGTGATATTATTATTCTGCAATATCTGACTAACAGATTTTCCGGTTGAATTTAAGAATGTTATTAAAGGTATTGGTTTTAATATATCTTTAACGAATACAGGAATTGAAACCGTTACAGAATTATTTACTTGGTCTGAATAGGTTACGTTTATCCAATCAAGTTTGTTCCTTGTTGGATATCCAAATGTATAGGTTATTGAATTTCCACTGTATTTTGTTCCATCTATATTCCAAATAACATATGTTGGAGAATTCGATTTTATCTGTCCATTTAAAGTATCCTGAATATCTGTTGCTTTCAGTTCAAGCTGCGTCTCCTCATCTACTTTAATCTCAGGTAAAGTAACCTTGTAATCTGTAATGGAAATTGAATTCGTACTATTTCCATATATATAATACAATGTATTGTTAATATAATATACATTCCAGGAAATAACAGTTGAACTGTTTGACAGTATTGAAATCTGGGAATTTGATGATGGATAAGCTCCATCTGAATATATAATTATGTTTGTTGAATTTGTGTTATTTCCAACATCAGTTACCTTTAGATAGAGCTTATGTATTCCAGGGCTGAATATATATGTTAAATTGCTGTCGCCAACGCCATTTAAAACGTTATTTCCATCGACTGTCCAGTTAAATATCATCTGTTTCCATGTGTACCACTGCCTGACCATATCAATAGGCATGTTGCTAACGTTTATTGAAACATTTTTATTTGAAGGTATGATTATTGTGAAGTTTGTTGAAGAGGAATTTATAATATAATTTCTATCCGTAATGATATTATTCCAATAGAGATTTATGGTTGATTGAGACAATATCAATTCTGGAGATTTTCTTAATTTCAGAATCAGATTAACATAAGGAGCTTTTGAATTGTATATGCTTATTGTGTTTATATATCCTGAATATTGTGCATTTGATATATTGTTGGATAATTCATACTGTGATGGAATATTAACATAGTAATTATAAACGTTATATGAACCATAGTAATTGTTTATTGAAGTATTCAAGGTAATCGGAATTCCACCATTTGATTTATTCAAAGATGCTATATTAATAGATGAGTTATAATAAACTGCGCTCAATGTAACCGTGAATCCCTGATAGTTTATCACAAATGGCATCACCGAGGAAGATATTTTTGAATATACATAATTGTTAACTTCAATCATGTTTAGCGTATAATAATTTAAGGAATTCTCTAAAAACTGTTGTAAATTCAATGAATTGAAATTATTTTCCATCATTTGATAATACAATATATCTGAATCTGAAAATGGTAAGGCTTTAAAAATAGTCTTATTGTTGATTGTTATTGTCTCGTTGAAATATATATATTTGAAGTCGTTAGAAAATGTGTAATAATAATTATAATATGTTTTTACAGGGTTTAATTCTATGCTTGAATATCCTGGATTCATTATCTGTGCAACGGAATATCCATCAGATGTAACATACATCTGATAATTTCCACTAATGAAGAAATTATATATTCCTGAAGAATATTTTATTACAAAAACCAAACTGTTATTTGATACGAAATCAACATATGTATTTTGTGAAATTAAATTTCCATTTGATGCATTTTCAACAGTTCCAAAATAGTGTGTGAAGGTGGATAAATCGACACTTCCAGAATACGGTGGATTTACCATGAAATAATAATCGTTAATGGCTCCTCCACTATTATTTGTGATTTTTATCATAATATTTGTTGGTGGTGCATTAAATGTTATGTTGCCCATGATTCCAGTATATCCTGTGAAGAATATCAACGAAGATCCGAAGTATGCAGATACCTTTGTGTGATTAATGGGCATTCCATTGTATGTTATATTAAGTTGAACTTTCTGATTTATTGGATATCTATATACATTAATGCTCGAAATATTAGCACCAGATGATGTTATTGTTACAGGTACGTTGGAGATCTCATAAATGTAATTTCCAACTTCTTGTGGATTTACCCTCAATATATAATTTCCTATGGAAATATTTGAAAATGAAACTACTGGATTCGATGTCTGTGTACTTATAACATTACCTGAATAATCCAAAAGTTCTACATTGAGGCCATTAACATAACCACTTTCACCAGTAATTAAATCATGATAAACTACAGCCACATTAAGCGTGCCTTTTTGCACACTCGCCTTTACATTACCGGTAGTAAGCATAAAACCTCCTACCAGTAATGAGAATACCAGAGCAAACACTATCGCTTTTTTAATAACCAATGTTTTCAAATATCATCCCTCCACTTTTATACAAGGGAATTTAAATTGGATAAATTCATCATTATTAAATATTTTTTGGTATTTTGATTTTTATTTCAAATTTATTTAAAATTAAAAATTGATCTTTTAGTTTAGATGAGGAAAAAATATTTAATAATAGATTAAATTAAAAAATTGATTAAAATGGAGGATATTTGGGTAGAAAAATATAGGCCCGTAAAATTGGACGACATTGTAGGTCAAAACCTTATAGTTGAAAGGTTAAAGGCCTATGCTAAAGAAAAAAACATGCCACATTTACTTTTTGCCGGGCCACCCGGAACTGGTAAAACAACAAGCGCTATAGCACTCGCAATTGCATTATATGGAGAAGACTGGAAAAACAACTTTCATGAATTAAACGCTAGTGATGAAAGGGGTATAGACGTGGTAAGGACTCAAATAAAAGACTTTGCGAGAACCGCTCCTGCAGGAGATGTTCCTTTTAAGATAATATTTCTTGATGAAGCTGATCATCTTACTGCTGATGCCCAGGCTGCCCTGAGGAGAACTATGGAAAAATATTCAAAGACTTGCAGATTTATATTGTCATGCAACTATTCATCTAAAATAATAGAGCCTATACAATCAAGAACAAGCGTTTTCAGGTTTAGAGCATTGACTGAGGATGAAGTCATTCAAAGATTGAAATACATTGCACAGAATGAAAAAATAATGGTTGATATGGATGCGTATAAGGCAATATATGCAATCACAAATGGAGACATGAGAAAAGCAATAAATTTACTCCAGGCAGCTGCATCAATGGGTAAGGAGATAACTGCAGATCTAATATACAAGGCATCAGGTCTTCCAAGCAGGGAAATGATAAGAAACCTTTTGGAAAAATCTCTGATTGAGGGGGATTTTCTTGGAGCAAGGGATTTTCTGACAAAAATGGTAACAGAGAATGGATTTTCATCTGAGGATATAGTCAAGCAGATACACTCAGAATTGTTCAGGATGAACATTCCCGAGGACATCTTGATAGAAATAATTGACAAGTTGGCCGAAGTGAATTTTATGATATCTGAGGGTGCAGA
This sequence comes from Thermoplasmata archaeon, assembly GCA_039794005.1. Taxonomy (GTDB): domain Archaea; phylum Thermoplasmatota; class Thermoplasmata; order Thermoplasmatales; family ARK-15; genus JAGDXR01. Next base: position 42,613 of record JBAMMA010000005.1, read on the forward strand.
TGATAGAATAAACATGGATGCTCTCATTGCAAAGCTTGTTTTATATTCAAGAAGATTGAACAATAAAAATGTTTAAATTTAAAATTCAAAATCTATAAATATAGAATCTCCATAATGATATAATAGTATAAAGCCGCCGTAGCTTAGCCGGTGGAGCGCCCGGCTGTTAACCGGGAGGTCGTCGGTTCGAACCCGACCGGCGGCGCCTTTTTCCAATTATTTTGAAGATATTTGGGGTATCTCTGTCTATTAATTTTTATTATTTCCAATATCATCTCAAAAAATTGCCATTTCAGATCACGGTGTTCATGTAACCTTTATAAATGACATTACAGACATCTTCAGCCTATGAATCCATATGCACATATTTTATACAAGTTTTAAAAATTTTTTAAAGAAATTTAATTGTTTGTATTATCTGCGAGATATTCTATTTCAAAAACTATTATCATCAATTACGGGAAGAAAATTGAATTTTATGAATGTTCATAATGGTTTGTGTCTCTCTGACATTTTCATTTATGTTTATTTTTATACCTCTTAAAGCTATTTCTTTAACCTTCATATCTGCAAAAATTGGTGTATTGAATTACAATATGTTTTCTTAGACATTTTTCTTTTTGGAATCCGAAACTGTAAATGGAATAATCCTGGAAATGAAATATGATGTGGCCAATATTTTCTCTGTGGTAAAAATATAAGTATAATGATGATTGTAAGAGCAAATATAAGAATCATATAAATATTATTGGATATGAATATCTGAACACATCCATATTTAATTCCAAGAAATTTATGAAATAAAGGTGCAATTATCTCTATTTTGTTGTTTAGAATAGAATATGATGTAATTCAGAATGGATCGAATGATCCCTTATAATATCAAAAGATTGGACCAAAGACAACAAAAAACTCGATTATTAATATCCTATGGCCAATGTTATTAAACTGAAATTTATTTTTTCTAAATAAATATTTATCTTATAAGGGATTTTATTACAAAAAATTGTTTTTCTTATATGGCATTGAATATTGTAGCTATTTTCCATAACGATCTACTGGTTAATCATTATGAATAACAACTTTTTATTTTTTCACAAAGAGATGTTATATAGAATTACATTATCTTTGAATTTACCTTACATACAAATTTTTTGCCTTAAATGCTTAATATGCTTTATCTCTTCTGGTTTTAAAAATTTCTTATTTTAATGTAAGTATTCTTTCTGTATGTACATTTATTTATTCGATTTATTATAACTTATATTCTCAAAACATTAGTCTAGAATTCTCTTCTATCCTCCATGAATTGTTTTGAAGTTCTAATTGGCTATCTATCATAGAAAGCTTAAGCTAAATATTCCTGAGCATTAGCTATTATAGAAAAACATATTAACAAATCTTTTCTATGGAGAATTTCTTTTATCTTTTCTCTAAAAGTCTGATTATCATAATTTCTTTAAATTTCTAACATTACTATAGATTAAAATAATTTATGAATTATATGAATTACGAAATTCGTAACATAAAAATTATATATTTTTAATTATATATAATATTTTTTTTATTTCAATATTTATATTTACTAATAGCTTGAAACTAAGAAATAATGCAGAATGTAACAAACGTTATTAAAATTTCCTTTTCTACATACTCACTAGTACTTCGGAACCTACACTAATATAGAGGATTTACTTACTGCTGTATATAAGCTTCCATACTCACTAGTACTTCGGAACCTTTTTTATATTTATTTTTTGATAAAAATGGATTAATAGATGTTAGCTTCCATACTCACTAGTACTTCGGAACCCTGAATCAGAATTCATCATTAAAAACTATTATTGGTTTTATCACTTACTTCCATACTCACTAGTACTTCGGAACCCGTTTTTCAAAATTAAATGGAAAA
>JBAMMA010000006.1:0-119813 GCA_039794005.1 Thermoplasmata archaeon
TCGTTGGGCTTCGACCTGCCCAGGTCTAGATCGACCGGCTTCGGGTCTCTCGCCGCCAACTCCAGGCGATCGCACCTGGCCCCTTGTCCTTGCGGACTGCGGGCATCTTGCTTTCGCTACGGCTCCTCCCTTTCGGGATTAACCTCGCTGGCAGCTCGAACTCCCTGGCCCGTTCTTCAACACGGACAATAGGACGCTGATCTGAATCCTATTAGGGATTCTTCACTTCTTTTGCGCCCTATAAGGTTGTCACCGACTGGTTTCAGGCTCTTTTCACCCCCCTTTCGGGGTACTTTTCAGCTTTCCCTCACGGTACTGGTCCGCTATCGGACTCGAGGAGTATTTAGGATTGGATCTTGATGGGACCCATCTTCCCGCGCAATATCCAATGCACGGTACTCAGGAACTACATCCTCGTAACTCGCAGGGTTACGTGTACAGGGCTTTCACCTTCTATGGCGGGCCGTTCCAGGCCACTTCCACTTCCCCTGCAGGGTATTGGGATGTGTCCATACTCCACATCCACCCTCCCTTTCGGAAAGGTGTTCGGTTTGTCCTCTTCCCTTTTCACTCGCCGTTACTCAGGGAATCCCTATTGGTTTCTTTTCCTCGGGGTACTAGGATGTTTCGATTCCCCCGGTTCCCCTTCCCAATGGGAATGCCACCCGAAGGCGGCAGGAAGTCCCATTCGGACATCTCCGGTTCAAAGGCTCCATGCGCCTACCCGGAGCGTTTCGCCGCTTGGCGCGTCCTTCATCGGCTCTCGAGCCAAGCCATCCACCAGCCGGTTTGGGGACATGGTAATGTCTACCCATCCAACCGGAAAACCTATACTGGCGTCAATGATCCTGAAGAGGATCTCCACCCTTCCCCAGAAACTTTATTCAAATCCCTGGGTGCATCATTCAAAGGTAAGATATCATAATGATTGACTATGATATAAAGATTACGATTATTTTTATTTCAATCGTTTTTATTTTACATTAATTTTCAAATAATTTATTATATTAGGACATTTAATATTTTTATTAAATTTATGTTTTTATATTTTAATCAATATATTAACAAATAAGTTTTTATTTTATCATTTTTTTCCAATATCATGGATAATGAATTAACAAAATTAAGGGGTTTTAGAGAATTTTATCCCGATGAAATGGAGGCCAGAAAAATAGTATTTGATAAAATGAGGGAAATATCAACAAAATTTAATTTCAGGGAAATAGATGCTCCAAGTCTAGAGAATTTCGAAATATTTAGGAGAAAGAGCGGTGATGAGATAATAAATCAAACATTTTCGTTCTATGATAAAGGAGGTAGGCATATAACGCTTATTCCTGAAATTACACCAATAGTTGCGAGGATGGTTTCACAGGTAAAAAATATGCCAATGCCGCAGAAATGGTTCTCGATTCCAAAATTATGGAGATATGAAGAACCACAGAGCGGTAGGTTGAGGGAATTTTATCAATATAATGCTGACATATTTGGTTCTAAATCTGTATATGCGGATGCTGAAATTATTCTCCTTTCCAAATCAATATTAAACAATTTGGGATTAAAGGACAAATATATTATAAAAATTAGCGATAGATATTTAGCGGAAAATATTCTGAAGAAGGAGGGATTTGAAAATATAGAGGAAATATTCAAAATTATAGATAAAATGGAAAAGATTGGAAAAGAAAAGACAAAGGAAATTCTTTTAAACGTTGTAGGGGAAGATAAGGCTAATAGAATAATAGAAATATTTTCATTAAGTGGAGAATTTGATCATATAGTTAATAAGATTGAATATAATGAAAGGCTTGATTATCTTGGTACATTGAACGATATTTTAAAGGATATTGATTATGGAAAATTTATTTTTGATCTTTCTATCGTGAGAGGTTTGGCATACTATACAGGCCTTGTGTTTGAGGGCCACGATTATAAAAATGAGTTTCGTGCAATTTTAGGTGGAGGAAGATATGATAGGCTAACAGAGATGTTTAATGCGAATATACCTGCCGTGGGGTTTGGGATGGGTGATGCCGTATTGGAACTGTTGATGAAAAGAGAAAAAGTCTGGCCGGAATATAAAAGGTATTTGGACTTTTTTGTGGTCATAGTTGGAGATTTTCAAAAATATGGTATGAAAATAATAAAAGAATTGAGGGAAATGGGGTATTCGGTGGATTATGATCCAGACTTTAGGAGCATTCAAAAACAGATGAGGATGGCTCAAAGGGAAAATGCGAGATATGCAATAATATTAGGAGAAGAGGAATATAAAAATAATAATATAAAAATAAAGGATATGGAAACCGGGAACCAGGAAACGGTTCCTTTTGAAAATTTGACTTTAATACTACGAAAATATAATTTACCCAAAAGACATTGAACATTTTGATGGTTATGGGAAAGACTCTAGATTCAATGTTTAAACCTCAATCTATTGCAATAGTTGGAGCTTCTAGAGATCCACATTCAATTGGTTATTCAATAGTTAAAAATTTGATAGATTCAAAATATCAGGGTAAAATATTTCCCGTAAATCCAAAGGCCGATGAAATTTTGGGATTAAAATGTTATCATAGTGTGACTGAGATAGAGGAAGATGTCGATTTAGCTGTGATTACGGTGCCTGCTGCAATAACTCCACAGGTAGCGGAGGAATGCGGGAAAAAGGGTGTTAAATCCCTGGCTGTTATTGCCTCTGGATTTAGCGAAGTCGGTAGAATAGATCTGGAAAAACAATTAATTGAGGTAGCCAAAAAATATGGAATGAGGGTTCTGGGGCCAAACATAGTCGGAATAATGAACAATCCATTAAAAATGAATGCATCATTCGCACCATATCTACCTTATCCTGGAAAGATAAATCTGATTTCACAGAGTGGCGCTTTATTGGTTGCGCTTGACAGCAGGACATGGGTAGACAGGGTAGGTATGTCATATTTAATAAGCATAGGAAACATGAGCGATTTGGATTTTGCGGATCTCATAGATTACTTTAAGGATGATCCGGATACTTCCTGTATTTCACTTTATGTTGAAGGAATTAAAAATGGAAGGAAATTTATAGATATTACAAAAAGGGTCCTGGAAAAACCGATAATCGCTTTAAAATCCGGGGTATCGGAAAGGGGTTCCATAGCGGCTGCTTCACACACCGGATCTCTGGCTGGTTCCGGGAAAATTTATGCGGCCGCGTTTAAACAGGCGGGTGTTGTACAGGCTGAAAACCTGGAGGATTTATTTGATAAATCATTGGCCCTATCAATGCAGCCACCCATGAGGGGGGATAATCTGCTTATAATAACGAATGGAGGCGGTGTTGGTGTTTTGGCAACGGATGCGGCAGAAAAGTTTGGTATTCCTTTAAAGGAACCTCCGGATGATCTTAAAAATGAATTAAAGAAGATAATGCCTGATTTTGGAAGCGCAAAGAATCCGGTTGATCTGACAGGAATGGCAGATGCGGAATGGTATGGAAAGGCTTTAAAGATTGCCCTGAAACATCCCTGGGTGGATGGTGTTACCGTTTTATACTGCGAAACGTCCGTGAGCGACCCGAGGGATTTGGCAATAGAAATATATGAGGCAAATCTTGAGGCATCGGAATGCAATAAGATAAAGAAACCTATTACAGTATCATTCATTGGAGGAGAAGTAACGGAAAGGGCCATAGAATGGTTGCAAAAGAAGGGGATACCCGTATTCAGGTCACCCGATAGGGCCGTTAGTGCGATTTCAGCGCTCAGGGAATATGGTAGATTTATAGACAAAGGATTTGATGAATTCCAGAAATTCTGGGATGTCGATTACGAGGGAGTAAGGGAAATTTTAAAGGATATTCAGTTAAATAAGAATAATTACGTTTCGGAGATAGATGCCAAGATAATATTGGATAAATATGGTATACCTGTTGCAAAAACCGTTTTAATAAAATCAAAGGATGAAATTGATAATTTGGATATAAACTATCCAGTGGTTGCAAAAATCGTTTCCAGGGATGTAATTCACAAAAGCGATGTCGGAGGGGTTATACTGAATCTAAAAAATAAAGATGAATTAAAAGAAGCATACGATAAAATAATTGATAATGTCAGGAAGAAATTGCCAAATGCAAATATTGAAGGTATAGCTGTCCAGGAAATGGCACCCCAGGGAATTGAAATTATCGTTGGTTCTACAAAGGATCCACAGTTTGGGCCAACCATAATGTTTGGCCTTGGAGGAATATTCGTCGAAGTCATGAAGGACGTTAGTTTTAGGATAGCACCATTCTCAAAGTCTGTTGCAATAGAGATGATCAATGAAATTAAGGGAAAGTCGATATTATACGGTGCCAGAGGATCCAGGGGAGGAGACATAGATAAACTTGCTGAGGCGATAAGCAGGATTTCACAGCTGGTAACAGATTTCCCTGAAATTAAGGAGTTTGATGCAAATCCAATCATGGTATATGAAAATGGTATCAAGGTAGTTGATGCAAGGATAATTTTGGAAAAATAACATGAATGACGGAATAGTAGACATATCGGATAAAAAAATATCAAGGAGGGAATCGATAGCAGAAGGTAAAATCGTTTTGAAGAAAAATACAATAGAAGAAATAAAAAACAAAAGAATAAAGAAAGGTGATGTTTTTGAGGCTGCAAAAATAGCTGGAATTTTGGCCATCAAAAATACACCTTACACGATACCTGAAACGCACAACATTCCAATAGAATCCATCGAATTTTCATTTTTTATTGAGGAGGATGGCATAAAGGTGAGATGTAAAGTTAAAACAACATACAAAACAGGTGTTGAAATTGAATCATTAAACGGCGTTATGGTTGCATTGTTGACAATCTGGGACATGGTTAAATATCTGGAAAAGGATGAGGATGGACAATATAAAACAACATTAATAAAAGAAATAAGGGTGATAGAAAAGAAAAAGGATTTTATTTAAACTTAACTTTGCTCGACGCCCTGAAAACGAGCTTGGATTTTTCAGGGATATTTATAATCTCCTTCGTTTTTGGATTCCTTGCCTTCCTCGCCTTCTGCTTTCTCCTCTCGAAGATTCCAAAGCCAACCAGGTTGACTTTCTTTCCATTGTCCACATTCTTTAAAACTTCATCAATGAAATACTTTATTACGAGAAATGCCTCCTTTTGTGTTACTCCAGCCTTCTTTGAGACAACCTTGCTAATCTGGGTTATTCCCACCATAATTGATCACATGATTTTAATCTTAACATAACTATTTAAATTTTACTTAAAAATGTCATTCAAAGGTTTATAAAAATTTATTATTTTTAATGGAAAATCATATTAATGTATTTGCATTATAATAATTTAAAAGGTGAATATTATGACAGAGGAAAATATAAGCAGAGGATTGGAGGACGTTAATATAAAATGGACAAGGTTGACAACAATAGATGGTGAAAAGGGTATTTTGATGTACGCCGGATATTCCATTGAGGATATAATAAATGGTAATGCCCTGGCAGAGGAAATACAGTATTTATTCCTTTACGGTAAACTTCCAAATAAAAAGGAATTGGAAGAATATAGGATGAAGGTAGAAGAGGGATATAACGTTCCCGATTTCATTTTGGACTTAATCATGAAATTGCCACCGGAATCTGATGCCGTTGCAATGCAGATGGTCGCATATGCTGCACTGGCAGCAAAGGAGAGAAACTTTAAATGGGATAAAAGTACAAACAGGGATGTTGCCGCCAGGAGCATTGGAATGATGAGCACAATTACGGCAAATGTATTCAGACACATTATGGGCAAGGGGCCTAAAAAGGTTGAAAAATCTGAATCCTACGCAAAAAGCTTTCTGAGGGCTGTTTTTGATAAGGAACCAACAAGGGATGAAATAGATGCAATGAATGCCGCTTTAATACTTTATACAGACCATGAGGTCCCGGCATCCACAACTGCGGGCCTTGTTGCGGTATCAACACTCTCGGACATATATTCTGGTGTTACTGCCGCACTGGCCGCATTGAAGGGTCCACTGCACGGAGGTGCCGCTGAAGCTGCAATCATGCAGTTTGAGGAAATAGGGGATGAAAATAAGGTGGATGAATGGTTTAACAATCTTTTAAAGCAAAACAAGAGGCTGATGGGTTTTGGACACAGGGTTTACAAGACCTATGATCCAAGAGCCAAGATATTCAAGAGATATGCTGAGAAATTGATAAAAAATAATAAGGAAGCAGAGAAAATGTACAGGATAGCCACAAGGCTCGAGGAATTGGGAATAAAACAATATGCAAGCAAGGGCATATACCCAAATACGGATTATTATTCGGGAATTGTTTACATGTCCCTGGGATTTCCTTTAAAGAATAACATGTATACTGGATTATTCGCACTATCAAGGATTACAGGCTGGGAGGCACATTTCATTGAATATGTAGAGGAACAGCACAGGTTGATAAGGCCAAGGGCAGTATACAAAGGACCTGAAAAGAGGGAATTTATACCTTTAGGTAAAAGATAATTCCTTTAAAAATTTTATTTAATAATTTTTAAATATTGAATTACTATCCAACTCTTCATGGAAGTGGAAAAGAATTACTGGTGGTATACCGTTGTAATATATCTTATCATTTCAGGAATTGTCCTATTGCTGATATTACCGTTTATATATATAACTCCACAAAATATCCTTTATGTTTATTTAATGATATTATTGACAGGATTCTTGGTTGCTCTTTTCTCCGCATATATCTTAACTCCAATGGCATTCTGGAGAAAATATAAGCCATTGCCAATTCTTCCATTGGAATTGGAAAATAGAGTAAATGAAATGATTAAAAAATCCGGTATTAAGAAACCGAAATTCTTCGAATACAATTCGCCAGAGTTAAATGCATTCACATATTCCAGCATATTCGGTCCCAGAATAATTTTGACGACGGGACTGATTGATTCATACAACACCGGAAAAATTTCCCTCGATGAACTATCGGCCATAATCGGCCATGAGATGGGGCACATCAGGCATAAAGATTCTTTGAGGGGAGCTATTGCCCTGTCCTGGGTATCCATAATAAACGGTTTCGGTACATATTTTATCTTCATTGGATTCATGTTTCTTGGCATCGGCACGCTTGAAACATTCTTTTCAAGGGATGAAGAAAATGCATTTTTAACAATAGTTATTGGAATTGTATCAATAGTTGTTGGATTCATAATGAAGATTATTGCAAAGTTGATTTCACTGATTTCCCTGCACCATTCGAGAATTATGGAATACCAGGCGGATGCGTATGGAGCTTACCTAACATCCAATGTATACATGGCCGATGCTTTGAAGAAAATTGAAAATTACAACAACTCTCTGATCGCAAAAAATCTCGGGTATGCACCGTATCCTGAAGGATGGCAGGTTCCTCCGGTAAAACAGACATGGATTGATAAATTATTTAGCACACATCCTCCTACGGAAAAAAGGATAGAAAGATTGATTGGAAAAAATCAATAAAACTTATTTTATAATTTATTTTTATGAAACATTGTAAGAAAAGCTTTAAATAAAACCATTTTGATAAATTTTGTGTTAAGGAGGTACAAGCATGAAAGCAATATATGGAAAGGAAAAAGGTGTCTCGCCGGTCATAGCAACTATCCTGATGGTGGCTATTACGGTTGTACTGGCTTCTGCCGTCTATCTGATGGTCTCCGGATACATTGGAAGTACACCCAGCAAACCGACATCAATGGCGTTTGTAGTATCCGATAATTCAACTTCTACACAATTCCTGGTAGCGGGAGGTAATATTTCAGTTACAGCTTCATCACCATTGATAATAACAATACAGAATAATTCTGGTATTACTACTATAACACTTACAACATTGACATCAAGCTCAGCACAAGGATTAGGCAGTTATTATGTTAAAGTTAATGTGATAACAGTAACAGGAACTACATATCTTGCAGCTGGAGATATTTTAGCAATAACATCAGGAAAATCAAATTCATTAAAGTGGGGATCTCCACTATTTCCTGGAACAACCGTGACATTCACGTACGAGGGATCCGTCTTCTATAAATACACAGTATAAATCTTAAAAATTTTTTAATTATTATTTTTTATAAAATCTCTTTTTATTTGGAATTTTTTGATGTTGAGAAAAAATGTGAATTTTGATATTCTTTTTCCATAGTTTTAAAATGACCATTTCAATATGTCTTTTTCTAAAGAGTTGATAATATTTTGCATTATTTGAATGGATATTAATAATAAATAATTCCTAAGAATTATTGATGAAGATAAGAGGAAATAACAAAATTTGAAATTCTCAGATATTGATAAGATAATCTAATTTCTTAAAGGATTAAATGATATAGATAACTTTATAATTGATCTGTTACTGCTATTGAGAAAACTTAGAGGTATCATGAGAATTTTAATGTAAAAGTAAATATTTTAAAATGGCAATTATCAAGGGCGAGACCTGGGCATAAATAATTTTCCCTTCAGAGTCTTTCTTACTTCCCGGAAATTTTATTCACATTATCAATGTTATCCATAAATCACCGACAGCCACTAACACACGGATATACTTTAATTTTAAATTAAATTTATAGACAATATCCACTTTTTTGATGCCCACAAAAATTTTTTTATAATTTTTTAAAGTTTTTTTAATACCCTTGAAAAGTTTTTTTACAGTTTTTTATTAATTTCTTTATAAATTTTTGATACACTCGGAAATTTTTCTCATATTTTTCTTAAATTTTTATTAATTTTTTATAAAAATTTTATAGCATATATAAGTGTGATATTATTCAGAATTTTTTTACAATCGATTATAAAAAATCGGTTTGATTCGAATAAATCTTATTCGATAAAAATAATAATTTGGAAAATGGATGACATAAAATAATTTGAAATTTTTATTTTTTAAATAATTATGTATGAAAACCTTAAAAATATCTCATATCAAATATTTTCATCATATCATCCTTACATATATTGAATCCAAGGACTGTCCTTATACAGTATTTATTATTTTTCTCAATGATCTGTGTATCAATTTCGGATATTTATTGTTCCATTTTTATTTGTAATCGTTAAAATCTTCTCCTTGCATCTTCATCTGATGATTAATGATCATTTTCATTCTCCCTGCCTATGATATCATTATATTCATCTCTTACCTTTGATTACAAATTCCTCTCAGCATGAACTATGCAGGATTGAAATTCTCATGGAATAATATTTCCTGATTGTTTTCTGAATCCCTGATGGATTATCTGCCATGAATAATAAAACTCCCTTTACTTTTCTTTATTAAATCATTTATTATTTTCAGATATTTGATGATTCTGTTGGATTAGTCCAGAATCTAAGAATCTCTTTTTTACCATCAAGATCTATGCCCAGTGCGATATTCAGTAAATCATTTCCCAATATATCACTTCTCGGATTCAGAAATAGAGCATCTATGTATATGGCAAAATATTTTTCCTTCATAATTCAATATTGTTACTAATATTTCTTTCACGTTTTTCTCAATACTAAAAAAATTTTATCCGGATTTTCCATATTATTCATGCCTCCTCGCTTGTGATTTTGCCGAGGAGATATATTTTCCTTTTACACGAAATTTACTGACACTATCGAATTTTTGGATCCAAATCTGAAATATTATCATTTTTTTAATGATTCCATCATTTTTTGAGTAATTCTATATTTTTAGGCATTCATTTTTTTTAATTTTGAAATTGCTGTCAAGTTTTTTTACATTTTAATGAAGGATATTATGAAAAACTTTCTAGTCAAGGAAAATACAGATTATCTATCTCTTTAAGTGTCCTTTGTACCACCGAAACTAACTCTATCGATCATTCTTATGAAGAATATAGATCCCTCTTTATTCTTCTCAATATTTTATTCCTCTCTATCTGGATCTTGAATTTCTATACTGTAAATATCTTTGCTGAAATAGATGTGGTGAAAGTCGTTTACACTTCAATTTTTGCACAATAGGAGATATTGTGATCTATCTTTATAGTCTCCATATTTTTGCATCATACTGCATTTTAAAATATGCAATATCCTTTTTTATGTGAGACTATTTTATTGAACTTTAATGTGTGGTAATGATAACCCATATCCCTTATCTTATCCTTATTTTTCTTCGTGTTTCCGCAATTTTCGAAAATTAATATTAAATTTTTTGTTATCACTCTTATTGTTACGTTTAATATCTCCTTCATGTGTTTTTTATCGCTTAGATTTCCTTTCTAAATGATAAAGGCATTAATTATCTCATTAAATCATCTTTAATAAAAAACTTTAGATTCATTTTATCTGCTCCTTAATATTTTGAATAGTAATATACCTAATTCTGATTTATTGCATTCAAAATATGAGAATGAAAAATTAACAAACTGCTTATATTTTTTAAAACATGCTCCGGCCGGGATTTGAACCCGGGTCGTCGGCTCGAAAGGCCGGAATGCTTGACCGGACTACACCACCGGAGCTAAACCAGAATACTTTTACTTATAAATTAAAATGATAAAAAAACTTTACGTTATAGGGAACCAGACCTTTAACAGTTCTACCAATATTATCCCCAATACTGATAAATATATTACAAACTTAGGATCCATCCTTGGGCCTTTTGATCTTTCCTCCTCAAAATACCTGACTAAACCTGCAGCTGACTGAAATCCAAGTGATTTTCTATCATCGGCCATATATTTTTGAATATTATTATGTATTAATTAAATTTTTCATTGATTTTCTGAATAGATTTATATATTAGATATAAATATTCATACTTGCATTATTATGGCGGATGTTCTTGAAAACATTGAGGAAAAATACGATTCAAGGAAGAAAGAACTTGAAATACATAAGAGCTCCAGGGAAAGATTCTTCAAGGAAGCTGAAGAATGGGAAGCAAAGAGGGATGAACTGAATAAACAGACAAAAGAACTCTTTGCAAGGGCAAATGAAATGAAAGAAAAGAGGGATAAAATCACTGAGGAGATCAAATCCTTAAAAGCGCAGAAGGATGAACTCCTGAAAGAATTTCTGTCAAAGAAGGAAGAATTGAAGGAAATAAAGGAAAAAGTAATAAAGATGAAGATGTCCGAGAGGCCATCAATAAAGTCCTTAAAAAAGAAACTCGAAGATTTGGAGATGAAACAGCAGACGCAGAATTTAACGAAGGAAAAAGAGGATGAATTAGTTGAAGAGATCAGAAGATTGCACGCAATGATAGAAAAATACAAGAAAGAAGAAGAGGAATTTGTAAAAAATGATAAAGAGTATCAAGAGAAAAGGGCCGAATATCTTAGCATAAAAATTAAGCTGGACGAAATAAACCAGAAGATTAGTCAGCTAATAACAGAAAGGGAACAGATACACCAGCAGGCCATGGAGCTATTCGAGCAGGCCTATCAATCAAAGGCAAAGTCGGATGAAGCTCATCAGAATTATATAAATTCACTTCAAAAGGCAAGGGAAGAGGATGAAAAGGTAAAAGAAATAATTAAAGAATTAAAGGATTATGAAAAGATCATAGTTGCCATTAAACAAACGCAGACCACGCAGAAGAAGCAGGAGAAGGAAATAGAACTCAAGAAGGTTGCAGAGGACATTTACCAGAAATTCAAGAGAGGAGAGCCCCTTACAACTGAAGACATATTGATTTTACAAAAGGCCGGATTTTTGTAAATCAAATAATTTAATTTATTTTATTTCATTATATATTTATGGGTTTTGTTGATTATATTAAATTAGGCAAACTTAAAGAATCGTTATTATTGGTATTTGCGGGGGCAGCGGGAGGGGCTGTGGTGAACGGAATTTATACCAAATATTTTCAAATTTACATCTATTCATTGATAATGTTGTTTATAGCGGTAATGGGAACAAATTCTATAACAAACTATATCGATAAGGACATAGATTCAATCATGGAAAGGACAAGGAAAAGGCCGCTCCCCTCCGGAAGAATAAATCCCCCTGAAAAGGCGATTTACTATGGATCAATATTAATTTTGATTTCCATTGTTGGATTTTTGTTAATAAAAAGGTATTATTCGATTATTTGGTTAATATTCGGTATAACCTTTGATCCATTTCTTTACAATTATTTAACAAAAAGAAGAACGGTCTACAATATTTTAATAGGAAGTTTTGCTGGGGGAGCTCCAGTAATGGTAATATACTCCTCAGTTTCAAACAACTTTTTTTCCTTAATCCCTTTTTTGATAATGATTACAATTGTGGTATGGACACCGTTACACATATGGAGTTTGGCCATCAGATATCATGATGACTATAAAAAAGCAAATGTTCCCATGCTTCCTGTTAAATATGGTGAAAAATTTACCACGAAGATTATGATAATATTTCTCATGATTTTACTGTTGGATTCTATCCTATTCTTTTACTTTTATTTTATATCTCTTTTAATCTTCATCATAATAATCGATATTATTATAGCTGTACCAACAACATATTTATATTTTAAACCAAATAAAAACATTTCATTCCTGATTTTCAAGCTAAGTTCGCCATATCTTGCTTTATTTTTATCATTAATAATTTTAACCTCCATTTTAAAATGACAAACTACCTAAAATTTAAATAAATGTAAATTTTATAAATGAGAAAGGTGATTTTAATGTCTTTAATAAGTGAGGAAGATAAGAAATTTCTGAGGAAGGAATTCGAGAAAAAGATGAAGGAAGATGTTTATATATATATATTTACAACGGATAAAAATTGCAGGTATTGCAACGAGACAGTTGAAATAAGTAAGGAGACAGCTTCATTGCACGACGCAATTCACGTTGAAGTTTATGATTTGAATAGCGATAAGGCAAAGGAAATGATGGTAGACAAAGCACCTACAACAATTATAACGGATAACAAAGAATATGATGGAAGGATCAGATATATTGGAATTCCAGCAGGCTATGAATTCTCTTCCCTGATCGAAGATATAATTAGCGTATCACAGAGGTATGTTAAATTTGATCCCCATGTGAAGGAACATTTGGATGAAATAGATGAGCCAATTGAAATCAAGGTTTTTGTGACACCCACATGCCCATACTGTCCAAGGGCAGTGAGAACTGCACATAAATTTGCACAATATAATAAATTCATACATGGAAAGATGATCGAGGCCATTGAATTCCCGGACTGGGCAGACCAGTATGGAGTATCTGCCGTTCCACACGTGGTTATAAATGACGACGTTGTATTCCAGGGAGCTTTGCCTGAACACGACTTTGTTGAAAGTGTAATGGAGGCATATAACAAGATCAAAAACCAGAAATGACAAAATTTATTTTAATAAATTTTTTATTTAATTTATGTTTGGTTTAGTAAGGAAAAGAAATGGAGATTATGTTTTATATAATAGGAGTAAAATAAAAGAGGCAATAAAAAAAGCTTTTGTTGAAACAAATGAGGTTAAAAATGCAGATGAAGTTTCTGAAGATTTGAGCAAAAAGGTAGAGGAGATTTTAATAAAAAAGTTCGGTAATGATGTTCCTTCTGTGGAAGATATTCAGGACATTGTGGAAGAAGTCCTAATGCAGGAAGGATACGTAAAAACCGCAAAGGCATATATACTTTACAGGGAAAAGAGAAAGGAAATAAGGGAAATAAAAAACCTTTTTGGAATAAAGGATGATTTAAAGTTAACGGTAAATGCAATTAAGCTTCTACAGGCAAGGTATCTTCTGAAGAACGAGGAGGGAAAGATAATTGAGACACCCAGGGAAATGTTCTGGAGAGTTGCCAGATATGTTGCATTACCTGAAATATTATACCATGAAGAAGTTTATGACATAAACGGAAAGCAAAAGGAAAAAGGCATAGAAATAAAATATACTTCAAAGAAGGCAAATCTATCCAAGTATGAAATGGATATGTTGTATAGGGCTTACAGATCTTTAAACTCCGAGGGAAAAATGAAAGTATCATTTGACGAATTGATGAAATTTTTGGATGACCATTACGATGAGGTAGAAAAACTTGCCAAAAAGTTCTACGAGATAATGGTAAATTTAGAATTTTTGCCAAATTCACCCACCCTGATGAATGCAAATACACCAATAGGCCAGTTATCGGCCTGTTTTGTAATACCAATAGATGATTCCATTGAAAGCATATACGATGCTTTAAAATATACAGCAATAATACACAAATCCGGAGGGGGAACTGGATTCTCTTTCTCCAAGCTAAGGCCTCAGGGAGATATTGTAGGAAGTACGATGGGGGTGGCATCAGGACCGGTTAGCTTTATGCAAATTTTTGATGTATCAACGGATGTAATAAAACAGGGAGGAAAAAGAAGGGGGGCAAACATTGGAATATTGAATGTGAACCATCCGGACATTATTCAATTCATTAACGCAAAGGGGTTTGAGGGTAAATTTAAAAATTTTAACCTCAGCGTGGCGATAACAGATTCTTTTATGGATGCACTGTTGGCAAATGAAGATATTGAGCTAATAAATCCAAGGAACAAAATGCCTGTCTCGAGGATACCTGCGAGGCAGATATGGAATCTGATAATATCAAACGCATGGAAAACGGGAGATCCTGGAGTTTTGTTCATTGATGAAATTAATAGAAGAAATCCAACACCCTTGCTTGGCGATATAGAGGCTACAAACCCATGTGGGGAGCAGCCCCTTTTACCATTTGAATCATGTAATCTAGGATCTATTAATCTAAGCAAATTTGTAAACGATAAAGGGGAGATTGAATGGGATAGGCTTAAAAAGGTAATAAAGGTTGCAGTACATTTCCTAGACAATGTTATTGATGCAAATAAATATCCAATACCCCAGATAGAGTACATGACGAAACAGACCAGAAAAATAGGGTTAGGAGTGATGGGTTTTGCTGAAATGCTAATAAAAATGAAGGTACCATATGCAAGCAAGAGGGCAATAGAAATAGCAGATGAAGTGATGAGTTTTATTGAAAATGTCAGCCATGAAGAGAGCGAAAATTTGGCAAAGTACAAGGGGACTTTCAAGGCATGGGAATTTTCAGTATGGTATGAAAAAGGTATTAAAATGAGGAATGCTACAACGACAACGATCGCTCCCACTGGATCGATATCAATAATAGCCGGCACATCCTCAGGAATAGAACCTCTGTTTGGTCTTGTCTTTGTAAGAAATGTCTTGGAAAATACCGAGATGATAGAGATAAATCGTCTTTTTGAAGAGGAGTTAAGGAAAAGGAATTTGTATTCAGATGAAATTCTAAGGGAAATCTCTGAAAAGGGGTCAATACAGAATACAAGTTTGCCGGATGATCTAAAGAGGATTTTTCAGGTAGCCCATGACATCGATTTCAGGTGGCACGTATTAATGCAGGCCACCTTTCAGAAGCATACTGACAACTCTGTTTCAAAAACCATAAATTTGAGGAATGATGCCACGCTGGAGGAAGTGGAAGAGGCATACATGCTTGCATACAAGTTAAAATGCAAGGGAATAACAGTATATAGGGACAGGAGCAAGAGGGAACAGGTCATTTACACGAGGCTAGATGAAAAGGAATTGAAGGAAATATTGAATGAAAGAATAAACAGGGAAAAGGAGGAAAAGATACAGAAAAGGATATCGGATAATCTATGAATGAGTTGAAATAAATATCAATATATCTAACAACAATGATATATCGATTATGAGTATTGCGCCCAGGAATATGAAATATGACATATACAAAAGATTATGTGACCTGTGGAAAAGAGTAAATGATGCATTTACGAATGTCAATACTGTGATTGTTGTTAATATTATTAGAATTAATATTGGAAGATTATTATACCAAATCTGTTTTAGAAATATTGGTGTTGTAAATATCAACAATGTGAATAATATTATGCCGATTTCAATATATACAGAAAGATTTGGCTTTTCAAAATGAAAATAGTGCATGTAAGATATAAAACCTACAGAGAGCATTAAATATAAAACATATATTAAAAAGAAACCTTCTGTGAAATTGATGTAAAATATTGATTGCATATGGAATGGCAATATGGATAATAATAAAATAAACCATATTATCATGATCAAAGAAAATAAAATGTTGTTATAAAATATGATTCTGTAATTCAACTGTTCCGATAAATTCTTGGCATTTTGATTATTATCTATAATATTCGAATAAATATTATCTATTCTATTTGAAATTACGTTCACCCTAATACCATTTGAAGTGAGAATTTTCTGGACATTTCCATTTTTTAATAAATTCTTTACATCATTAATCCTTTCTTTTTTCAAAGAATAATAATTGTAATATTTGTTGATCGATTTGTTTATTTCAATATATTTTTTCAAATTGGATTTTAAGACATAGTATATTAAATAAATTACAATAAATGAAATAATTATATAAGGGAGGAAAGGTATTATTCTGAACAAATCAATTACTATCATTTCTTAACGTTTTTTAAATATAACAATTTAAATTATAAATTTTTCCAATTCGAAATATAATAATTACAAAAAAATTCTAAATTATTTTCCTAACTTGATTTTAAAACAAAAAGATTTAAGATTAAGTATCTTATTATATAATTGAAGCGGGGTGGGGTAGCCTGGAAATCCCGACGGGCTCATAACCCGTAGATCAGTGGTTCAAATCCACTCCCCGCTATTCATTCTATTAATTTAAAATCATCATCCGTGATTAAAATGATTTTTTTATTTCTTATTCCAAACTTACCCTTGATATAAATCGCGGGAACCAATACAAAAACCATGTTTCTTTCCAAGACATCTTCTGAATTTGGATAACAGTATGGTTTTGTAAATTCACCGAGGGGATATCCAGAAAAATGAGGGAAATTTAAATTGTATCTGCTTAAAAATTCTCTTAAATATAAATCTATTTTACTGCATTCCACACCGGGCTTTAAATACTGTTCCAAATTTTCATACATCATTTCATATATTTTCCATACCTTTTCATGCTCTTCATTAAATTCTGTGAAAAAGGTTTCTGAATAGCTCAAAAGATAATTATTGTAATATGGAGATGTATCCACAATCATGTTCTCCCCTTTAATGAAAATTTTATCAGAAGTCTTTCCCAGTGGTATTGATGTCCTTTGGCCCGTTAATACTACCGTGGGATATGAAAAACCTAACATACCCATTTTTTCAATATTATAATCGAATATTGCCATTATTTCATATTCCCTCATATTTTCAGAAATATTGTTTATTGAATTTTTGAATGATCCCTTCAAAAGTCTCATACCATTTTCTATAGTTGGAATTTCTTCATCAAGAGGTTTTCTAAATATATGGGATAAATCTATCTTTTCTGTTGGAATAAAATTTATTTCTTCTCCATAAACATATGGAATTCTTCCATTCAAAATCTTTTTTAATTCTGCTTCAGGATTAGATGATACAATAAAATTTTCATTTTTAAATAAATATTCATCCTGAGATTCATGGAGTATAAAATAATCTTCATTATCTATAATCAAATAGTAAAAATCGGTATACTTCGATACCTTCCTTGAAAATTTGTTTGTTGAAGAAAATATCACAGGTCTTCCATTTGCAAGGTTCCTTATTATGTTCCTTCTCATTTGAAAAACATCCATAATTAAAAATGGATTCAATATTTAATGGTTATTTTTCACAAAAAGTTTTAATATTCATATAAAGATAGGACATTTTGCATAAAAAAGTCAGACAGGTGATAAAAATGATATATAATGGATTTAATATTTCGGATAAAAACATTCTCATTGAAAAATCAAAGGATCAGGTATCAACTTTAATATTAGGCATTGGCGGCATGGGGACGAATGCCGTTACATCATTATTTTCAACCGGAATGAACGAGGCCGATTTTGCCATAATAAATGTTTACAATGGGCAAAACACCAATATGCCCTATGGTATAAAGAAGGTGATATTAAAAGATCCGAGTGGAAAACCTTTATCAACAAATGGATCGATAGAGAATGGTGAAAGCATTGCATTATTAACGGAGCAGGCATGGAAACAGGTAGTTAGTGGATACGATGTAATTATAATAATAGCAGGTTTGGGCGGAGGCACTGGAGGTGGCATGGGACCGATAATTGCACAATACTCAAAGAAGAAAAGCAAATCTTTGGTTATATCGATCGTAACAATGCCATTTACACTTGAAGGAGAGAGTAAAAAATTAAATGCAATAAGGGCATTGAAAAAATTTAAGGCCAGTTCAAACACCACAATTGTTTTGGAGAATGACGTAATATTCAACATGTTTAGGAATCTACCATTCCAGAGGGCAATAGAAATAATGAATTCTGGTATTATTTACAGCATAATAGAGACTTTGTTGGATATAATTAAGGGAAAATCAACGCATATGAGCATTGATTTCGATGTTCTTAAAGAAATTATGAAAAATGGTGGGGAATCCACTGTAATTTATGGAGAGGGCGAGAAAAATAACGTTGATAATATCGTTAGGTCTATGTTTAATTCAAGATTTTCATCCCTTGATCCCTCTAACTATAAAAACGCCATAATAAACATAAATTCAGATGAGAATTTTACATATGAGGACTTGGATAAGATATCAAAATCTATTTTTGATGTTTTGGGTGATAGAATTGACGTTCGATTTAGCATAAAAACGCAGCCAAATTTCAGAGAAAAGATAAAGATAACTGGAATATTGATAAAAGGTCCGGACGAAGAGATAAATTTAAAAAAAGAGAATGTCTCCGACTATGCCATCACGGATTACTATCCAATTTTCTTTTAATATCTGACAACATGCCCATCAAAATGTGATATTCCCATTCTGTTATCCCTGCTCTACCAATAATCCTCTTTAACATTCTATAATTATTTTTCTTTTTTATTTCCGGATAATCTGTTAAATCTATGATTTCTGTTATTTTTTTATATAGAAGGTCCAGTTCATGCTTATTTGCATAATTTATAACCTTTGGTTGAAATGATATTTTTCTATAGATAATGTATAATATAACTGATGCGGCATGGGTTATGTTCATTACGGGATATTCAGGATTTGCAGGTATTGTTAAAAACATGTCCATTTTCTCGAGTTCATCGTTCAACAATCCTATATCTTCTCTGCCAAAAAAGATTCCCACCTTTCCATCAAAGTTTTTTATATGTTCTGCAATTTCTTCCGGTGTCTTTGGTATCCTTAAAAAATTGTTCTCGGTTTTTGTTGAAATTGCACTTGTCCCAACAGTTAATTTAAATTCATTTAAAATTTCATCTATAGAATTAACAATTCTTGCATTATCCAAGATATCTGAACCGTGCATGGCATACCTATAAGATTCATCATCAATATTGCATTGAGGATTAACGAGAAACAATTCTTTGAAGTTGAAATTTTTCATCACCCTTGCCAGTGAACCAATATTTCCGGAATATTTCGGAGATACAAATATAATTGAAATTTCAACCATTAACTTTCATGAATTTTAATGGAATAATAAATTTTGTTCAAATGATAAATTGATGTTTTTAAAATAAATCCATGTGGTATTTTTTAATGAAAAATTTAAACTAGAGTTATGCGTTAATTTTATCCTTTATAATAAATAATATCAAAAATATGTACAATTGAGACTTTTGCATCATTTTTAAATAATAAACTGTTTAATCGAATCTTTTTTATGATAAATTAAGTCTTCTATTAACTTTATATTTTTATTTTATGATATAAATTAAATTAATGTAAAACTTGAGATATTAATTTACTTTTCCAATTTCATATTTTTAAATATTAAAAATATGCCTGATTCAGAGATATTTAATGAAAATGATATTTTCCGAATAACTTAAATTGTGTGATTACCTGACAATTTTATATATATATGAAATTGAATGATTTTTTAATGATGAAAGAAAAAGGAGTATCAGATGTTATAGGTACGCTGTTAATGCTCGCAATTACTGTTACATTATTCAGTTCTGTTTTTTATTATGTTTCAACCCTTCCTCCACCACCATCACAGATATATTCCTCCTTCCAGGTAAAATATCTGCCTGACTATACCAATGGTACTTTCATATTATATATGCTTTCTTGCCAGTGACCTTGCCAAGGAGGTATCCTTTCCTTTTACACAAAATTTACGGAGACTACCGGGAAATTCAGATAAAAGTAAAGAAATATTTAATAAATTAATAAAGTTGTTAAAATTTAAGAATATACGATAGAAGAAGATGGGAAAAAGATAATGAAAGAAGCGACCCAAAAAGGCAAGAATGATGGATAAAAAATTAGAAATAAATATATTTCATATAATTTACTGATTTAAGGTTCATAAGTAATGGGGATATATGAATAGTGATTAATAATGTTTATTTCGTAAAAGTATGTAATTATTATTGCATTTCCTGTTTCTAAATTGACCTCAAAATAAATTGTAGAATTATATGCCATATTAGGCATGTATGTGAAATTTATTAATACAGAATTACCAGAATACAAATTTGCTGGGTTTGCGGGATTTTTAAGTATATTTTGTGGCCAGTTATAATAAAATTCAAGGTTTAATTTATTATCTGAACCTTTGAAATAAACAGTAAAGTTATACATATTATATATATATTTTGAATTAATATAATTTAAACTTATAACAAAATTTAAAGGACAAGAAGAATCCAATTTTAATGCTGTATTAGTTTGATATAAATCATATACAAATACATCCCCCCAAGAATTTGCATCAATCCCATCAGTTGTATATGCTATTGTGTCATTCGTCTGCAATACATACCAATAATTATAACCATTAATTATTGAGTCATACATATCAAAAGTGACTGCTTGGTTTGTTCCTTCCGTATCTATGTTAACTCCATATGTTTGGAATGACTGTGTATTTGGATTATATTCATACATAGGAGTGTTATTGTTTAACTGAATTATAAACAGAGTATATTGATTTAAATCTGTTGAATATCCAATCGTAATACCGATAGTATTTGATATTTTATTTGACACACGTAATGTATTCCACCCATTTTTTTTAAGTTGGTAAACATTACCAGTGAATGATATTCCATACAAATCATTACTTCCTTTACGGTATTCATCATAAAAAGCAACAGTAGAAATTATTTTATCATTTGTAGGGGTTACTGACCACCATCCAGAATAATTTTTCCCGGTTCTGGTTGCATTATATGTGGTATCAAATGCATATACTTCACCGTTTAAATTTGTAAATATGAAAAGTTCATCATATCCTTCATAATCTCCAAGAACATTCGATGTGACAGATGTCCATGGTGAATGACCGTTATTCCATACATTTTGTAAAGTTAATCCCCATACATGAGAAGCATTAAACCATGCACCAGCATTCATATCATAAACAAAAACGTATCCATATTCAGTTAATAATGCAACATACCAATAATATGAATCATCAATCACCGCAATTGAAACAATTGGTCCTGCATATGAAAATCCGCTGTAATAAGGACTGGGTATATAATACCATCCATAATAATAATAAAATACTGTTCCGTAGTTATCCGTATAATAAACTATTCCGGAATCATCCACATAAATATCTTGAGCCCAGATACTTGTTAAATTCATATAAGCTTGATCTTTATATGAATTGAGATGGGTTGTCCAATATGGATAAAAATTTGTTGAGTTATCAAATGTTATACAAGGACTTCTTGTTCCTACACTTACAGGATAATTATTAGAAATAATCACATCTGACTTGGTTACGGGTATCTCAAACATTAAAATAAAAACAATCGAAAAAATAATAAAAATTTGAAATATTTTATCCATAGTCTTTAAGGAGTATATGTAGATCCTGCAGGTTCAACGTAGTATGTTATATAAATTGTTCCAGTATATGTTACGGAAGACGCTGAACCGCTCCACAAACAAAGAGATATATACAGTACAGGACCAGAGGTTGTAGTTTTTGGTATATAAAAAGCATAACTTGAAGTAATATTGATACCACTTGTAGGCCAGTTTATTGGTGATGTTGACGCAATTACTGCAACATGATTTAAATTACTAACATTTATGAGTACATATACAACTCCATTAGATGTATCCCAGCCGCTTGTATTCACTATCTCCAATACATTTAAAAGATAAACGCTATCTGACCCTGTAACGTTGTTTATTATGATTGTTTGCTGCATTATTACATTTGAATTAGAAGGAGGAGGATTTGTAAGACTGATCAACCCCATTTCTGATGCTTCCGGATAATTTGGTCCTGGAGCAAGATAAATATATGGTTTGGTACTTCCAAAGGTCAAAGGATATTCATAGGATATTACTACAGTCGCAGCAACGAGCATAGGCACCAAGATTCCAAGGATTGTTGATAATAATGCTAAACTTTTTATCTGCATTTTTTATCACCTGACATTTTAAGAAAAAATATCATTATATAAATTTTTATGTTTTTAAAAATATATTATCTATGCCAATTATATTAAAATAAAAATTTTTATTTTATTATTTAATTTTTCATAAATTTATTAAACAAAGGGTTCATATTATCCTCTTTATCTATAACAAATATGGATGATAAAGAGATAGAAAAATATATAGATGAAATATACAATTTACTTGGAGGTAACGTTTCGAGAGAAGAGATAAAGAAAATTTTTGATTCATGGTTAAAATTTCAATATTCCCCAAAAACTATAAAGGAGAAGATATTGCAAAAATACGCTTCTATGAGAATAATGAAAATTTCTGAAATTAAGGATGAGATGAGCAGCATAAATGTCATAGGGAAAATTCTATCGTTAAAAGAAAACGAAAAAAATGGAAAAAAATTTTATCTTGGCCTTTTGGGAGACGAGACAGGTGTGATTCCCTTTCTTTTGCCGGGGAATTATAAAATAAATGCTGGAGATGTTATAAAAATAAAGAATGGTTATGTAAAATCGTTTAAAGATGTTTTAAGAATTTATGTAGGCAAATCTGGGAGCATCGAAAAACTTTCAAACGTCGAGATTAAAATTGCAAGGCCACAATCGACGTTTTACACAATCGATAAATTAAAGGTAGGTATGAAGAATATAGAAATCAAGGGAAGAGTCATAAATTTAAAAATTTCAACTGTAAAATCAAAGAACATTTACAGAGGGGTCATAGCAGATTCAACGGGAGGAATTCACTTCACATCATTTGGATTAGAATTGAAGGAAAATAATAATTATAGAATATCCAATGCCTTTGTAAGGGAATACAAGGGCAGGCAGGATTTAATAATAAATGAAAATAGCATTGTTGAACAAATAAAAGAGGATATAGACATATTTATAAAAAAGGTATCGATGGAGGAGGCATTGGAAAGGAATTTGCCCTATGCACCATTTGAAGGTATTCTGGTAGATGTGATGGATTCCACCGGTATAGTTGCAAGGTGCCCAAAATGCGGTATAATTTTGAAAGGGAGAGAATGCCCAACGCATGGAGAGGTGGAGCCTATAAACGATATAATTGCAAAGGTTGTATTCGATGATGGTTCTCTAGCATCTCTGATGATGATTGAATCCGTTGGACTAGAAAAGCTCCTTTCTAAAACAAAGGATGAGATTATGAAGGATATTTTAAAAACTCCTGGACTTCCTGTTCTTAAAGAGGAAATTGAAGACAAAATTTTGATGAAACCATTTGAAACGTATTGTAAAATTGTTAAAAAGGATTCAAACAGGATAGTCTTATATCCATACATATTCAAGTTTTTGGTTGAAAAGGACCTTGATGATATGGAAAACGCTTTGAGGGGTGAATTGTAATGCCAAGGGAACCGGCATGGAGGGTTTTTTCATTTGAATTCAATGATTCAATAATTTTGGAAAAAAAGGGGGAAGAAAAAGAGGCGCAGTATATTTTAACGAAACTCGGTGCAAAGATAAACAGGGTTTTCATGGTAGGGATACTTGAAGATAAAAGGTCCGTTGCAAACGATTCAATGATTATTATAGACTTTAACGATAGGTTTGGAAATGTGAAGCTCATGGTAGATAAAAATTATACGCCAGGTAAAGTGTTCAAATTCTTTTCAACCCATGAACCGCCGGAGTTGATATCATTTGTCGGTAAGGTGAGAATTTGGGGTGAAAATAACAATGTTGAATTGAGAGTCGAATCCGTTAGCGGTTCAAATGAATTCATATACAGGTACTGGAAATTGAAATCTCTGGAAAGTTTGATATACAGAATAAAGTTGATGGAGCTTTCCATTCAAAGAAATGAAAAGGAATCATTGTTGAAGGAGGGGTATCCAAAAAATCTGGTTGACAATATTTTCCTTTCAATAGAAAAATTCGGGAATATAGACCTAAACGGGTACAAAAACCAGGTCTATGAAATTTTAGGAATAAAGAAGGAGGAGGGCATGGACAAGGAAAAGATAATTCTTGAAATAATAGAAAGATTGGATACATCGGGAAAGGGTGCAAAATATGATGATGTTGTAAAAGAGGCTGAAAAGTATGGTATCTCTGCTCAGGAGGTGGACAGAATACTTAACGATTTACTCGAAAGAGGTATTTTGTATGAGCCAAACATAAATTATATTAAAATTTTATAAAAATATCCTGCTTTTTAAATGGTTGTATTTGCCAAAATATATTATGCCTAATTTACTGTCTATGCCATAGATATCCTCATCCCCCTTCAATCTATTTTTCAGTATGGGTGACAGAATATCTCCAGCAAGGATATCAGAACCCGATGAATATATACTTGGGGATGGCAAAACCACTATATCTTTCCCTATCAAAAACGATGGATAGTTTATCAGTCCGCCGTAGGATTCCCTTATTTTCACCGATGGATGTTCATGGCCGATAATTAATTTTTCATTACCCTCATATTCCTTATGGCCATGTAAAAAAAGGTAATTGTCTATCATAATCTTTTCATGCAATTTTATGTCATATTTTGCAAGTATTGCCTTTAGATAATTGTCATGGTTCCCCCTTATTATTATAATATTACATCGTTCTTTCAAATAATTTATTATGTATTCAATTTCATTCCATTCCTGTTTCATGTTCCTGGAAAATTCATGTTTAAAATCTCCATCGATGAGGAAATTTTTTATTTCATAATAACTAAAAAGTTTTTCAAATATATCCAACAATATTGATTTTTGAACCTTGGGCAAAAAAAGGCCCTTTTCCGCCATGACATCTTCAAATCCAATGTGCAGATCTGCCATTACCATCGTTTTTGATTTCTTTAAATAAAGAGAATAATATTTTGTAATTATAAAATCTCCCAGGTCAATTTCTTCCATTCATTAATGATTAAAATTAATTACTTATAAATTTTACATATAAGCATGAAGATTGATGGCATGGGCGAGAGAAATTTAATAAAAAATATAATGGATATTTTTCCTGATATAATAAATGATGATTCATTTTATTTTGATAACGGATCTAATTATATTTTGATAACAACGGACATAACAAATAACGTAAAACATTATCCTGAAAATGCAGATCCCGAAAAGATGGGATACTTTTTTGTATCCCTGAATCTGAGCGACATAGCTGCCATGGGAGGTATTCCGGATTATTTTCTATCATCATTTTCCATGTCCAGGGACATTGAATATGAATTTTTTGAAGAATTCTTGCTTGGTATGAAAAAATGTTTAAATAAATATAATGTGAAAATGGCAGGGGGAGACACAAAGGAAGGTATTGGATTCACAGCTTCAGGAATGGTCGTGGGCCATGTTGAAAAGGATAGGATAATGCTGAGGAGAAACTTCAAGCCTGGCATGTACGTTGGAATTACAAACGATTTGGGGAAAAACGCTTCTGGATACTACATGTGGATTAACGGGGAAGAGGAGGGGGCAAACATATTAATAGACATTGAACCAAGGATAGAGGAATCCAGAAGATTGTCTGAGCTCGGAGTCAAGGCTGCGATGGATTTATCCGATGGAATATATTCTAGCATATATCAGTTGAAAAATATAACAGGTACTGGATTTAGAATATACTTTGACAAAATACCCAGGAATCCTCTTGTGAAATATGTAAATGAAAATTATGGTGTTGATGAAAAGGAATTGTTATTAAATTTTGGTGGTGAATATGAAATTTTATTTGGAATAGAAAAAGATAGGTGGGATTTTGTGTATAAAAAAATGGATGAATATGGATACAAGATTTCGATTATAGGTGAAACTTATAATGGTGAAAATGTATTGGTAGAAAATGGGAGTGAAATAAAAATAGATGGAAGGGGGTATGAACATTTTGCGTGAGGCAATGTATTATGAAAAATTGAATGGAAAAGTGAGATGTCTATTATGCCCTCATAGATGTATAATAGATAATGGAAAATATGGAATATGTAATGTTAGAAAAAATATAGATGGAAAATTATACTCAATGGTATACGGCAAGGTTTCTGCCATGGCCATGGATCCAATAGAGAAAAAGCCCCTCTTTCACTATTATCCCGGGGATTATATATTTTCCCTGAGCACTGTGGGATGCAATTTAAAATGCCTACACTGCCAGAATTGGGAGATCAGTCAGGCCACGGTTGAATCTTCATATCTAAGGGAATTTACACCTGAAGAAATTGTTGAAATGGCAATTTCAGAAAATTCCAGGGGAATAGCATGGACCTACAATGAACCAACAATATGGTATGAATTCAACTATGAAACATCAAAGATCGCAAAGTCAAAAGGCCTTTATAATGTATATGTTACAAACGGATACATAAATGAAGAACCTCTAAAGGAGATATCGAAATATGTTGAGGCAATGAACATAGATGTCAAAGGTTTCACCGATGAATTCTATGGAAAAGTAACATCCGCCAGGCTGGAACCTGTTTTAAGAACCGTTGAATTGGCGAATAAGTTGGGCATTCATGTGGAATTAACGTATTTGATCATTCCGACTCTCAACGACAAAATTGAAGATATTGATAGATTCACAAAATGGGTATACGATGTATTTGGGGAGGATGGCATAGTTCACTTTTCAAGGTTTCATCCAGATTACAGGTTATTAAATTTACCGGAGACACCGAGGGAAACGCTGATAAAAGCTTATAATAAGGCAAAGGAAAATGGTTTAAAATATGTTTACATAGGAAATCTATGGGAAGAGGAATATGAAACAACTTATTGTCCAGAATGCAATGCGCCTTTGATAAGGAGATCTGGATATAGAATAAGGATTGAGAATCTGACAAAGGATGGAAGATGTAAAATTTGTGGCAGAAAAATTAAAATAAAATTGAGGGAAGATTCGTTCAAATGATCTTTAACTCAAGGCCCATTTTGTTTGATATCTTTTCAAGTATATCAAGGGCATTCTCTTTATATTCTTCTATATATTCAAAATCATAAATTTCTAGGGAATTCTTTTTTATTTTATATTCAAAAGATGCTATTGGATCTGGCCCTTTCATGATAACACTTTTATTTTCAAACCCCATTTTTCTCAGAATTTCCCTTATCAGAACATAGTATGGATCTTTATCTGATACAATGTATATTAAATTATTAAAAATAGATTCATCAAATTTTCTTGATCTTGATTTATTTTTCTTTGCATCCCCTTTATAGTAATTTTCAATGTTTGTATAAACTATTTCCATGTTATCTAACAAAAATGGTTTTAGAGAATATTTCTCCTTCACGTATGATACTGCGTTCTTCACATCATGGAGATGCATGTGATCCTTTGAAAATAGGTATAATCTTTTTACATTTATGAAGCCAAACATTTCATAAAACTTTTCAGCAAAAATCTTTATTGCGGTTTCACGATCTAAATCGGATTCAATGTATACTAGAGTATTCTTAGGACCCTCGCACAAAACCGATTTTTCTATTAGATATTCTATGATCTTTGATGTCTTTTCCTTTCCCAGGATGGATTCATATTCAATGCTGTTCCTTTCGGGCATAAAAGATTCTTTTATTATGTTGATGATTTTTCTGTCATCCTCCCCTATTTCAGGATTCTTAATAGATTGAAATATTCTTGCGTTTTCCTCGCTCACGTATGTAATGATATCTGGAATGCCCCTCGTCTCGCACAATACCCTACTTCTCTTTAATCTTTCGGTTGATATGTATTGAACGCATTTGCTTGCAATTTCAATGTCGCTCCTTAAGCCCATGTTCTGTTTTTCAAGGTCCATGGGAAGCCTTTTCATGTTGTACCTATAATAACCCTGCTTAAATGCAGCATATGATAATATGTCGTAATAAGTTAATTCTCCAGTTATTACTTCATTTGATATTAAAAATTCATCCTTTTTCCTGTAATTTTCAATTTCAATGTTATCTTTATTCTTTATCAAAATATAGCAATTGTCATAATATTTTGATAAAAATTCCATACTTTTCAAAAATTCTTCCCTTGAAACAAATTCATAATCCCTTATCACCAATATATCATATTCATATTGTGAAAAAATTGCACCCTCAGGCTCATTTTCCTTTATATAATAATATGTGAATGTTTCAGGGAACTTCTGAATTATTTTGTTTTTTAAATATATAAATATTGGATCGTATGAATCAATGATAATGCTGTATTTTTCATCTGAAGATCCAATCTCTCCATAGAACCTTATTCCTGAAACATCTTTTATTTCAAATGATTTAATCAATTCTGAAACCTCTTTTGAATCTACTCCCAATAAATCACAAAGCTCTGATGAAGTCAATGGACCATACGTTTCTATTATCTTCTTGAAAATATTATCCTTTGGCCTTTCCTCTCCAACATAGATAAATCTGTCCGATGGCTCTATGAATTCATCTTCGTAAAATTCCCTTGATACTATCGCATTTTTTTCCAGAAGAGTTATATAATTCTTAACTACCTTCTGGTTTAAAGATAATATTGAGGATATTTTTTCAATGTCCACAGAATTGTTTGAGGATAATATGGAAATTATATTTTTGATATTATCATCGTATTCAAATTCATAAATCCTGAAAAGGTGTGCGTATTCTTTTAGAATATAAATATACCTATTCCCCAGGAATTTCCCGTATATTATTTCATTTCTTTTCCTTAAATTCACCCATTCATCCATGCTGAAATTATTCACTCTTAACGATGCTTCAAAAGGAGTCCTGAAAAATATGTAATATCTGAATGCCTCCTCTATAGAATTAAACTTTTTCAATGCTTTTGATATTCTATAATTGTTTATTTTATTTATATCAAAGTTGGCCGTTGGCCTTAGATTCAGATAGTCTTGATATAGCATATATTGTATATCATAACCTGGAAGAAACTGCCCTGATATTACTATCTTATCATTTTCCATTTCTCTTAAAATATCTTTTGTTATTTCTTCCCTGGCATTGATGTAATATGATATCTCAGATAATGTTATGGGCCCATAATAACCCAGGATCTTTTCTATCAAAAATTTTCTTGATTCAATTATATCTGCCCTTTCAACGTTCCTTTTGTCATAATATATTTCACCGGCTTTTATATCTATTCTTTTAATTAAATACGCCTTTTCCAGATTTTTCAATATTTCAAAGACCTCATCCCTTTTAAGTCCAGACAATTTCCATATCTCCGTGGAAGAGTTTTTATTTATTGAATTCAATACCTTGAGAACCTTTTCATCTTGCACGATATCCCTTGAATATACTGCTGCATAATATTTAACATATTCTGGAATGGTGAACAAAACCTTTTCGGCATATATGGACTCAATTTCACCATTCCTCAATTTTTCTAAAGCGTATTCTCTCAGTTCATCATATGGGATATCCGAATGATCAAAGATGTTTATTCCCTTTTGCTGCAGTATATCTGCCGCCCCCACATCCCTGAAAAATTCGAATATGTCTTCCTTATTTTTAATTTTAAATTTGGATGAAAAGTAGGAATTTATTTCTTCTGGATTGAATAAATATCCCTGATTTTCTCCAAGAACCTTTTTTAGTATGTTCATGTGTATTTCCCTAAACAATGCTGAGCGGTCCTCCATCAATACTATGTCTGATACACCGGCCAAAATTATTGAGTTTGCAAATACGGAGGGCCTCTCCGAATAATCCTTCAGTTTTATTTCAATCTCACCATTCTCAATCTTCTTCAAAATTTCCAATGCGTTTGGGACATCCATGGTTATGTTGAATATTTCATTAAATGTTTCTTCTATAACAGGGAAATCTGGGATGTCAGATAAAATTTGAAGCATCTTATCGCTTTTCAGCTGCTGTTTTGTAACGGATATATCTTGTCCCTTATACTTTTTCAAAACCATGAAAGATCTTGCGGCACAATGCCTAAACCTTTGCTTAAAGAGTTCTGAATTAAAAACGGCTGACCTTAAATCCCTTAGAAAAGAACTTGAATTTATTAAAGATAGAACGTCTTTCAGTGGAATTTTCTTTTGCACGGTTATCATGAATGCGTCATCTGTTACAGTTATTCTCGTTCCTACTGAATATTTGTTTGCAATTTTATAGGCATATGCCCTCGAAAGGGAATCGTTCACCCTCCTTCCATATGGGAAATGAAAAATTATGTTATACATGCCAGATGGGTCAACATAACCCTCAATCAGAAGTGATTTATCTGTTGGAACGTGGTCTATCATCTGCTCCTTTATGTATTTATAAATACTAATGGCAGAACCCCTGTCAAGAAAATATTCATCCATTAAATACGATACTACATCTTCATTTTTCAATATCATTTCCTTGATTTTGTTTCTAAATTTTCCTACCTCAATGCTCAAGTCAAAGCTCCTTGGGAGCATTTCACCTACCCATGACGGTACCGTAGGCCTCCTACCCTCCGCCTTTTTTACATATACCTTTGTGCCTCTGGAATATAGATATTCATATGTCCTACCACCGAGAACAAAAATATCTCCCGGCCTTAGCTTCTCTACAAACTTTTCACTCAATTCACCGATCCACTGATTGTTTTCATCGAATACGTGAAAATTTGCTTCATCCGGTATTGTGCCTAAATTCATAAAATAGATCATTCTTGTAGATTTCTTCTTCCCGAATTTGCCGGATTCCTCATCATACCAAATCTTTGAATATATGATGTCGCCATAGGTTTTAGAGGATAGATAATTTATGACCTGCATGAATTTATCAAAAGAAAGATCAGAATAACAATAAGATCTCTTTATTAATCTATAAGCATCTTCAACTTTCCATGTATTTTCTAGACTCATTCCCACAATTACCTGTGCCAATACGTCAAGGGAATTTTTTGGAATGTTTACCCTGTCTATTTTTCCCTTGTAAGCTTCATGTGTCAATACTGCACATTCTATTAGATCGTCCATTTCTAGGGCTATCATCCTGCCTTTTGATACGGACCCGTATGCATGACCTGACCTTCCTATTCGTTGTAATCCCTTTGCAATGCTTTTTGGAGAACCTATTTGTATAACCAAATCAATATAACCAATGTCAATGCCCAACTCCAGGCTTGTCGATGATATAACGCATTTCAATTGACCGTTCTTCAGCATCTCCTCCACCTTGAACCTGGTATCTCTTCCCAATGAAGAATGGTGGGCCTCAAGACTCTCTATTCCCCTTTCTCTCAATTTATAGGCAACGTGTTCTGTACCGCTTCTTGTGTTTGTGAAAATCAATGTAGTTCTATGTGTCTTGATGAATTTTTCAATGACATCATACATTTTCTCGTTTATAATATCAAATGGTGTGTTGAATAGATCATTAACTGGCGTGATAACCTTTAAATCGAGGGACTTTTTTGAATCCACTTCCAATATGTATACATCTCTAACCTCTCCATCATCATTGTAACCGGCTAACAATTTTGCCATCTCCTCAATAGGAGCTTGTGTTGCCGATAAACCTATTCTTACAAGATTTTTTGAATAATTTTGTAACCTTTCCAAATTTAATGAGAGCATTACACCCCTTTTCGATGATGATAATTCATGTATTTCGTCTACAATTACGTACTTTACGTTCATTAGTTTCTCCCTCATCTTTGTTGATGAGAGCATCAAACCAAAAGATTCTGGAGTGGTAATAATTATATGCGGTGGAAGTTTTGTCATCTTGCTTCTCTGGGATTGACTTGTATCACCAGACCTGACCATATGCCTTATTTTTGGTATCTTGATTCCTCTTGATTCCGCCAACTTTTCAATTTCCTCCAAGGGTTCCGTTAAATTTCTATGTATATCATTTGCCAATGCTTTTAGGGGGGATATATAAACACAGAAAACCTTATCCTCAAGTTTATTTTCCTTTGCAAGCAAAAATAGTTCATTTATGATCGATAAAAATGCAGTTAGCGTTTTTCCAGAACCTGTAGGAGCCGAAACAAGAACATTTTTTCCAGAATGTATATATGGGATGGCATATTCTTGAGGTTCTGTCATCTTTTCAAACTTGGAATTAAACCACTCCCTTATTATTGGATCAAAAAGCTCGAGAACCTTTTCTTTATCGGTCTTTTTTTCTATTCTGTATATCATATTCAGGTACCTTTTCCCCTTATGGAATTGTTAATTATAAAAATGAAAGGTATATAAAAGTATCTCACAACATTTTTTTATTAAAAATAAGATATTCCCCTATGGATCTTGCAAATATGATCATAGAGTCTGGTGCAATAATGTTTGGTGATTTCACACTAACAAGTGGAAAAAAGAGTAACTATTACATCAATATCAAAAAGGCCATAACAAAACCTGAAATTTTAAAAGAGATCGCAATTGAGATGTCTAAGAAAATTAAAGATGAATACATTGTGGGAATTGAATTGGGGAGTGTTCCTATCGCAGTTGCAGTTTCATTGGAAATTATGAGGGAATATGTTATAGTTAGAAAGGAACAAAAATCACATGGAACAGGATCTTTGATTGAGGGAGAAATAAAGAAAAATTCCAAATATGTTGTTATAGAGGATGTAATAACTACAGGTTCATCCGTATTGAGGGCCGTAAATGCAATAAGAGGTGAGGGAGGTATTGTTGAAAGAGTAATTTGCGTCGTTGACAGGGAAGAAGGGGGAGAAGAGAATCTGAAAAATTACAATGTAAAATTGGACCCTTTATTAAAGGTATCTGAAATATTGAAAAGAAAATTTTAAATAAAATCTTATAAATTTTTAATCCATGATTAAAAAAATATTGGCTATTTTTATAATTATTGTTTTGATCTTAACCATACCCATGAATTTTTCAAAGTCTTCCAATCCTTATTGTAATAAAGAAACGGTCACTTTTTACATTCAAAATTTAACAAATTCAGTAAATGTAAACAATGTTACCACCACATATACATTCAATACTTTAAAAGGTGTAAGGGGTACAATTGATCATTCTGTTCATTATATAATTGAGGACTGGTATTTATATCCACTACTGGCTGGAAATTTCTATATTTTTAATGGAACCTTTTGGATATATATTAGATTTAATGGAACGGATAACAATCCAAATTTATATTTGACTTTATACGAAAGGTCTCCCTCCGGCCAGGAAACACAAATAGCAAGAGGGTCTTCTCATCCAATACTTGCAACCTCAATAGAATCTTATTCAGTAAGTTTTAACACCACAGGGGTTGAGATTCCCTCTGGATATTCTTTGCATATTCATTTTGAGCTAGCCGGTGGTACTTCAACAATTTATTGGGTATACTATGGTAATTCTACGTATGCATCTGGAATGAATATAATTACAAATACCTCAATGTATATAAGCTCCGTTGAAACTTTAAATTATTTAAATCAGCCAGTCAAAGGATTTAGTCCAAATTCAACAAACAAACAAATAACGTTTTTAGCATACATAAACGATCCTCTGGGGGGATATGACATAAGAAATGTTTCATTAAACATAAACGGAATTTCTTATATAATGATTAAAATTTCTGGAACAGAGGATTCATATACAAATATATATGAATTGCAATTAAACTATACCGGCTGGCAAACGGGAAATTATACTTATACCGTCTATGCACTTGACTATTCGGGTTTTTATTATTACCAAAATTATTACAAATATTTATGCTATCTAAGGTCATACGAATCATATTTTTGGATCGGATTCCCATTAAAGATAGATATCACATTATACACATCATCAGGAATTCCAGTTTCAAATGCTTACGTTGGATTGCGGGTAAATAATACTGTATACGGAAATTACACTATAAATGGGAAAACCTTAATATATGCATATGCTGGCACATATAATATTTTCATTGTTTATGACAATTATACTCTGCCTCCTGTAATGAAGACAATAATGAATGGAAAGGTATATGGAAATGTAATTAGTATTTCAAATTCAACAAACATAACGATATTTTCAGACATTGGAAATTCATCCATAGAAATTCTGACATCAAACGGAATTCCAATTTACAATGCCCTGGTTTACATTCAATATCCCAATGAAAAGACTTTTATTTATCAAACTCCAAAAAATGGAACGTTAACATTTTATAACGTTGGTGGAGGAATTTATAAGGTTGTTGTGTATTATCAGGGAGTTGAAGTGTACAATTCTACGGTGAATTTTGTATTTAATACAAGCAGTCCTTCTATTTTATTGAAAATATTTACGAAGGTATACAACGTAGAAATAATAGCTGGAAGCTATGCAGGAATAAACATTTCAAATGTTATGATTTTCATTAAGAATGTTTATGGATCTGAAAACATTAATACTACGAATTCTTCTGGAATTTCAACATTTGAATTACCTTATGGAAATTATCAATATGAAATGGAATATATGAATACAATAGTTTCAGAAGGCAGTTTCAATGTAAGTAATAATGAATCTTTATATATTAAAACAGAAATATTCAAAGTGAATATAAAAATAGTGGATTCCCTTGGGAATACATTGAATTATTCTTACGTGGAACTAATTGGAAATGGTAACACATTAACCACAATTTCAAATGGAACTTTATCATATATAATACCAATTGGAAATTATACAATAAATGTCTATTGGGATAACAAAGACGTGAATTCAACAAACATTTTTGTTTATGGAAATGAGAATATAACTATAAATAGCAGGGTATATTATTTGACGGTAAATGTCTATGATTCAAATAACATTCCCCTGAATTCATCATTTGTCATAGTTGAGAATAATCAAACGGTTGTTGCATTCTCATACAAGCCAATAAACACATTTAAGCTACCTTACGGTAATTATAGGATTTACGTTATTTATAAAGATACTTACTATTGGACAGATATAAATTTAATAAAGGAATACAACGTCACATTGAACAGTAATTATTTAATAAATGCAAAACTTCCATTCCCAATACCTTTTTATGAAACAGTTCTGTTCATTTTTGTTGTTATATTCTTAATTGCAATTGCACTGACTTTCATAATCACAAGAAAGATATTCAAATGATTTACCAGGGTACATCCTTTTTTCCAATTTTATATCCTATTATATTTACAAGTCTATGCAATACGATGGTAATGATGATCAAAAATATTATAGAATAAATATTCCAGATGTATTTTAAAAATAGAGTGCTATTGAAAATATAAAAAAATATTAAAGAGCATATTATAAAAGGATATTGATCCAGGAACAACGCCTCTGATCCGCTTGGGAAATTCATCCTCCTCTTTATAAACGATCCGCAAGAATCACCTAGCATAGAAGAAAAAGATAGAAAAAACACTATTATAATGGCATACAAAAATGAATTTGAAAATTCTGGAATGTACGGACTATTTACAAAAGTTGATATCGTTTCTTCAACAATTCCAAAAAATGTTCCTGATAATGTTCCCCCAATGAATCCTTTCCATGTTTTACCTTTCCCCAATATTCTCCTACCATCTATGAAATTTTTATTAAAATCCATTGGCAATTTCCCTTTGAATATGACAGCAGATGGATTTGCTATGTATGATGGTATGAGTAGCCAAAATGTGCCCACTATAACTATAAGAATATTCATTATATAATCAAATCCGATTCCAAAATTTTATTTAATATTTCAGCAGTACCATCCGAATATAATTTTTCCGAATGGAACTTTGATCTGGACCTCAATTTTGGAACAGAATTGCCAATGGTTGCACCGTTTTCGGTAATCTCAAACATATCATAATCATTTTCGCCATCTCCAAAAACCATTAATTCCGATGGTTGAACTTTAAAGAAATCCAGTGCATATTTCAAAGCATTCCCTTTATTCACATTTTTGACCAGTACCATTATCCTGTCAATATTGCTAACGATGTCAATTTTATCCATATATGGTTCTAAAATCTTTGAACATTTCATGGATTCTTCTATCGGTATTGATATTAATAGTTCACCTTTAATAAATGGAATGTGATTTTCTTTTAGCAGTTCCATTAATTCCTTTGCCAAATTTTCCTGCCATTTTTCGAATAATTTTATCCTTAAATTTTTTGATGATATATATATGAAATATCCATTTTCATAGATTATGAAATCAACATTGGATTTCATATGCTCTATATGCATCCATCTTCTTCCAGTAACAATCCCTATTATAGCGTTTTTCTGCTTTAACTCTTTTAATAGAGGAATTATTCTGTAGTCAAAGGTCAATGAAGAAGTTGTTAAAACTCTATCGTAGTCAAAAGCAAACATTTTTAATTTTGACATCAATTTTGATATTGTTTAATAGATAAAAAATTTTTTTCAGAAATTTGATTGAATTAAAAATAGAAAAAAATATATTTTTAATTAAAATAACCACATTATAGGGCCCGTGGTCTAGCTGGTTATGACGGTGCCCTTACACGGCGCAGGTCACCGGTTCGAATCCGGTCGGGCCCATTAACACATAGGTAATAATAACGAAAAAATTTGATTTTTAAAAAATAAATATGAAAATTAACACTTTTTAATTAGTCAAAGATTCATTATAACCTTTATTATAATTTCAATATAATTTTAACAATCTTGATATAGAAATTAAATGTTTAAACATTCTTTACATCTTTTTTAACCCGATACAGAGAATCTTGTGATATAAACTTATACCTGAAACATTCTTAAGTCTAAATGAAAAAATCAATGAATTCCTTACTCTTAAATATTTCATGATCCTTTATATATTTTAAATAATCCTCCTCATTTATATTGATTCTCATACTTATATCAAGGTTCTTGGATTACTGCCGATGTATCTGATTCGCTCAAATATTACATGTTTCCTAGCATATATATTGATGTAATCGATCTAGTTATCCTTATTCCTAAATTGTTAAGATATCGTAAAATATATTATTTTGTGAATTTTTGAATCCAAAAGAAATGCGTGAAATTTGATTTAGATATTTTCAACCATAAAAGAGAATATTTTAGGAAAATAATTGTTTAAAAAGAAGGTACGAAAAATTGGAGGAGGTTAAAAAACTATATTTAATGTTTATTTGAGAATTTTAGGATTTTTTCGAATTGAAAAATATGTATCCATAAAAATTAATTTCCACGCTTAAAGGGGATTATTAATATGAAGGGATATATATACTTGCCTGGTAAGGAATAGATAATATTTGATATTAAAAAGGGCAAATGTGAAAAAATTCTAACAAAATTTTAAATAATGGAATATCATAAATTTTCATTGAAAAAATTGATAAATATATTTTAATTTAAAAAAGCATATGAGGTGTATTTAAGATGAATCTATATGAATATATTAATAACTTATTTTCCTTGTTATACCTGCAGAATTTAATAAATAAAAATGGGAACATTAAAATAGTAAAGATAAATGCTATTTTAAACGAAAAATCAATTCTTACTTTTCAACCAAATGATGATATAAAGTATCCTTTAACAGCCTCTTTTAAAGTTGGTGATTCTTTGATAAAAGAGAAATAATGAATATAAAAAAAGAAATAGAAAAGCATGTTAAAGGGGATTTTTATAATTTGTATAAAAGATATCCTACTGAAAATGAACTTGAAACATTCATATCTGAAAATATAACATTCGTTATAAAATTTTATCCGGATGAAATTTATCTAATTCCAATTTATAAAAATATTAATAGAGTGAAAATAAATTTTGGTTAAAGGTGTTGAACATGATAGATAGCAACTTTGATAGAGAGATCCTTCCAGAAAAGATAAATGACCTTTTTGATACATTAAAAGATTTAAAAAATTTATTTGTATTATTATAAATATTTTCTTTAATATATCATCTTAAATTAACTGAACTTTCGTATATTCACCATTTATTTCATAATGAAACTGAATAAGCAACTGGATAAAACAATCTGTAATGCGATGAGAGATATGATATGTGAAATTCAGATAGAATTTGAACTTCCTTTTATCATATTTTATTTGAAGCTATCTTCCATTTATTTTCCTTTTAAGCTTATATGTTTTCAATGCTTATGATTCCTGATATTTTTCTGTCTTAAAAAACGATGATGGAATTGCAAATATTCTTTCATTTAACTATTTACATTTCTCTTATTGAGATTATTTTTGTTGAATATTTTTTAAAATTATAGTAAAGATAATCCATATTGGTTATTTAAACTGCTTTATCTTTTCAATGAGCGTTATTTATTACTCTCAAGAATTTATTTATATATTTACATTGAAAAATGTTCATGTATCTATTCCCCGAAGGTTGCAGTATAAAGATTTTCATAAATCGTTAACATTGCCATAGAAATGTATATTATTATTATGCTCATTTAAGCATAATATGAATCTGAAAATTTTATCTGTGGTAATGTTTGTTGTGGGAATATTATTGGGCTTAGGGATAGGCTATTCAATCATGAATTTACAAAATACAACAGTTACTAAAAATCAGGGTATTTCAGTTATAGCGGCAGGATCTCTGGGTTATGCCTTCAACGAAATTGCACAAAACTGGTCTTCCCTTTATCCTGGCATACCGATTACACCTGGAGGCGGCATATTCATGGGAAGTGTAAAAGCTGCTTACGAAATAGCAGTTTTACACGAACATTACGACATTTTTGCATCTGCTGCTTCTGATGTAATTCCTATGGTCTTATATCCAAAATATGCACAATGGATGGTCCTCTTTGCAACAAATGAAATTTCAATATTATATGCACCAAATTCGAATGCAACTGTTGATTTAAATGGTACCATAATGAAGGTTGACCAAATAAACGAAACGAACTGGTTTATGTTCATAACGGCACCTGGAGTTACAGTTGGAGTGAGCAATGGATCAACAGACCCCGCTGGATTTCAGGCCATACAGGCAATGAAGCTAGCCGGAATATATTTGGTTGAAAATGATAACAAAGCTTATAATGAATGGTTCCATGGCGTTTTGGGATATCCATTAAATGACACAAACGCGATTTTTGAAGCCATATGGTGGCATAAGTACAAAACAGGACATCTTATGCCAGTGGGTATTGAAGCAAGTATGGATGCAATGATTAAGACTGGAAAACCATACTTTGGAATATCTTATAGAAGTCTTGCAAAATCTTACGGCCTAGGATATGTGGAATTACCATGGCAGATTAATTTAGGTTCAACAAATATAACGGCAATTAATTATTATGCACAGGTTAATAGCAGCGGTGCCCCGATAGGTCTATCAGGAACACCATCTGAAGCATCTGCCCCTGCTGGACCAATATTTTATGCTGTCACAATACCATCTACAGCAACCAACGTTATGCTTGCAATAGATTATTTGACGATATTATTAGGACCCATTGGCCATCAAGTTTTGATAAACACATATTTCGATCCATTACCTTCCCCCTACCTGGTATTATTGGGAAACAATGCCACATTCCCATCTGTTTTGTTGCCTTATGTACAACCGCTTCCAGAATACCTCCAATCCGGTCCCGGGTACATTGCCGTTATGGGTACTCAATCGTGAATAATTACAAATCTTTTAATTTTTATTTTTAATTTATTTTTATTTATTTCTGGGAAATTATTTGTTTTTATTATCAGATCACTATTACCCAATCTAGCATTTATTTTATAAAGATTGTATTCGTTTATTATACTTTTTATCTCTATTTCAATTCCATCTTCGGATATTTCTATCTCATCAGATTTAAAGGCAACCTTTTTATCTCTTTCGATTCCTAGATATTCATTTAAGGCATTTTCTAAAATTATGTTATCAAATCCCAGAAATGATGCCACAAATTCAGAGCCAGGATTATTTTCAATATCTTTAAATTTACCTACCTGAATCAATTTTCCGGAATTTATTATTCCTATTCTATCCGACAATAACCTTGCCTCCTCCAATGAATGGGTAACATGAAGCGCTGTAAATTTCATATCTTCATGCAGTTTCTTTAATTCCTCTAGAAACATTTCCCTTGTTTTTGGATCGAGACTTACCAATGGTTCATCTAACAAAAGAATGGAAGGATTAATGGCCAATGCCCTTGCCAATGATACCTTTTGCTTTTCACCACCGCTCAACTGATATGGATATTTATCAAGAATATTTTCAATTTTTAATTTCTCGATTATATGTTCCACATTTTTATATGCATCATTTTTTGGAACCTTTCTTATTCTTAGTCCAAATGTTATGTTATCAATCACTTTCATATGATCAAAGAGGGAATAATCCTGGGTTACATAACCGATATTTCTTTTTT
This sequence comes from Thermoplasmata archaeon, assembly GCA_039794005.1. Classification (GTDB taxonomy): domain Archaea; phylum Thermoplasmatota; class Thermoplasmata; order Thermoplasmatales; family ARK-15; genus JAGDXR01. The sequence continues at coordinate 40,694 of JBAMMA010000006.1, forward strand.
CGGGGGGCAATCTTGTTACATCCCTGTTGTTAATTATTATTCTGCCTGAATCTGGTACGACTATGCCTGTGATTATTTCCAATAACAATGTCTTTCCACTACCTATTGGACCTAATAGCACGAAATATTCAGATTTATTAATTTTTATATTTATATTTTCAAGATGAAATGATTTTAAATTCAATGATACATTTTCAATTTCTATCATGTTCTAAGCCTCGGAACATAAAACAGTCTTTCCTGTCCCTGTATTATCTTTAAAATTATAAATATTGTAAGAGATATAATTATCAATAGAGATGATATACCTACTGCACCCTCGAGTCCTGTAACTTCAAATTGGTTGTATACTTCAACTCCCGCAATGCTCTCATATCCGGGAATTATATATGGTGCAACTATCAATATCGCACCTACTTCGCTAACTGCCCTTGACCAGCTCAATATTGCACCTGTTAAAATGCTCCTTGCCGTTTGAGGTAAAACAATTCTAAATATTACTTGTAACTGCGAGGCCCCAAGGGTTCTTGCAACTATTTCCATCCTTGGTGGCAGAGATTTTATTGCCTCTTCCATGGTTTTTATGGCATATGTTCCGCTGACAAAAATGTATGCCATAACAACTGCGAGAATATTATAACCAAAGGATATACCAAAATAATTAAACAGAATCCCTCCCGGTTCTGATGCAGCAAATACGAAGAGCAATCCTATACCGACTACACTGTGTGGTATCATTATCGGTATTTCAACTATTGCATCTAATATCTTTTTCCCCGGAAAACTGAACCTTGATAGAAGGTATGCAAGAGGAAATCCGAAGAATATTATTATTATTGTTGATATTGTGGCGGCGTAAAGTGTAATTTCAACTGAGTTAATATTCTGTGGTGTTAATAATTGAGTAAATATTGATGATGGTGAAATTAGGGATAGAATCCTTATTATTGGTAGCAAAATGAATAAAATGAAAATGATTGAAATGATCCAGATTGTTAACCTAAATGATTTACTGTAACGCATATCCCCTTTTTTAATATGCATAAAAAAGCATAATAAAATAACAATCTTAATTTTTATCCCTTATAATTCGGATTTAGATGATAATTTATATGATTATTCAAATATTTATTTTCTAATCTTGAAAAAATTGTACATTGGCCTGGCATTACAAGATTTATATTGTTAATTAAAAGAGTATTTTTTCTTTCATTGATTTTATTTAATATCTATGACCTATACGTTCTGACAGGTATCATGATTAAATTTAATACAAAATATTATTCATGAAAATGGAAAGATAAAATTGGCAGGAGTTTTTTACAATAATGCCTTTTCCCATCATCTATTTTCTTCCTTTCAATTTTATTATTTTTAAAATTAAATTTTCTAATTGTATTTTTTTGTACCTGGGCATCGTTTTAAGCACAATTCATTTTCATGCAATAAAGACATGTATAGTGAATATAAAAACAAAATTCAAAAAATTTTAATCAAATAATATAAATGACGAATTTTGGGGAAGCATAAAATCTCTTATATTTTCAATATCATAAGAAATCAATTTTTTATTATATTTTTTGCATAAATAGCATCTTTAAATGAAACGTATTTTCCAAAGATTGAAGAAATCGTTTAATTCTCATTGAAAATATTAAAATAAGACAGATTTTATGATTTTATTCCGGTCAGCGTAATTCAGATCTTTGATCTGGGATAGAACAAAGTGATTAAAAACTATACTTTCTACTTTAAAAATCTCGTGTCATGGATATAAGTTATAAATATTAATTTAAAGGAATACTCGTTAAAGTTTTCCAATCCAATATCCAGACCTATGTCAGAGTCTAAAAAGATATATCATCCTTGATGTACTTTTCCGTATTCTTAATTCTTTTTTGTTTTTTTATTTTTATGTCTATTTTTGCTTCTTGTTAAAAAATGGCCAAAAAACACAGAAAATAATAATAGAATCTAACATAAATGGAATGCATAGAGGCATATAAAATTTAATTACAGGCTTCGATATTTTTTTAAATATATATTAGCAAATATTATCTTTATGTATTGAAATCCACACCATACATATTCTGAATTTATATAACATTTATAAAAGATTATCAATATATTTTTACATTTTGTCTCCTTATTGAATATTGCCAATTAAAAAATTAATTTCTGGAATATATCCATGAAAGAAGAATAGGTGAAAGAAAAGTTGTACCAATTGTAACAAAAATTGCAGAAGAATAAAGTTCATTGTTTATTATACCGTATAAAAAGGCGTCGTTTGAAAGTATGAGGCCTATTTCACCCATAGAAAGGAGACCTGCCCCTATAATTATCGATTCCTTTTTTTTATAATTCAACAACCAAGCAGGAATTGCTGCACCGGATAGTTTTGATATGACCGCAATAGCAAAAATTATTAGGGATATTATTAAAACATTGTATATTATATGTATATTTACTAGCATTCCAACAAAGACAAAAAATATTGGTGTAAAGAAATCCCGGAGACTTTGAGAATATGTCATTAGATTCTCTTTCCCCTCTATACCAGATAGGATTAGACCAAATGCATATGCACCAACTATTATTGTGAGATTCAATGAAAGGGATATCAATACGAAAATGAAAAGCAAAAGCATTATGAATGAAAATCTTGTTATCTCATTTTTGAATGTAAAAATCATTTTATTTACATATCTTTTTAATTTAAGACCTATAAACAATGATATGGACCAGAATATGATAACATCGATTATCAAAAAAATTATAGATGTATAACTGAAAATTGTGTTAATACCGGTTATGATTGCAATTAATGTTATGCTTATCACATCCACAATAACTGTGGAGCTCATTATTGCTATACCTTCCCTTGAATTTATTTTTCCCATGTCGTACAATAGCTTTGCTGTTATTCCGGTGGAACTTGATGTTAGAACGGCACCTATGAACAGGGCCATCGAGACATTATATGTATAAAAATAAATGAATAAAAAACCAAGAAAGAATGGTAACATAGTTTCTCCAATTGAAATTATTAATGATTTTTCCATTGCCCTTACAAACTTTTCGATATCTGTATTTAAACCTACATGGAAAAGAAGTAATATAATGCCGATTTCGGCAAATATATAGAACGCCTGTGGTACAGGTATTGTTCCAGACACAGGAGCAAGAAAACCAGAATCTGTTTCTGGTATCAGGGTAAATCCGATTATTGAAATCGAACCCAGGGCATATGGGCCTATGACTATTCCGGTTATTATTTCACTTACTACCTCTGGAAGATTAAAATATCTTTTCCCTATGGATGAAAAAATCCTGGCAACAAGGAGGCTTACGCTGACCAATATGAGAAAATGGATAATTTCAAAGATAATGTTCATCATAAATATAATGAAAAATAAATAGAAGAATATTTTTTTATAATTAATTTATAAATTAAAATCATTAATATTTATTTATGAATAAGGAAAGTTTATAATTAAAGATTAAAATGATAAAACATAGGTGGAATGTATGGGGAAGATCCTGGTAGGAGAAGTTATGTCAAGCAATCCTCTTATGATGGAAAAGGATGTTATTTTATTTGACGCAATAAAAATTTCAGTGAATAAAGGTGCAAGCGCTATAATAGTAACAGACAAAGACATTCCTGTAGGTATCGTTACTGACAGGGATATCATAACAAAGGTTTTTTACAGGGCTTTGAACCCCTTTGAGATAAAGCTTGAAGATATAATGACAAAACCCATAATAACGATAAGAAAGGATGATCCACTAGAAAAGGCTGCAATGATTATAAACAAAAAAAAGATAAGGAAACTTCCAGTGATAGATGATGGAAAGATAGTTGGCCTCCTTTCGGAGAACAACATAGTGAAAATCTCACCCTACCTCCTTGTGATTGCTGAAAAAGAGGAGAGCAATGAAAATGAAAAAGAGATTGATGAGGATATATATTATACCGGCATATGCGAGGGGTGTGGGAAGTTCAGTCATGAACTTAAATACAAAAACGGGATGTTTTTGTGCCCGGATTGCATTAAGGATTATTGAGGTGGTAAGATGAAAATTACATGGTTGGGACATGCGGCTGCGATAATTGAAGGAAAAAAGAGGATACTGGTAGATCCATTCCTAGATGACAATCCATCGTCAAAATTGAAAAAGGATGATGTTAAGGCCGATCTTATTTTAGTAACACATGGCCATGGAGATCATCTCGGAGATTCAATATACATATCCAAAAAGTTGAACATACCAATAGTGGCAATATACGAATTGGCGGAATATATCTCATCTAAAGGTGCAGAATCAATTGGAATGAACTTTTCTGGTACATTCGATTTTGATGGTGTGAAAATAACTATGGTACCTGCATTGCATTCATCAGGTATAAGCGAGGACGGTTTTCAACACTCTGGTGGCCTTCCATGTGGATATATTATAAGGGACGAGAAGACAATATACCATGCAGGGGATACTGGGATATTTGGGGATATGGAATTAATAGGCAAACTCTATTCACCAGACATATCGTTATTACCGATAGGTGGATTCTTCACCATGGGTGTTGATGAGGCTGTTCTTGCCGCTAAAATGCTTAGGACTAAATATGTAATCCCTATACACTATAATACCTGGGACCCAATTAGAGCAAATCCGGAAGAATTAAAGAAGAAGTTGTCGGGGATTTCAGAAGTGATAATATTAAAACCTGGAGAGACAGCTTCATTTTAAAATTTTTTGATTTTTTATGCTTGAAGTTAAAATATCATCGTTAAAATTGAGAAATCCCCTCATGTTGGCCAGTGGTATTCTTGATGAGCAAGCAGATTCAATGATCAAAGCCTATGAAATGGGAGCATCTGCTGTGGTGACAAAATCTATAGGTATTGATGAAAGAGATGGTTATGATAACCCTGTCATTTACGAAACCGATACTGGTCTAATAAATGCGATCGGTCTTGCAAACCCAGGCATTCATAATTTTAAAGATGAGGTATTAAAGCTAAAAAGTAAAAAAATTCCTGTCATAATGTCAATATTTGGGAAGCCGGATGAATTTATAACACTGGCAAAAAAAGCAGAGGATTTTGGTGTGGATGCAATAGAATTAAATCTATCCTGCCCACATGTGAAGGGATATGGCTCTGAAATTGGTCAAGACCCTGAAATGGTGGAATATATTGTTAAAGAAGTGAAGAAAAACGTGAAAATACCTGTTTTCACAAAATTGACCCCCAATGTTACAAATATAGTTGATATAGCAAAATCTGCGGAAAGATCCGATGCATTGGTGTTAATAAACACGGTTAAATCCATAGCCATAGATGTATGGTCTAAAAGACCTGTCCTTTCAAACAGATTTGGAGGTTATTCAGGGCCTGGAATTAAACCAATAGGTTTAAGGGCTGTTTACGATGTAAGAAAAGAAATGGATATTCCTATCATAGGTGTTGGTGGTATATTAAACTGGAGAGATGCAGTTGAATACATACTTGCGGGGGCAAATGCGCTTCAGATAGGTACTGCAATATATTACTATGGATGGAATGTATTTAATGATATAAATGAAGGTATTAAAAAATACATGGAAAGTGAAGGTTTTAAAAGCATAGATGAATTTTCAGGCTTGGCACAAAAGTGGTAATAATGTACATGAGGGAAAAAATAATTGAAAGGGTTAGAGAAAGCGAACATGTTTATACACTAAAATTTAAAAGTGAAATGAAGGTGAAACCAGGACAGTTTGCAATGGTATGGTTACCGGGCGTTGATGAAATTCCTCTGAGTTTTTCATATGTGGATGAAATAAAGGGATTTACATTCAAGGTAGTTGGAAATGGAACAAGAGAACTTAGCAAATATGATGTGGATGATTACATCATATTTCGAGGACCTTATGGAAATTGGTACTATGATGATGGTGAAAAAGCCTTATTTATAGCTGGAGGTACGGGAATAGCTTCAATTGCACCATTCATTGAAAAATCTAATGCCAAAAAAAAGTTTGCAATATTGGGAGCAAAATCAAAAGGTGAAATATTTTTCTATAATAGAATAAAAAATAGTGTGGATGATATTCTTGTATTTACAGAAGATGGATCATTCGGTGAAAAGGGGATTGTTACGGACGGTCTTTCAAGATTCGATTATGACATTATTTATGCATGCGGACCTGAAAAAATGGTTAAAAACATATTAAGTAAAAAACAAATCAAAATGCAGGCAAGTCTCGAAAGGTTGATGAAATGCGGTATAGGGATATGCGATTCTTGCTCTATAAATGGATATAGAGTATGCAAAGATGGACCAGTATTCAGCTATGATATACTAATAAACATGGAAGACCTTGGAAATATAAATAGGTCGGCATCTGGAAAAATTGTAAAAATGTGATTTAAATGAATGCATATTTTAAAATAATCAGGCCTGTAAATTCATTCATGTCCGCATTCTCAGTTATTGTTTTATCCATTTCAATAGGAAAAATTGATTTTATAAAAATATTATTTGGTATGTTAGTTACATTTCTTACAACATCTGGTGGTAATGTTATAAATGATTATTTTGATTATGAAATAGACAAAATAAACCATCCGGAGAGACCCATTCCCTCTGGAAAGATTGATAGAAATCATGCCCTATACTATTCAATTTTACTTTTTATTTTAAGCGTTATATTTTCGATATTTCTGGGAATAATACCTTTAATAATAGATGTGATTGCTATTTTATTGTTGATAACATATGAATATAAAACAAAAAATGTTGGTTTCATAGGGAATTTACAAATTTCATTCTTAATATTCATGTTGTTTCTCTTTACAGGTTCAATATATTCAGAATATATTTTACCGTCCCTGCTAGGTGTTATGGCAATGTTTTCAAATCTTGCAAGGGAAATAACAAAAGATGTTGAGGACGTTGAGGGAGATATAAACAGAGTAACGTTACCTAAGAGGATTGGAATAAAAAAATCGCTTTGGACATCCACAATTTTTGTTTTATTATCTGTTTCATTATCACCCCTACCATACTTCTTAAAATTCTATAATATTTATTATATTATAATAGTATCAATTGCAGATGCTATATTTTTATATTCTTCTTACATACAATGGAAAGATCAAAGGAAAGGTCAAAAATATTTGAAATTGGCAATGATAATTGCCTTGATCTCATTCCTCATCGGAGGTCTGTTTAGATGAATGTTGAAAAATATTTGATTGAAAAAATAAAGAATGAAAAAGTGCACCTCACATTAATAGATCCCGCTAAACAGAGCCCTGAGAAGGCTGGAGAAATTGCAAAAAATATAGAAAAATCCGGGTCTGACGGAATAATGATCGGTGGCTCAACACATATTACAAATGATTTAATGGACAACACAATATTAAAAATCAAGGAAAATTCATCACTTCCGGTTATAATTTTCCCAAGCGGAGTAAGCAGTATTTCAAAACATGCTGACGCTATATTTTTCATGAGCATGTTGAATTCATCATCCAGGGAATTTTTAATAGAGCATCAGGTTATGGCATCTAAGCCGATTAAAGATATGAAGATAGAACCAATATCAATGGCCTATCTGGTTGTTGAACCCGGTATGACTGTTGGAAAAGTAGGAAGGGCAATTTTAATAAAAAGGGATGACATAAGAACAGCAGTTTCATATGCTTTGGCCGCCCAGTTCCTAGGATTCCACTTTGTTTATTTGGAGGCTGGTTCTGGTGCACCTGATCCTGTAAGCGAGGAAATGGTAAAGGCTGTTAAAAGCGAAATAGACATTCCCCTGATAGTTGGTGGGGGTATAAGAACACCCGAAAAGGCAAAAAGTATTGCCTCATCCGGGGCCGATATAATAGTTACGGGCACACTCGTTGAAAAGCATCAAAATTACGGGGAAATCATAGAATCGATAGTTAAAAGCATAAAAAATATTAAATATTAAAATGATTATATTCATTTTGAATGCTTATTAAAGACAAGAATAATAAGGATGCAGAAAATACAGATTTATCTCTATCAATACTCTATGATAAAGAGAAGAATATTGAGAACGAAATAAAGGAGATATCTCTGGAAATTACAAAAATAAAGAATGATCTGACAGAAATCAAAAAATCGCTCGGTATTCTGCAGAACAGTCTTTCCACTTTAAATGTTATATCCACAAAAATAAGCTCAATTGAATTCACTTTGAATGATAAACTTGATAAAAAAACGGATGAAATCGTATCAACCATATTAACGACAATTCCGGAAAAAAAAGAAAGAAAGAAAAAAAATTTATAATGGTTGATTGAAATGGGAGGGGAATTAGACGTTAAAAATAATGCATATTATTTTAGCTTTCCCAACGTTCATGTAGACAAGGAAACGCACAAAGATTTGTCTTTGATATATTCCAACTATGTACATTCAACGCACAGATCATTTGGAATAGGCATTTTTGTAAATAATGGGAACGTAAATTTCTTTACATCTAACGATGACATATATTCATTGAAAACGATTTACAAGAATTTAGAGAGGGATCATATAATAGGTAAATTTGATATCAGGAATTTTAATCATAATTTTACATCTGCATTTACGAAAAAGGATTTTATAAATCCGTATAATGAAAGGATAGATTTTTTTGAACACATAATATCTTACATTTCATGGTTCCACGATATATCTTTTCTGCTTTACATACTTCTCGAACCTTGGTATTATGAAAAAAATAGGAAGGTTTTCAAAATAAGGATTAAACTTTCACTTGATGATAAAAATTATTCGGATAGATTGATATCAATAATAGAATCCTACTGGGGAAATGCTAACAATAGATTGAAAATGGTTCCTGAAAATAGGATTAACATATTTTACAAAAAGTATGCATATTTGGATAACAAATTCTTTCATACAATAATTCCTTATCCAGGGGAGCACATATTAAAAATTAAAAAGAAAAATATCGAAAATGATATAAAGATAAGAATACCGATTGGAAATGATTCTGTATCATCAGAGGAGATTAATTTATTGTTAAATGAATATGATGGTTCTACAACATTTATAATAGGACAAACAGGTTCTGGTAAAAGTACTCTTTTATTAAACATTTTTTCAAGAATTAAAGAATTGGATTATCCAATAATAGTTCTAGATCCGACGGGAGATTTGGCCAGAAAGATGATTAATATAACTGACGATAAAAGAACAATATACATTTCTCCCATTGAAGTTCCTGTTTCAATGAATTTGATGAAGAGTGCACATGAAAATATAAAATATAGTGCTCCCAAAATTGCTGAAGATTTAATAATGATGTTAAAAGATGTTACAGAGAGCGAATCAAAAATACCCGGAGGCCTTGTTGGGACAAAAATTGAAGATATAATAAGAAATTCCGTTGCCGGTTTGGCAGAACTGCCAAATACAACAATTCTTGACATTTATGATATTATTTCAAATGAGGAAAAGAGGAAAATGTTTCATTCGATTTCAAAAAACGAGGAGTTTAAAAATTTCCTTGAAAGAATTGAAGATATGGATGATGAAGACATTGGAAGCACCAGGAGGGTATTATCATTCATAAAAACGAATCCAATTTTAAAAGAAATGTTATGTTCACGATCACCACTCTTTGACTTCGAGGAAATATTTGAAAAAAATATGATTGTGATCATAGACGGAGATAGATCTAACATAGGTGAAAATGTATCTAAATTCATATTATCTTCAATGTTGACAATGATATGGATAAATGTGCAGAGGAAAAATAAAAAGGCATTTTTAATATTGGATGAAATACAGGACTATTCAAATTCATCGCTGAATGAAATGGTATCAATGGGAAGGAAAAATAATGTTGAAATACTGATGGCAACAACACATCTGTCATCTTTAAAACCCGGCATCATAGATTCTCTTATGGCAAATGCAAAAAATTTCGTTATATTTAAGAGCTCACCTTCAGACGCGAGGGATTTTTCAGAAAAGATAGGAATTGACAAAAACGTTTTAATTAATCTGGATATTGGAAAGGCATACTTCCATTCATCTTATTATTCGGGAATAATAAACACACATAATATCAAATTTATTGAAAAGGATTACAGAAATATAATTTCTTATTCAAAAATGTATGTTCATAACATTCCAAAGAAAAATAAATCCATTATTTATGACACAATATTTTTGAAATCCATGAACGTTGAGCCTTCGATTGAAGAAATAAAGAACATCAGGATATATTCAAAAACCGGTGATCAGGATAGCATAGAAGAAGAAATAAAAAATCTATTGGATAATGGTGAAATTGAGATCAAGAACAGCGTTATATCATTGAAAAACAACATAGTTTTGGATAAAAGGATAGAAAAATTGATTTCCCTTGGTTTGCTAATTAGGGAAAATGGAGAACACAAATACCTTTGTTTCCCCTATTCGGGTTTTGGATCATTGAACTTTTTTGAAAAGGTAAATGTGGAATTTTTGGAAAATGAAATAATATTAAACGATAAAATATATTCCCTGGAAGAATTCTTGCAGATAAAGAATGATGATAAATTGCTGAAATTAATTGAAAACATGTTTGGATCTTTAGATGGGAAAAATATTATAATTACATCATCAAGAAAAATTTCAGAATGTTTTAGAAAATTATATCCGGATGAATCAAAATATTATATGAATACATTGGAAAGAGCTATTAAAAATGAATTGTTGAGGAATAAAAAAGCTGAATTGATAAAAACAAAAATAGGAAAAATATCCATGAGGGTTTTAAAACTAAATATTTCCAAAATGCCAGATTGCGATATATACATTGATAATTCATAGAAAATCGAAAAGTGTACTCTGTCCTTTAATATTTTTTCTATTCAATTTATTATCACTTTTGCTCATGTTTTTCAACTTTGATTTCATCTTTTTTTCTTTCATCAATGAGGCATAATACATGTTTTCGTCCATTGTATCCTCGTATATTAAAAACACAACCCTCCCCGGCCTTGCCCTTCCGGTTCTACCTCTCCTCTGTATATTTCTTATTTCTGAACCTACGGCCTCATGGAATATTACGAGGTCTGTTTCGGGGATATCTAAGCCTTCTTCTCCGATCTGAGTGCTTATTAATACGTTTATTTCACCGTTTTTAAACATTTCAAGTATTTTTATCTGTTCTTTTTGAGACATGCCCTTGTCTGAACCCTTTGAGCTCTGACCCAAAAACCTTGATGGCTTAACTCCGGGTAATGTTGATAAATAATTATAAAGATCCATGTTTATGTTTCTATAATTTGTAAAGACAATTATCCTGGATTTTGGATTTCTCTTTAACTGATCCAATATAATATCTCCTATCACCTTTATCTTAGGTGATATTGATGACTTTTCAACCAAATACTTTGCTCCAATTATCAGATCTACAAATTCTTTCATTTTGGATAATTTCATATCACCCTTGTTTTTCTTCTCAATTCCATTTTTATATATTTCTTCGAGGTATTCTAGAGATGTTTTTGGGTCCTGGGTTTCAAGGTATTCGATTGCAACCAACATCTTCATTATTATTCCTATATAAGATAACAATGGATAAAATGATTTATTACCATTCTGTATTTCATTCCATATGCTTTTTTGCAATTCAACAACTTGACCCTTTGTCAATTTCTTTGGTATATTTATGTCTGGATACTTTTCTTCAATCTCATTTATTACCTTCGATATTATTTCCCTCAACTTTTCCCTCATGGGTTCAAATTCTGAGGGAAATTCCAATTTTATAACTTCTATCTTTACACCGTGTATGTATGGGGTAACATCTTCATCGGATTCTGTTCTTATTTCAACATTTTCAATATGAAGATTTTGCATGATCTCCTTCAGTCTTTCCTCATCTGATCCTGGAGATGCCGTCAAGCCTATTATCAACGCATTTTTACATTTTTCTGTAACATATGTATAAGCATACTTTCCAACAGACCTATGAGCTTCATCGACTATGAGCAGTTTTATTTCATCCGGATTGAAAATATTTGATGAAATGTCATTTTCAATAACTTGTGGTGTGCTAACAATGATGTCGTTATTTTCATAAAGTTCTTTTCTCTGTTCTTTTTTAATGGTTCCCGTTATACTAACGATCTTTTGATTTTTCAGATATTTTTTAAGCCTTTCTGCATGCTGGTTTACCAAAGGCCTAGTAGGGGCAAGCAGTAATATTTTAGGGCCTCTTTTGTTTAAAAGTTCAGCCATGATGAGAATCGCAATTTCTGTTTTTCCTGCACCCGTTGGCAAAACTATTAATGAATTTTTTCCCTTATTTAATACACTTTTTGCAATTGATTCCTGGTATTTTCTTCTCTCCAATGTATTTTCTTTTATTTCTGGATGATTTACGTATTCAGGCATGCCAGAAGGTCACCAACCATCCAGATATTCCATTTAATATGTATTGAACTGCAAAAGCTGCAACCAAAAGTCCTAAAATTCTTGTAAACGCCCTGGAACCCTTGAGACCTATTAATTTAAACACTTTATCGGCATATAAGAAGAATAGATAGACTGTCAAAAATACCAATGCCATTGAAACTAATACTAGAATATAATTATATGATTTCATCAATATTATTATTAAAGAGATTGCACCTGGACCCGCAAGCATTGGTGTAGCCAATGGGACAATACCAACATCTCCGGATTCCTGGAACGATTCTTCACCTTTCTTTGATATTCTTGGTTTGTCCCCCTCTCTTACCATTTCTATACCTATCAATAGAATTAATATTCCTCCGGCAATTTCCAATGCCTCTATTGAGATACCAAATAGAGATAGTATATAATCTCCTGCAAATGCGAAAAATAATAAAATTAAAAAGCCGTATACTGTACTTTCATACCTTGTTTTTTTCTTTTCATTTTCATCCATATTGCTTGTTAAAGAAATATATAATGCTAAGGATGCAAAGGGATCTATCATAACAAACAATGGAATAAAAACGTCCAAAAACTGATAAATTGTAAACATATTATTTAACCCATGTAGCCCTTTCTATATCCCTTTCTTTTTTTGTTTTTTTCTTGTATTGCTTATAATGTTCTTTGCATAGATGTATATGAGAGGAATTTGTTTTAAGACTAAACATATTTTCTACCTTTTCCCTTGGCAATGACTTTACAGCCTGTTCACTGCATCCTGAGACATCACATATCGTATTTTCTCTCATGTTTGATAATAGAAACCATTGAATATAAAATTTTTATTATAAGTATTACGAATGAAAAGATAGGCTTTTTCTCTAGATACAGGTGGGGTCCAGGAAGTATTATAACGATAATATTATGGATTTCTTTATCAATAATATTTTTTATTTTATATTTAAATTATAAATATAAATCTTATTTATTTTTATCCATTTTATCTATGATAGCCACGTTTATAATATTAATAGTAAAGGGTTCTGAGAATATAACGATAGATGAAAATAATGATGATGATATAATTGACAAGGATGGCTTTGTTTTGATGGATATTGACATTAATAAACCCGGGGTAGTTAAAATAGAAAATCAGATCTGGTCTGCAAAAAGCGACGAATATATAAAAAAAGGGGAAAGGGTAATTGTAGTTAGAAGAGAAGGACTCTATTTAATTGTCAAAAAAATAAATTTTAAATAACAAAAATTTTTAGTTTAATATGCGAAGAGCCCGAGGGCAACTGACGCTGGTATCTATGTGATACCGGTGAGGAAAGTCCCCCCTCCTGAGACACCGGTCACACCGCAAGGTGTGGTCTCGAGAGAGACGGCAATGGCACAGAAACGACACAGCCATGGTAAAGGATGATTTCATGCGAAGGACGTTTCCATGGATTTGTTGAAACGGCCAACCACCGGGGAGCAAGCCCAAGCAAACGCGATGACAGGTCTCTCGAGCGTTGGGTGGGGCGCATAGTCGAATGTTGCCTGAAACAGAAGGGGGCTTACTACGGGCACTTCGCACTAAATTTCATAATACCTGTATGAAAACGCCTTTTTAACGCTATTTGATATTTCATCGAATATTTCTTTTAATGTTTCAATATAATCCCTCTTTCCACTTTCAATTTCATCAATTTCTTCGTACAACTTCGCTGTTCTGTTTTCACTTACAAGATGCGGATAATTGTTTATTAGATATCCATAACCTTCTTCTCCCAGGGTTGTTGAATATAGATATTTAGACTTATCTTTTATAACATATTTCCTCGTCTCCAGGTTTGTGATTATCATTGAATATGTGCTTGGTCTTCCCAATTTCTTGTTTTTCATATCCCTTACCAGTTCACCTTCCGTATAAGGATTTACTTCCGATATGTATATGTTCCACTTGGGCTGTAAAATACATTCCTTCATGCACATCCTTTTTACACTTTCACCCATTGATTCTTTTATGACTGAGGGTGTGTAAACAAACTTCTTTAAAATGTTCATATCTATATCATCAAGTTTAACAGAAACAATTCTCTTTTCCATGTTCTTTATTTCTATGATTTTGCCGTTCAATTCACCCTCCAATATTATATTCTCCTCCTCATATTTCACATTGTCAATCTGTGATGTTATAAATCTTTTGAATATCATATTGTATAATAATAAATGGTCCTTTGTCAATCTGCCTTCAAATGATATTTCACCAGATTCTATTGAATCTATGAGCATTTCGAGGTCTAGGGGTTTTGTTGGCCTGATGCATTCATGCGTACCGGATTCTCCCCAACTCCTTGGTTTGAAAAATTCAATATCATCTTTTCCAAATATCTGTTTAAAATACGATTTTGCAATCGATATGCCGTGCCGTGATACGTGGGTGGAATCGGTTCTATGGTATGTTATTAAACCTAGCTCAAAGAGATCCTGGGCCAGGTTCATGGTCTTTCCAACATCGAATTTTAATATATATGAGGCATCGGTTAAAAGCGTATCGGTGGTATAAGGAGGCAATATTGCCATATCATTTATTTTATATTCTATGGACTTTAGCCTTGCTTTTATTGGCTCCGTAACCTGAGAATCAATTATAAACGATAATTTTTCTATACCTTCTATCTTCAGTATTGTTGAAAGTCTTCTCATTTTATAATATTCTTTTGTCCTTTCTACAATCCATCCCAAGACCGGTGTTTGAACCCTTCCTGCGCTCAAATTCTTGTTTATTTTACAGTTTACCTTATCGCTTAGACCCACCTTCTTGCAATAGAATCTCCAAAATACAGTCTGCATTTTCCTTGATAAAACAAACCCAACCCACCTGTCTTCAATCCTCCTTACTAGCTGGGCTTTGATCATATTCAAATCCATTTCCCTTGGGCTATTTATCGCCTTTAGTATGGCCTCTTTTGTCACCTCATGGAATTCCACCCTCTTTATGTTTCTGTTCATAGGCCTGATATTTAAAAATATGTCCCATGCAATCTTTTCGCCTTCAATATCCGGATCTGTACCTATAAAAACCTCATCCACTTCAAATGCAAGCTTTCTTATATCTTCAATTGTATTAATTTTATCCATTACTATTTCTTCACCGCATTTTGGACACCTGTTTCTAATGGAATCTGTTACCTGATGGCCATTCTTACACCTCTTGATGGAATTGTAATATGGAATAAAATTGATTTCACCATCTTTTTCAACCTTTTCAATTCCATAGAATCCCAATGGTCTGGTTGTAAGATCAAAAAGATGGCCCTGTGATGCAACGATCATCATTGTCATTTTACCAAGGAATGTTTCGTAAATCCTTATTCCGTTCATGTCAAAAAATCCAGGTTTTCCAAAAAATGATGATATTGTCCTTGCTTTAGTAGGAGATTCGACAACCATTAAAACATGTTTCATTTCCGATAATGATGATATTACATTTTTTTCAATGCCATCATTCATTATATCCCTATCTTTTTCAACCTCCCTTATGTTTAATTCCAAATTTTCAATTCTCTCTTTTTCAAAATCTTTGAATTCTATATCGGGAATTGAAATTTTCAATTTATTCTCAAACTTTGAAAAGAGGGCATCGTTTTCATATAACACTATAGATATCCCCTTTGTAAGTTGTCCTCTGAACAATCTTGAAGTTCTACCAGATGCATGAATATATGTTGTATGTGACGGTACCATGACCCAGCCATTCATAATAACAAAGTTTGTCTGCTTATTCATATAATCTGTAAATTCGGGATCGTTTAGATATCTTTCAACGATCTCATATGCCTTTTTGATATCTTCATCAACATTTTGTTCCTCAATCTTTTTCTGTAAAACAATCAATGCCCCTTGGCTCATGTTTTTTAACATCTTTTTCATCTTTTTTGATAATGAAGAAATCTCGGGATCATTGCTTTTTCTGGCAATTAAATTTAATATTCTTACCATCTGCTGGAATGGTAGTATTTCACCTATCTTTATTGCAAATTTCGGAATACCATAAAAAATGGAATACTTAATTCTCCATGGTATATCTATACCTCTTACCAAAAGACCATTATGACTCGACACTCCGACGAGAACATTCACTTTACCATTGATAAAATCTTCAATACCCTTAGAATTTTTGGAAGTAATGGCCAAAGATTTTATTCCATTTTTATTTAAATATTTTGATATTTCTTCAGCCTTTTCAATTCCATATTCCGGAGATACAAATATTATTATTCCATCCTTAAACATTTTAACCATATTTAATATTTTGTTCATGCCATCTTCCAGTTTAGCCTTATAATCTATGATATTTCTCAAAAATATTGAAACGCTACCGGGCCTGAAGCCTAAAACGGATGTGATCAATTTATTACCACCTGTCATTGTTGCGGATGAAAATATTATAATTTTATCCTTCAACTTTTTATTTTTAATTTCCTGCAGCTTTCTATACCTCTCAACATCATCTTGTTCCTTCAATATTTCCTGTATCCTTGAAATATCGTTTTCATCAAATCCTATTACCTTCAATATGGAATATACACCCTTTTTTGTTTTTATCGCTGAATCAATATCATCAACAAAGATTAAATTGTATTCCAAAGAAGTTATTTTTTCAGCATTGTTCATTATATATCTTCCTGTAAAAACGGCAATATCAAAGTTTCCGGAATAAAAATTGTTCTCATTTTCTATTCTTTCAGCTTTTTTCATTCCTGAATGAACGGAGACTATTTTTGGATTTAAGCCCAATTTTTCAGCATATTCTTTTAAAATTTTTAATGATTGATCTAGCAATGTTCTTGTTTGAAATATCAGTATAGATTTTTTACCTTTTGTAAAATAGTATAAAGAGGATATCAATCCAAAGGTAGTTTTACCAAAACCTGTAGGTGCTACAATTCCAAAACTTTGACCTCTAGATAATCTGGATATCCAGGACCTTTGAATTCCTGAAGGAGAAAAACCTATTGAACCTTTAAACAGCTTTTCAAAATCTTTCAACATATTGATTGTATTTTCCATCCATTGCAAATTTTTCAGCTTACCTAAAAATTTCAAATTTTCAACCAATTCAATTGGACTACTGAATTCTTTATGACCTGATAGACACTCCTCACAAACAGAGCCATAAAATAGCCTTCGTGCATTAATATTTTTACCACAATTCGGACATGTATTAATAAACGTTGATTCTGGTATATAAGAATTCATGATTTATTTATTAAAATATACATTTAAAAAATATTCCATAATATTTTATATTTATTTGTTTAAATATTTTACATAAAAATATAAAAAATTTTTTTAAACAATATTTTGGATATTTTTATCCATGAGCATTTTGATTAAAAATGGATTTATCGTAACTCAAAATAAAAACAGAGATATATTTCTTGGGGATATTTATATTGAGGGAAATAGGATAGTGGAAATCGGAAAAAATCTATCCTATGAAGCAGAATACAGAATAGATGCCACAAACAATATAATAATCCCGGGGTTGATAAATACTCACACCCATGTTGGAATGGGTGGATTTAGAGGATTGATTGAGGACATGCAGTTAGACGATTTTTTAAAAAAGACATTCGACCTGGACTCAAAAAGAACAGATGAGGACATATACCATTCATCCATGGTCTCCATTGCAGAGATGCTTAGAAATGGGATAACATCATTTTTGGATCTTTATTATTCTGAGGACATTATAGCAAAGGCCGTAAGGGATTCCGGCATTAGGGGATTTTTGTCTTGGGTCACACTTGATGAAAGGTATACAACGCAGAAGGGAAATCCCCTTAAAAATGCCGAGGATTTTATCATTAAATTCAAAGGTAATGAAAGGATCTATCCATCAGTTGGCTTTCAAGGCGTATACGTATGTTCTGATGAGACTTTAATGAAGGGAAAAGAAATCGCTGAAAGGCACAATACTTTAATGCACATGCATCTGAGCGAAACTAGAAAGGAGGTATACGATTTTCTAAAAAAGACAAATAAAAGACCCGTTGAGCATCTATATGACATTGGATTTTTAAATGACAGATTAATGGCAGTTCATACTGTATGGATTACGATAAGAGAAGTAAAATTCCTGAGTGAAAAGAGAGTTAATATATCCCACAATCCAGTTAGTAATATGAAACTTGGCACTGGTGGAGCTTCTCCTATTCCTGAATTGATTAAATACAATGCTAATGTAACACTTGGTACTGATAGCAATACTACAAACAATAATCTTGACTTGTTCGATGTGATGAAAACCACAGGGCTTTTGCACAAAAATGAGAGATGGGACGCATCAATTTTAAAGGCCCAGGAAATTTTTGATATGGCCACAATAAATGCTGCAAAGGCCCTAAAGATGGAAAACCATTTGGGTTCCATAGAGGAGGGTAAAATGGCAGATATTGCGATCATTGATCCATATCCAAATGGCATTCCGCTCAGAAAAGATTCTTTAATTCCAAATTTAGTCTATTCAATAAAAGGCCTTAACGTGACAAAAACTATAGTTGATGGAAAAATCGTAATGGATAATGGAAAATTGACTTTATACGATATGGAAAAGACAATAAACTTCTTCAAAAATCTTTAATCAACTTATAAAAAACCTTTGCATCGTTTACCATATTTTTTATAACGCAGTATTCATCTGGACTATGTTCAACAGGTTCTAAAGTTGCCCAGACGACAGCATGATAACCCCTTTTCCTCGCCATTGCCGCTACTGTTCCACCACCAATGCCTATCAATTTTGGTTCTACTTTCAGTACATCATTTATACTCTTTTTTAAATTTACAACCAATGGTGAACTCTCTGGCGTTTTTGGAGCAGGGTCGTTTCTCTGAACTGTTTCTAAGGTTATTTCTATTCCATACTTATTTTTGTATGATTCAACAATTTTTATAATCGTATTTAAAACATCATCTATTTTATATTCTGGTAGGATCCTCATATCAAAATATACCTTTGCACTTCCAGGAATTGTATTGATATTTTGAACAGCGCTCGACATCATCGTAGGTTCAAATGTCGAATATGGGGGTATGAAAACATTATCATAGATATCGAAATTTTTGTGCAATTCCTTGTCTATTTCCATGGAAATTTCAAATAAATATCTTGAGGAATTTTTTCCGAGATCTGGCCTTGATCCATGAGACTGTTTCCCAATGACCTTTATTCCTAGCCACAGTATGCCTTTTTCGGCAATCTCTATTTCATCCCCCTTTTCGTTACCGGCATCTGGAATTATAAAATAATCATCCTTACCAAATTCCTTATAATTTTCCATAACATATTCCATGCCATATTTTGAGCCAACCTCTTCATCGCTTAATGACATGAAACCTATGTTGTATTTTGGCCTGATCCCATTATCTATTATCGCCTTTATTGCAAAAAGGCCTGCCACCAAATCTTGACCGTTATCCTCTGTACCCCTTCCATATATCCTATCATTAACAACGGTGGCCTTGAATGGATCGTAATGCCATTGATTAATATCCCCTTCAGGAACTGTATCCATATGGGCTGCAATCCATATCGTCTTTTCCCTAATTTTACCATAATATTTTGCTATAATATTTGGCCTAGTGTAGTTTTTATCATCTATTGCATTCAATTCTTTTATATAATCAAAACCCATGTTTTCAATGTAATTCTTTATAAATCTAGATCTTTCCCATTCACCATTTCCACCGAGATCCGGGCTTATTGCCTTTATCGGTATCATTGATGTCATGAATTCTATCATCTCTTCTCTATAATCTTCAATTTCTTTCATACTTTACACCCTTTTCAGGTAACAAAACTGGGATGCCATCAATGATTTCATAATATACATTACAACTTTCGCATAACAATTTTCCAGAAAAAATTTCATTATCCCTCCCAACACTTTCAATAAGTGTGAGAGGGTTTTTGCACACAGGGCATACTATTATTTTTAACGTTTCACTTTTCATTTATATGCTGTATAACAAATATATTCCATATATTAACGATATTATTGCAATTACCCATAGTATACCATTGATGAGTGATTTTCTTTTTATGCCGAGATCGAATATTATTCCCCTTAGGCCATTAAGACCATGGTAAACAACTGCCAATAAAAATCCAATGTAGAATGCTTTCCACCATGGGTTCTGTATTCTTTGCAAAATAGCCTGAATCGTCAATTCTATAGAACCTTCGACGTGCATTATCCATAGATGAACGCCAAGGAAAAATACCATAAAAATTGCGGTAATTAATTGCAAAAGCCATGCCAGTGGCGCAATTGATCCTTTTATACTTTCCTGATTTGTCATTATATATCACCTCATTTTTTAAGAATGCAGGAATGCATCAACAACAACATAACTCAGCAGAATCCATCCTATTATGCCTAATGCCATCATTATCCAGAAGAATAATTGTCTCTTCTTTGTTCCAATGCCAAACTCATTTATAACCAACCTAATACCATTTGCGCCATGATAAAATATCACGAGGAATAGCAATATATCGAGTGCAACGAATGGAGGGCTTTCAACGGTTTTTAGGAAATTCTTGAAATTTGATCCTCCTGTTGATTGTGTCCCTATTAACTGTGATAATGCGGCGAAGTGGATATAAAGGTATAACAATATTACAAGACCCGTTAGCCTGTGGAAAAGGAATGCAATTCCATCGGATAAATGCCTTCCTTTCAATTTTATCCAATATAATGAATCCTTTAATGACATTTTATTCACCACCTTTTATGTGGAATATTCTCTTTAATTCATATGCTGCTGCCTGAACCTTTAGCTTTTGAATTGCGGTTGCAGGATCTATCTCCTTTGGACATGCATTGGAACATTCAGATGAGAAGTGGCATCTCCAACAACCCTCTGGGTCGCTCACTATCGCCAGCCTTAAATTTTTACCCTGGTCCCTGCTATCTGCATTGAACCTGTATGCGGCAGTTAATGCAGCAGGGCCCAGATAATTCGGATCGCTATTTGATATTGGACATGCTGCTGTACATGCACCGCATTTTATACATAATGTTAAAATATAATATTTTTTCAATTCCTTTGGATATTGCAATAATTGACCTTCTGGATTGTCCTTCCTGATCAAATATGGTTTAACATTTTCATGCTTCCTGAAAAATTCATCGAAATCAACAACAAGATCCCTAATCCATTTAAATGCGGCACCTTGTAAAGGTTCGATTATGAACACCTTTTTGCCATTCTCAATTTTTGCGGGCTCAATCTTTGAAAATAATGTGGAACATGTGGTCCTTGGGAAATTATTTACCATCATTGCACATGAACCGCAAACTTCCATACGGCATGATGCCCTGAAAGAGAGTGAATGGTCTATGTTATCCCTGACATAAAAAAGGCCGTCAAGTACCGTAGTGTCCTTTTCAATGGGGATTTCATAATCTTTATATTCCCAGTGTGATGGATCTCCCCTTTTTATCCTTAATATTATGTTCTCCATATTATCACCTCAATATTTCCTCTCTTCTGGCTGCCACTTCGTAACCCTTACAGGTATGTATGACAGTTCAATCTTTCCATCCCTCTTAATCGCTATGGTATGCTTCATCCAATTAACATCATCCCTCTTTGGATAATCGGTTCTATAATGAGCTCCTCTGCTCTCTTTTCTTGCGATTGCACCCAATATTACTACTTCCGCAACCTCCAACAAATTGCTCAATTCTAAATATGTTACCAAATTCATGTTGTAAAACATATTTTTATCTTCAACGTAAACGTTTTCAAACCTCTTTTGTAATTCCTTTACCTTTTGCAATGCATCTGTCAAATCCTTTTCATTCCTGAATATTCCAACCTTTTCTTGCATGGTGTTTTGCAGCTCCTTTCTAAGGCTTGCAACACTTTCAGAACCTCTCTCCTTGAAAGGTTCTTTGAATATTCTGTTTTCTTCTTCCTTTACCCTTTGCATGTTCAATTCTGGTATGTTTGAAACCTTCTGAACATATTTTGCAGCTGAAACACCTGTTATATCTCCATATGCAAGGCACTCCGCCGTTGAATTTGATCCCAGCCTGTTTGCACCGTGTATGCTAACACATGCCGCCTCACCTGCGGCAAAAATACCTGGTATTGGAGACATTCCATCTATATCCACCTGGATACCACCCATTGTATAATGTGCCGCAGGCCTTACAGGTATTGGTTCTTTTGCAGGATCTATGCCATTAAACTTTATTGTCAAATCCCTTATGGCAGGCAATCTCTCCTTTATCTCTTCATCACCTAAATGCCTTAAGTCCAACAATACATATGGACCCCATGGGCCTTCGAATCCTCTTCCGGCCTGAATTTCCCACATGATTGACCTTGACACCACATCCCTCGGCGCAAGTTCCTTTTTCTGTGGAGCATACCTCTGCATAAATCTTTCTCCATCCTTATTTATTAAATAACCGCCTTCTCCCCTGGCACCTTCTGTTATAAGAATACCAGAAGGAACAAGGCCTGTTGGATGGAATTGAACAAATTCCATATCCTCCAGAAGCATTCCAGCCCTCAGTGCCATTGCAGCTCCATCACCTGTAACAGTATGTGAATAAGTTGTGAATGGGTACAACCTTCCAAGACCGCCTGTTGCTATAAGCAACCCTTTTCCCTGGAATATTTCATATTCACCTGTTTTCATGTTTATGGCAGTCAATGCATTAAATCTTCCATTATCAATGATTATTGATGTGGCAAAATATTCCTGAAACTTTTCAACACCATCATATGTCAAAAGCCTTTCATAAAGGGTATGCATAGCATGGAATCCTGTTCTGTCTGCAGCGTATGTTGCCCTTGGAAAACTGTGTCCACCAAAAGGCCTTTGTGCTATCTTTCCATCATCCCTTCTGCTCCATGGCATTCCCCAGTGGTCCAGATACAGAATTTCGTTTGGCATTGTTCTAACAAATCTTTCCACTGCGTCCTGATCTGCAAGGTAATCTGATCCCTTTATAGTATCGTATGCATGCAGATCGTAGCTATCCCCTTCATACAAAACTGCTGCAGTCCCGCCCTCTGCAGCCACAGAATGTGATCTTAGGAAGTATAACTTTGATACTATCGCTATGGTCAAATTTTTATCCGTTTCCTTCGCAGAAATTGCAGCCCTGAGACCGGCCAAACCTGCACCCAATATGATTAAATCAGCTTTATGAACATTCATAATAATCGCCTTTTGAACATCTTAGATGTAATTATTATTGATATTTAAAATTCATGATTAAATAAAATTAAATATAATTTTTAAAATTTTAGTTTCCAAATATATTTATTTATCCGTATCATCAATTTCTTATATTTTTAATTATTTTTATTAATTCATCTATTTCCTTGAAATATCCTTTTCATTCATTCTATCTGATTAATAAAATTATCATATTATAAATTAGACTATGTAAATAACCTTGTTTTATTCCATTTTTTCTCTATTAAATTATATATCATTGCAATGATATAAAATGAATAAAAATTAAATAGGAGCCACCGGAGGGAATTGAACCCCCGACCTGCTGATTACAAGTCAGCCGCTCTACCGACTGAGCTACGGTGGCAGAAATCTATTATTTTGAATATAAAAGGCATTAATAAATTTATTGAAGTTTTTATTTACCCTTTTTTAAATCCTGGAGCATCCTTTCATATTCTTCCTTTGTTATTTCTCCACTCGCATATCTTTTTCTTAAAATTTCGATCGCTTCATCCTTTTCAAATTTTTCTACCTTTGCACTTTTTATGATTCTTAACAAGAATGTTATGAGTATGAATAAAACTGCTACCAAAAAAATGTATATGTAATATATTGCAATGTTTAGTAAATAAATAAAATATGGGCAACAATAACCCTTTGGATTTATAGATAATTCAATTACAGTATATGTCAAAAAAACTATTATCGCCACGATTATTGCTATGATAGTTATAATCAATCTTTCACGTTTCATATAAACAATAAATGATATTGTAGTTAAAATTATTATTGATTATTACAAATGTTTTAAGTATATAATGGCAATATAGAAAAACGATAATTATGGAACCTGACCTTTCAAAGATTAAGCCAATATTACAGGGCAGAAGTAAGCTTGATGAAAATATGAAGAAAATAAAATACAAAATAATGGTTATGAGTGGAAAGGGTGGAGTTGGTAAAACTACTGTGGCAGTAAACTTAGCTGTTGAGCTTTCAAACAAAGGATATAAGGTAGGTCTTTTAGACTCTGACATTCACGGACCAAATGTACCTAAGATGTTAAATATAGAAGATGAACAACTATATGGTGATGATTCAGGCATATATCCCTTGGAAATAACTCCAAATTTGAAGGTAATATCGATTGGTATGATGTTGCCCGAAAAAGATGCCCCAATAATATGGAGAGGCTCTTTAAAGCATAAAATGATTCAACAATTCCTGGAACAGGTGAATTGGGGTGAATTGGATTTTTTGGTCGTAGATCTCCCTCCCGGCACAGGAGACGAACCACTTAGCATTGCACAGCTGATAAAAGATGTTTCGGGTGTTGTAATAGTTATTACGCCTCAGGAAGTTGCCCTAATGGATGCTAGAAAAGCAATAAATTTTGCAAAGGAACTCAACTTGAAAATATTGGGCATAATAGAAAACATGGTGGGTAGTGTATTTGGAGAAGGGGGCGGAGAAAAGGTCTCAAAGGAATACAACGTCCCATTTCTTGGAAAAATACCGATGGACCCTGAGATCGTGAAATCGGGCGATTCCGGAGAACCTTTCGTTTTAAAGGATACAGAATCTGCAAAGGTTTTTAAAGAGATCGTTGAAAAAATTATCAATAATCTTCCAAAGAAAGAAGGGTGATATATCTATTTAGGCTCTTGTGAACATACAATTTATGTATTTCCAAAACATGGAAATATTCCTTTGCGAATTCAACGTATTTTTCTGATGGGAATATTATTGATACATGACCCTTTTCTTTTATTACATCTCTGAACGTTTTCAGGGCCCTCTGATATAGATGATCTATTGGTTCAGTTTTAAATGAACTTCTTCCATATGGTGGATCTGTGACAATTGCATCAAATTTTCCAAGCTCCTTGATCAATGAAAAATCTCCACGGTAAATTTCAGTTTTTATATTATAATATGAAGTATTCGTGATACAACCATTAACCATCTTTGATTCAATATCTATTCCTACGGATTCTATTCCCATGAGGCCTGCCTCTATTAATATTGATCCTCCCCCACAGAATGGGTCTGCAATCCTGCCACCTCTCTTTACCCTTGCAATATTAACCATGGCCCTTGCCAGCTTTGGCTTCATTGCAAGATTAGTCTTATAAGGTCTTTTATCTGGATGCCTCTCTAAAAACCCTTTATCCGGTATTGGCAACAAATTTGTAAAATAATAAAGATCATCTATATGATATATTCCGATTTCAACATCCGGATTTTTTAAATTTACTTTACCCTCTATATTTTTTCCAATCTTTTTTTCGATCTCCATCCTATTTATATTTTTGTTAACAAAATCAAAATACCTTACGGCGAATGTTACTCCTTCTGCCATTTTTCCGGTTACATCATTTATAATGTCTTTTACATAGAATAAAACTATGCCGATCCTCTTAAGAAATGCAGACCTATCTATAATTGGTTCAATCTCATCAGATTCAACCATAACAACTGGCTTTTCCATCAATATTTTATGATTTATATTTTCACCTTCAAAAATGCCTTCTATTTCAGATATTGGAAGTGTATTATGCTCCTTTGAAAGTTCTAAAATTGATTTTATTCCCATGTGTATGCGCAAACAATCATATTTTCTTCAATTTTTATGAAATATTTACATTTCTTGCATTCAATTGTAGGAACCATATCTTTATAAAGAGGGCAGTATACTTCACCTTCTTCTATTTTCCTATACTTTGGGGCTAAAGTCTCAAAATGCTTTTCCTCATCCATCAAAAAGCATATATTAATCATGGTATAAATTATTTATTTTCCATCAATGAAAATGCATTTTCCACAACCTGTGATGTAACTACCATCGTGGTCACAGATCCAACACCTCCAGGCACTGGCGTTATTGATGCCTTCTTTGAAATGCTTTCAAAGTCAGCATCACCAACAATTCTGTTATTCACAGAATTTATACCAACATCTATTATCACAGAATTTTCCCTCACCATTTCTTCCTTCAAGAAATTTGGCTTCCCGACCGCCACCACAATTATATCCGATTCCAAGGTTTTTTCCTTTAAATTGTTTGTCTTGCTATGACAGATTCTTACCGTTGCATCCCTATTTAAAAGCAGCATTGCCAAGGGTTTTCCAACAACTTGTGTTCTATTTATTATGCAAACATCTTTTCCCTTTATATCTATTTTATAATATTCCAAGATTTTGATTACGGCCATTGGAGTTGATGGGACGTGTTTTTCATAACCTGCCATCATCATTCCTAAATTATAAGGGCTTTGACCATCACTATCCTTTCTTGGGTCTATTGCATTTAAAATCTTTTCTTTTTCAATGCTTTTTGGAAGGGGCATCTCAACCATTATTGAATGTATTTCCTCGTTTTTATTCAATTCTTCAATCTTTTTTATTATATCCAATGTTTGAACATTTTCATCAAAATATATAATTTCTGCATCTATTCCCAGTTTGTTCATATTTTTTATTTTAGATTTTGAATAAATTTCAGATGCGGGATCTTTTCCCACCAGTATTGTTCTAAATACAGGTTTTTTATTATATCTTTTGTAAAATTCTTCGACCATCCCTTTAACATTTTCTTCCATATTTCTTGCAACGATTTTTCCATCCAATATCATGGTTGGGATAATGCATTAGATATTAAAAATAGTTTATATTTTCATATACAATTTTATTATTATGTTATCAGATTCGGACATATTGAAAATTATAAATAAAGGAGAATTGACCATAGAGAATTTTTGCGAAGAATGCCTAACACCCAATGGATATGATGTACGCATAAATGAATGCCTTTATGATAATGAAAAATCGTGCAAGATACCAAAAAACAAATTTTTCATAGTATCTACGATAGAGATATTTCAATTCCCGGAAGATATTGCTGGGCAGATATGGTTAAGAACAACATACGCCAGAAAAGGAATATTTATTTCTGGAGGTTTGATAGATGCAGGATTTAAGGGAAATTTAAACATATTTCTGTACAACTCAAATGAAGAGATAGAATTTAAAAAATATGATAGAATAGCGCAGGTAGTGTTCTTTAAATTATCAACAAAGGCAGAAAAGGGATATTCAAAAAGGTCAGGACACTATCAGAATCAATACGGAATAATAAGATAAATTTAATAAAAAGAATTAATTAACTTTATAAAAAGAAACATTAAACAAGTGAAGAGTTATGTTTGAAATAACATTAAAAATGATAAGTCCTACACCTCAGGAAAACGATATTGATAATGAATTAATTGAAATTCTATCATCTATAGGATATTTGCCAGAAACAAAGGGAAATGATAAAAATGAAATTAAAAACAGCGTACCTTTCAAATTATTTAGGGATTGTTTTATAAACAATCCAAACAAATATTGGACTCCGGAGGAGATGATCACATTTTTAAATACAACAAGGCCTACGGTATATAGACATTTGAATAAATTAAAATCTCTAGACCTTTTGGAAGAATTGAATGAGGGGAGAACAAAATATTACAGGTTGAGAAATGGAAGCTTTCTTGCGGCATGGAATTTTGTTGAGGCAAATGTCAGAATTGCACTTCAAAATTATAGAAAAAGGATTGAATATATTGAGAATAAAAAGGGAGGTATATAACATGAACCAGCTAACTAAGGGATCTAAGGTAAAAATTTATTTGATGAACGACAACATACCTGAAGTAGATGGAGAATTCGAGGGATTTTTAAACCTTGGAGAGGATTCTGCTATTTTGATAAAATCATGCAATGATAAGAAAAAGAAATATAAAATAATACCTGTTCCAGCTATTGCTTATCTTGAAGTTACAGAATTGAGTGAGGAAAAAGAGGAGGATGAATCGAACAAAAATGTCACATACTTTGCATAAATTTGAATTTTCAAAACTCCCAAACGTTATGGATTCCGAATCTATCATTGATATAGCATTTAAAAGGGCAAAAAAGATAGACCTGGCAAGGCATCCGGACAAAGTTGCAATGTATAGGAATTGGGACATAAACAAATTAAAAGAAATGGAAAAAACTGTAAAGGATTTGTGCAATAACTACATTAAATCTTATCCAATAATTGAAAATCTTGACCCTTTTTACCAAGACCTTGTAAAAATATTAATTGATGTAAATAGATATAAAATATCACTTTCTTCAATTAAATGGTGCAAAAATAGGATTGTTGAACTTACTACCAAGACAGTAAAAAAACTTGAATCAACAAGGGATATGGATGATTTTAAGAATATAATGAATTCTTATTTTGGAAGGTTTTCTTCATTTGTAAAAGGCGTTGACGAATATTTAAAATATCTTGAATATGCTAGGAAGAGGCTGAAAGACATTCCTAGTATCGATACGGATATGTTTACAGTTGTTGTTGCCGGATATCCAAACGTGGGAAAATCTGAATTAATTAAGAGAATTTCATCAGCAAAACCTGAAGTTGCACCATACCCTTTCACAACAAAGGGGATATTGATAGGCCATAACACTATAGGAATGGTAAAAATACAGATCGTTGACACACCAGGCATTTTAGACAGGCCATTTGATGAGATGAATGACATGGAAAAACAAGCAATTCTTGCAATGAGGCATCTTGCAGATGTTATAATATTTGTAATTGACCCAAGTGAAACCTGTGGATATCCAATAGAAAAGCAGGAAAAATTGCTTGAAAACATAAAGAATGATTTTAATGTCAAAATCATCGAAGTTGAAAACAAGTCCGATTTAAAAATAAGAAACAATAATAGATTAAAGATTTCTGCTCTTAAAAACGAAAACATTGATAAATTGATGGATGAAATAAAAAAGGTGATGGAAGGTGGATGATATAAGGGAATTGATAAGAAAGATTGCCGCAACAAATGCTTTGGAACATGATGGAAAAGCGGATGCAAAGGCAGTTATAGGAAAAATCGTATCTGCAAGACCAGACTTAAAAGGTAATATTAAGGAGATTATACCTATCGTTAACGAAATTGTGAATGAGATTAATTCTATTGGCATAGAAGAGATAAAGAAAATTGGGGTATTGGAAAAAGAAAAGCAAGAAAAAAATGAAGAAAAGACTTTACCTCCTCTTCCCGATGTTAAAGGTAAGGTAATAATGAGAATGGCCCCCTCTCCCTCCGGGCCCCTTCACATAGGGCATTCCAGAATGGCAATATTAAATGATGAATATGTAAAAATGTATGATGGCATAAACATATTAAGGATTGAGGATACAAATCCAGGAAACGTTGAACTGGAAGCCTATGACATGATCAAAGAAGATTTAGAATGGCTAGGGGTAAAAGTGGACAAAATTGTAATTCAGACAGATAGGTTTGATGTATACTATAAATATGCAAAAACTCTTCTGGAAATGGGGAAGGCTTACATAACACTATGCGATGAAAAGGAATGGAGATCTTTAAAGGCTAAGCAGAAACCCTGTCCAGACAGGGATATTGATCCATCAATTCACCTTGAAAGATGGGAAAAAATGCTCTCCGGAGAATATGAAGAAAGACAGGCGGTATATGTTATTAAAACAGACCTGTCTCACCCAAATCCTGCCATTAGGGATTGGGCAGCCTTCAGAATAATTAAAAAGCCGAAACATCCAAGGACTGGAGATAAATTCATTGTATATCCTTTGATGAATTTTTCGGTAGCCATCGATGACCATGATCTAAATTTAACACACATAATAAGGGGCAAGGATCACCTGAACAACACTTACAGGCAGTTGTACATATATGAATATTTGAACTGGCCAAAACCTGTTTTTATACACTATGGAAAGGTAAAAATTGAAAATTCAATTTTGAAGACATCTATAATAAAAAAGGGGATTAGAAATGGGGAATACTCTGGATGGGACGATGTGAGATTGGGAACCTTAAA
Organism: Thermoplasmata archaeon; assembly: GCA_039794005.1. GTDB lineage: Archaea > Thermoplasmatota > Thermoplasmata > Thermoplasmatales > ARK-15 > JAGDXR01. The sequence goes on from JBAMMA010000006.1 coordinate 71,298, forward strand.
GGCCCTAAAGAAAAGAGGAATAAGACCGGAATCAATAAGAAAATACTGGATAGACGTTGGATTAAAAGATGTGGATATAATATTTTCATGGGAACTGTTATATTCATATAACAGGAAGATCATAGATCCTCTAACAAAAAGGTATTTTTTTGTTTCCGATCCAGTTGAATTTTCATTAATTGCAAATGTGGATTTAAAGGCAAGAATTCCTCTGCATCCTTCAATAAAGGAATATGGTTTCAGGGAATACAGCGTGAAAAATGGTGACAAGATAATGATAACGAAAAAAGACTATGAGGATGTGAAGAATTCAGTATTTAGGCTAAAGGATTTTGGTAATTTCAAAATTGAGGATAATAAATTAATCTTCATAAACAATGATACATCAAATCTCAAAAATATGAAGATCATACATTGGGTTCCTGGCAATTCAATTAAATGCAGAGTTTACAAGCCAGATGGAAAAATTGAGGAAGGTTATGCTGAACCATTGTCTATAAACGATGTTAATAATGTTGTGCAGTTTGAAAGGTTTGGTTTTGTAAAGTTGGAGAAAAATGATATTTTAATGGGATATTATACGCATTCTTAACCCTTTATCTTTTTGTTAAATTCATCTTTTATTCTTTCTACAGCATTATCCTTGAATATGTTGATTATTGCATTGTAAACGGCATGTATTCCTATTAATAGACTTTCCTTTGCATTTTCTGGATTTGAGGCGATTCTGAAATCATCACTATGGCCGGGTATTCCCGGATATCCAATCTTTATATCAATATGTCCGGTGGGAACTACCTTGCTAACGTTAGCTTCATCCGTTGAACCTGAAGGAAAAGGTTTTTCCTTGTCTATTCTCCTTGGATGTATGTTTAATTTTTTTAATTCCATTTCTATGTAATCATTTATGGTTTCATTATTCAGATAATCTGAATATAATGGTGTTATTCTCTCATACTGGCATTTTGCTCCAAAGGCATTGGATGTACTTAAAATCAAATTTTTTATTTTATTTTCAAAATCTTCTAAAAATTCTCCGGATGATGACCTCATATCTATTTCAAGGACAGCCCTTTCAGGAATAACGTTTGTAGCATATCCGCATTCCCTAAATACCATTCCTATAACGAGATTGTCTTTAACGTTTGCTTTATCCCTAAACATGTTTATGTTGACATAACTGGCTACTGCAGCATCAAGAGCGTTTATACCCTTTTCAGGAGAATCTGCTACATGTGAAGATTTTCCTATAAATGTTGCCTTTGATGTTACATCTGCCAATGTTACGGCACCAAGGTTCCAGGAATCGTCCGGATGCATACCAACCACAAAGTCAACATCTTTAAATGCACCCTCTTCTACCATTTTAGCCTTGCTACCAGCATATTCACCAATACCCTCCTCAGATGGGGTGCCAAAAACAACTATCTTTGCATCATTCAATATTTTGGATAGATTTATTGCAACTCCATAGGCCCAGGCGGCTATGAGATTGTGACCACAGGAATGACCATTGGGAAGGGCATCATATTCTGCCAGTATTCCAACGGAATATTTTCCTCCCCCATATTCTGCTCTAAATGCTGTCTCCATTCCCAAATATGGCTTTATCACTTTGAAATTATGTTTTGATAATTTTTCAGCGAGCAAATTAGAAGATTTATATTCCTTTGAACCTATTTCGGCAAAATCATAAATCATCCTTGATATTTCCAAAATTTCTTTTTCACAGCATATTTTAATATTAAAATCCATGTTACCTGTAATATTTTTCTAATACCTAATTTTTACCTCTTCGTAAGCATCCCTGAGCAATTTTAAATAATAAGGTATTGAATAGTCCACATTTTGATAACTAGATGTGGCCTTTAACGGCCTTTCAGAATATATTATGTATTTTACGTGCTCGGATGGATATAATAATAAATCCTTTCTATAATATTCATCTAATATTTGCTTTGTGGGCGTATTTACCAAATATTCCCAGGGATATTTGGTAATTCTTTTTTCCAAAAGCAATTTCTCTGGGTTTACATCCCTATTTTCCAGCATTTCCTTGTACTTGAAAAATAATTTATTTAGATCAATCTTTTCAACATCTTCTTTATTTTTAACATTTTTCAATAATTCCAATGCCTCCGTTTGAAATTCTTTAATAAATTCTGGTGTATCATGCCTCCTAAGCATAATACCACGAATTTTATATTCCCCATTTATATTATAGGCAATATATCTTCCAGGGGAACCTAAATATTGTTCGCCCTTTAATGGGATTATTTTCATCCAATAATATTTTCCAGATAGTTCAATGGGCAGTTCCGTTTCTTTTTCTATTTCTTCAACAATGCTTTCTTCCACAAAACCTGATAACCATAAGGAATCTACTATTATTGATATTACATCATACCCATGCTTTTCAACAATGTCTTTTGTCTTTATTATGATATCCCTGGCATATGCATTTATGCTTTCATGTACTTCAATGCTTCCAAATTTAGCATTCCTGTACCCTGTATATCCAAATGAAGTCACAAGCATCCATTTAAATGCCTTGTCTATTCCCTCTAAATCTTTGATTGTTTTCTTCAATTTTTTTATCTTTATCCTAAGATCGAGGAAATCTTCAAGCGCATATGACAAAAAACCCCTCTTTTCCATGCTAACTTTATACCCTATCTCGGGCACAATTTCACATCTTTCACATTCTGAATTGACAGTCTCCAATGAAAGGTTTTTCTTTACTATTATTGATGGATACATTGAGGTAAAATCAAGCTCAGATACCTCCCAGTATATTCCAGGAGATACCTGATATACTAGGCCTCCTTTGTCAGATTTTATTAACATTTCGAGGCTCTTTTCCTTTTCTGGCCTCGATTTATGGTATGGAACGGCAATACCGTTTCTAAGCGCCTTTGAAACTTCCATGCTTGAAATTAATGTTCCCGGTGTAGACCTAGCTGCATATGATGGATCTAAGGAGGATATTGATGAGGATGCCAGAACACCAAAAATTCCACCTTCAGAATATATAAAGCTAGTTTTTGGATCTATAAGAGATCTTCCCCTTGGAACATAGGTCAATTCCTTGTGATATTTATAACCATAGGAAAAGTATTCCTTTTGTCTTATTAAATTCCATCCTGGAATTCTTCCTATGTAAAATTCAACATTTCTATTTTTTGAATCATAGATCCAATTTGGCAAAATTGTATCTATATCATCCATTATCAAAATATCTGGGTCTTCTTCCATCACAATATCCATAATTTTCAAATAATCTCTCAAGGGGATGTATTTACCGTTGTATTCATATCCCGTGCTATCTCTTTTAAATTTTATGATTTTTAATCCAGAAAAATTTGGTATTCCCCCTTTATAATCATAATAATTCAATTTATTTTCGGACAAATATCTCAATGATAACCTTATATCCACATTGTATAAATCTACCAGATAATAGTTAAAATATTTTTCAACCAAAGATGATATTTTGAAGAACGATTGTGGAACTGTTTTTATATAATATCCATCGATTTCACCGAACACCGTCTTAATTCTTTTTTTCCCCTTTTCTACGATTCCAGGGAATTCTATTTCAAATATCCTTTCAGAAATATTTCTTTCATCGGATATTAAAAATTCCGGATAATATTTCTCTCTCTTTATTATTATCTTATCATTTTCTTTAAAGAATAATATTGCATCTCTTAATATCTCTATTGAGACGAGCATTTTATTTCAATCTTTTCAATTTCTTTCTCCATTTCTATCAATATTGATAAAAAAACTGCCTCAAGAGGGTCTTCAAGAGAATATGTGGATTCTGCAGAATACCTTTTTGCCTTTTCTATGATCCTTTCAATGTATTTTTTATCCTCTGAATGCATGGCCTTCATAAACGACTGCCATCTATCAATTATATTGTTTATTTCCTGCCTCATCGTTGAAACATTCCTACCCATTCACATCACCCATTTTGATTATTGAAGTCAAATAAAGATAGCTGACCTGGTATATAATAGAAGTGATAATTCTTTTCACCATATTTTATGTTGTATCCATAACTATGCTTTTCAGTGATTATGTATGGAAATTTGGATGTTATGGAAAATGGGTATGATGAAAAGAACAATGTTATGGAATTATTTTCACTTGTATATTCCACGAGACCATTAACAATTCCAGATATTAATGCATACTTTTCATCGTTCCTGAGGTCAGAATATGATATGGGGTCAAAATAATACATTAAAAGGTCATATTTATTTTTCAATTCCTTTATAATTTCAATGATCTGATAAAATGTGAAACCCCTTCTAATTTTTATTTTTATATCATTTCTGAATTTTTTAATGATGTTATATGAATGCCTTAAATTCAGAGGTGAATAATTCCCCAATATTATGTAATCTGACATGCCAAAAATTTGTGATTCAACCAGGAGCCTATCCGAGGGAAAAATCTCAGGATTTTTTATTATGTACATCTTTCCATAATCAAATATGTCCAAAAGATTTAAAATCATTTTAGAATTTAAAAAACAATAATAGATTTAAAATTTTTTAATCACGATAGCATAATATCCATCTGATCATATCCCACCTGCTGTAAAAGTGTTGGGTTTTCAAAGAAACCTGTACCTGTAATGTTTATTAAATATTCATAATAATATATCAAAAATATTGATTTGTGAAAATGCGGTAAATAAAATTCTTTGTATTCAAAGACTTTATACGTTCCACTGCTGTATAAAGGCATTAACGCATGCTGGAATGGAAAATATGCCTGCGCTGGAGAATCCATCTGTTGGAAAAGTATTGAAAGTGAAGAATAATTCTTTAAAGATTGGTATATTTCCTGAATATCGATTTGATATAAATTTGACTTAGAAACATTATAAATGTGAGTATAATTTTTAATTTCATTTGTGTTATATATCTTTTCTATTGTTGATAAATTTACAAATGCTACATTTATTGGAACAACTGTAGTCTGTGGCGCATTACCCCAGAAAGTTGCATTCTTTACTGAATAATAAATTTCAAAATAAAATGCTACCACCAAAACTACCACCAAAATAATTATTATTGCCAAAATCTTCTTTAAAGACATCATCGTGGGTATATATTAAATTAAATTAATAAATTTTATTTTCACAAATATTTATGAACCCATCGAGGATTAAGATATATGATGTCAGATCCATTAGACCTTGAAATTCTTCATAATAGAGGTTTTGTGAGAAAGAAGTGCGAAAAATGTGGAGCAACATTTTGGACTTCAGACCCAGATAGAAATACATGTGGTGAATTTCCATGCGATCCTTACATTTTTCTGGATAAAAGGATAATGAAAGAGGAAATTAATTTTTATGAAATGATGGATAAATTTATAGAATTTTTTAAAAGTAGAAATCATGGAAAAATAGAAAGATTTCCCGTAGTTGCTAGATGGAGAAAGGATGTTTTTCTTGTAAATGCTTCTATATACGATTTTCAGCCACACATAACATCTGGAGAAGTCCCCCCACCTGCAAATCCTCTGGTTGTGGCACAGCCATGCATTAGACTTGTTGATATTGATGATGTAGGTAAAACAGGAAGACATTTAACAAGCTTTATCATGATGGCACACCATGCGTTCAACTATCCGGATAAATACGTATATTGGAAAGATGAAACGGTTTCATACGCCCTGGATTTTCTGGAAAGTTTAGGAATAGATAAAAATTATATAACTTTGAAGGAAAATCCGTGGACAGGAGGAGGGAATGGAGGATATGCATTTGAGGTAATAGTTGGAGGTCTTGAGGTGGCCACTCTTGTTTTCATGGAATTCATTGAGGATCCAAATGGTGATATTGAACTGAATGGCCAAAAATTTAGGAAAATGGATATAAGGGTTGTTGACACTGGATATGGATTGGAAAGGTTTGTCTGGGTATCTAAGTCATCACCCTCTATTTTCGATGCCATTTATTCAGACATAATAAATAGAATTTTAGAAATTTCAAATAAAAAGTTTCCTGAATCTTACAATGAATTCATGAAAAGATTTGTTTCAATCAAAGACAAGAGTGAGGATGTATTGATTGAATGGGCAAAAAAAATAATAATGGATCTCGGTTTGGATGATTCTTACATTGATTTTCTGAACTATATAAGGAAGATCGAGCTGATTGTAGACCATACGAGATCTGCTCTCTTTATGTTAAATGATGGGGCTGTACCATCTAACGTAAAATCCGGGTATCTTGCAAGATTTGTTCTAAGGAGGTTGTTTAGGGTTTTGGAGGAAACAAATTTGATCGGCCATATGGATTACATATTTAAATTGGAAATGGAATATTTCAAGTCAATGCTTGATGAGGAGATGTTTCCAGTAATAATGGATATGGTAAAAGTTGAATATGAAAGATATAAAGAGAACATTAAAAAGTCCGAGAATATTATTGAAAAATACTTGCAAAAAGGGAATGTTGATTTAGATACACTGATACAACTTTATGATTCATATGGTATTTTGCCTGAAATCGTTGCAGAAAAGGCAAAGGAAAAGGGGATTTTGATAAAAATACCGGAGAATTTTAGGTCTATCGTGGCATCTAAACATGAAAGGTCTCAGGAAAAAGAAAAGGAAAAGACGGTGAAATTAAATTTGAAACCAACCAGGACACTTTATTATGAAGACCCTTACATGAAAGAATTTGATGCGAATATAATATTCATAGGGGAAAATTTTGTGGTTCTGGATCAAACCGCATTTTACCCTGAAGGAGGAGGACAACCTTCAGATCTCGGTTATATGATGCAAGATGAAAAGAAATATTTTGTTAAGGATGTGCAAAAGTATGGAGATGTTATATTGCATTATTTAGAGAATGAAAATGAAATGCCAAGGATTGGAAAAGTTCACGGAGTGATAAATTGGGATAGAAGGGCAAGGCTTATGAGAAATCATACTGCAACACACATTCTTTTACACAGCTGCAGAAAAATTTTAGGAAAACATGTGTGGCAAGCTGGTGCACAGAAAGATGTTTTATATTCCAGATTGGATATAACGCATTACAAGAGGATTTCCAATGAAGAAATAAGGCAAATTGAAAAGGAGGCCATGAAAATCATAACCGAATGCGTTCCTGTATCAGCGGAATGGATGGACAGGAATGAGGCTGAAAAACTTTATGGATTCAGGTTATATGAAGGTGGAATTCCACCGGGCGAAAAAATCAGGGTTGTTAAAGTAGGCAATTACGATGCGGAAGGTTGTGGTGGCACACATGTTAAAAATACAGGTGAAATAGGTTTCATAAAAATTATAAAGGAAGAAAAAATACAGGACGGTGTTTCAAGGATAATATTCACTTCCTGGCTTGGAGCCATTGAAGAGGTGCATAAAATAGAAAACATTCTAAATATATCTTCGGGTATTTTAAAAGTAGAACATGACAAATTGCCTAAGACGATTGAAAGATTTTTTGAAGAATGGAAAGAATTGAAGAAATATAAAGAAAAAATGCAGGAGAGGATCATTTATTATATAATAGAGGATATAAAAAATAAAAAAATAGATATAAAAAATGGCAAAATATCTTATGGTGAGGTGGAAAAGGATATTTTATTCAACGTTGCTAAACTGCTAAAGGAAAAAAAGATTGATGCCATTTTAAAATCTGAGAATCTAATAGGCATTGTAGATTCTGGAAACATTAAAATCCCAGAAAATATAAAATATAAGGACGTTGGATTTATAAAAATTATAGAGGGTGCAAAATTGGATGATGTTGTTTCAATGTTGGAGGTTAAATAATGTTCAACGTACATGAAATAGATTCTATTGTTAGAAAATACTTTTCCGTTTATGAGGCAAAATTAACGCCTGAATATTTGGAATATAAGGTATTGATATATCCATCACATAAAGAAACAATGAAACAATTCAGAATGTTGTGGAAGGAATTGAAAAGTTTTGAATATTTACCAACTTTGTCGGATGAAAAAGGTGAATACATTATAAGGGTAATACCATTTCCACAACAAAAGGGATTTTCAATATGGGTAAACATAATTCTATTGATTGCAACACTCATATCAACAATTTTGGTGGGTGCTTCAAACTATGGAGGATATTTCAACGAATATTGGCTCAGCGCGAATTCGATCATAGGTGGAACATTATTTTTTGCTATTCCATTAATGGCAATACTTGGATTACATGAACTCGGCCATTACTTTGCTTCAAAGAGGAATGGTGTAAGGGCATCCCTACCGTTTTTTATTCCTGCACCGACTATGGTAGGAACGCTTGGAGCATTCATATCAATAAGGGAACCAATACCCGATAGAAAAGCTCTTTTAGAAATAGGAGCTTCAGGTCCGATTGTTGGATTTATTGTGGCAATACCCATAGCAATATTCGGCAATTATCTGGGGAATATAATGCATCCAGTTATACAGGATTCAGCGACGAGAATGGTAATATATCCACCTCTAATATACAACATAATAAATCTATTTGTTCCGGAGACTTCTTATATGTTTCCCATGGCGTTTGCCGCGTGGGTGGGATTTGTTGTTACAGCGATTAACCTTCTGCCCATAGGACAGCTTGATGGTGGGCATATAGCGAGGGCCCTGCTTGGAAATAAATCAAAATATCTAAGCTATGCGTTCTTTGTATTCCTGCTAATAATTGGGTTATTCTATATAGGTTGGCTAATTTTTGCGCTTTTTGTCCTAATATTGGGACTTAATCACCCCCCTTCACTTAATGACGTGTCTAAAATTGAAAAGAAGGGATATACGATAGGAATAATTTCAATATTGTTGATATCAGTTACTTTTGTACCGGTGCCGATAAATGAATATGTATTATATGAAAGGATAAATGTTCAGACTCCTAGCACGCAAGTTCCATTAATAATAAATTGCATTGAAAATTACACGGGAAAAATAATAATAAAGAATACGGGTGATAAGATTGAAAATGTTAGTGTAAATGTAATATCACCGTTAAAAGTTGATTATAAAAATTACATTGGAAATCTCTCTGTTAATTCTTCATGGATAGAATATTTCAACGTTAGCATAAATAACAATACAAAACCCGGGTTGTACAATGTAACGTTTATTTTCAAAACAATCCTTGAAAGTTATAGCGCTTATTATAACATGTCTATAATTGTATTTAATAAAACAAACAATATAAAATTCATAAATCCAACATATTACACAAATGTATCAAAGATCAACGAATCTTTTATCTACACTGGAAATACAACTACGATGATAAAAATATGGCCCATTAACAATGCATCGATTTTCATAAACAACATTTTGATGAATAATTCAGCACAGATAATGGTAAATCCAAACTCGATTACGAACATGACGATCTTGTTTAAAAATCCTGGAAACTACAATTTAATATTATATTATGATGAAAATGCTACATGCATGAGGATTAGCTATGTCTGATATTTTCACCATAAATAGCACAAGTGGTAAGGCAAGGAGTGGCATTATTAAAACGCCTCATGGATATGTCAAAACACCAGTATTTATGCCAGTTGCCACAAAGGGAACAATAAAGACAATTCCATCATGGGATTTTAAATCGCTGAGGATAGAGATGATTATATCTAACGCATTCCATTTATATTTTAGGCCTGGGCTAGAAATTATTAAAAAGTTTGGAGGCCTACACAAATTCATAAACTTTGAAGGATCGATATTCACAGACAGCGGCGGTTTCCAAATGTCAAATGAAGACTTTTACTTTGGAATTAGGGAAAATGGAATAATATTTAGAGACCCGGTTTCAGGAGAGAAGATATTGTTTACTCCTGAACTTTCCGCAAAGATCCAGAATGAGATAGGTTCTGATATTGCCATGGCCCTGGATTATGTTTTGCCATACGGTAAAAGCAAAAGAAGAATGGAAGAGGCTGTAAAATTAACTTACAATTGGGCAAAATTGTTCAGGGAAAAAAGGGATGGTATTTCATTTGGAATTGTTCAGGGGGGAACATTTAAGGATCTCAGGGAAAGAAGTGCAAATGAAATAACATCTATAGATTTTGAAGGTTATGCAATAGGCGGATTATCTATGGGAGAGCCGAAGGAACTGATGATGGATATACTGGAATACACGGTAGATTTACTGCCAAGAGAAAAACCGAGATATTTTATGGGATTGGGATCCCCACTGGACATTATAAAGGGGGTAATGTTAGGTATAGATATCTTTGATTCTGTATTTCCAACCAGAAACGCAAGGCATGGACTGGCATTGACATGGAATGGACCCATAAATCTCAGAAAAAATTATCTAAAAGATAATTTCAATAAACTGGATGAAAGATGCGAGTGTAAAACATGCAATTTTTATAATATTTCATATATTCATCATCTCTTCAAGGAAAATGAAATATTGGGGCTCTATTTATTAACAATCCATAACATAAATTTCATGATGGATTTAATGGAAAAGATAAGGGAAGGCATTGAAAAAAATACAATAAATGAATTATATGAAAAGTTAGAGGAGGCGTATGGTAAAAATGGTGATAAGAAATAAAATCATTGAAAATAAGGATACATTGGTTGAAGAACTTTCTAAAATTGATGATGGAAGCGTAATAGCAATTGCCGGGTTCAACAATTCTGTTACCCCTTTGTACATTATGTATTCATTAATAGATTCATATAAAAAATATGGGAGGCCAAAAAACATATTTATTGAGGCAGACTCCTTCCCTGGAGTTCCAGGGACAGGCTTAGACATAATAATGAAAGAAATTTATGAAAATAGGTGGAAAGATTTCATTTCGGGTATATTAATACCATATTTATATAGATCTGAATACCTACAAAGGCTTGCGATGGAAAATTATTTTGAAATATATAGCTTCAGCATAGGCATAACAACATCACTTTTCAGGGAACTGGGTTCAGGAAGACCTGGTGTTTTAACAAAGATAGGTCTTGGAACATTTCACGATCCAAGGCTTGATAATTCAGCGGTAAATGAAAAAGCGAGAATTAAAAAGAGGTGCAAGGCGGAATTGATTAATATAAATAATGAGGAATACCTTTTGTATACAGCACCAAAACCACAGATTGCATTTGTAAGGGCCACATCCTCGGACATTGATGGAAATCTTTCTATGGAGGAGGAGGGGATTTATGGTGCGACCTTGCCTGTGGTTTTGGCGACAAAGTCAAATCCTGGAGGAAAGGTATTTGCTCAGGTAAAATATGTAGTTTCTCAGAAAAGTAGATCCCCGAAGGAAATACATGTACCCGGGCCTCTCGTTGATTATATCGTTCATGCGCCAAAAGAATATGCTCCTCAGGGTTCAACAGTATATTACGATCCCATGATATCTGGCCAGAGCATACCTAATGAAATAAAAATTAAATTTCCAAACAGGGAGATGGATGAGAGGTTCGTCATAAGGAGGAGGGTTGCTTACGAAATTGCAAAATTGATTGCACGTGAAAAGAGAGACATAATAGTAAATTTTGGTACGGGCCTTCCAACAGAAATATCTTCCGTTTTGGCTGAGGAGGGCATATCTGAATGTATTCATACCACAGTTGAATCGGGACCTTGGGGAGGTGTTGCATTAACCGGAAATGATTTTGGACTTTCATATGGCCCTTATTCAATAATACAACAGGCCGATCAATTTATCGTTTATGAGGGAGGAATTGCAGATTTGACATCACTAGGTTTTCTGGAGGTTGATAAAAATGGAAACGTGAATCCATCGTATACTGGCGAAAGGATACCTGGTCCGGGTGGATTTTCTGACATATCGAGCGGAATTAATAGGATATATTTTGCTGGCGGTTTTACAGGAGGCGAAAGAGATATAAGAGTACATGAAAATAAATTAATAATAAAAAAGGATGGAGACATTATAAAATTCGTTGAAAGAGTGAAAAAGGTATTTTTCTCTGGGGAATATGCAATAAAAAGGAAAAAGGAAGTATTATACATAACTGAAAGGGCAGTATTTACCCTGACGGAAAGTGGGTTAAAATTGATAGAGATAGCCCCCGGGGTTGATATAGATAAGGACATTTTGGAAAAGATGGAATTCAAGCCAATTATTGATGAATATGATTTTATACCAGAGATTATATTTTCAAATAAAAAAATGAATTTAAAGGAAATATCAAATTGTTTGATATAGGGGTGAAAGGATTGGATAATATTAATGAATTGATTGAAAAATACAAGTCAATTGAGGCAATAAATCATGCAAAGAGGTTGATGTTTTGGGACATGGAGACGGTAATGCCGCCGTCTGGGATAGAGGAGAGGTCTGAAGTTTTATCAAATATTGAAAACTATCAAAAGAAGATGTATCTGGAATTGAAGGATCTGGTAGATAAAATTGAAGAGAATGATGATTATTCAGAGGCAATAAAAAGGATATTAAAAAAGCAAATACACTATTATTCATCATTGCCCGATGAAATCAACAGGGAGATCACAAAAATATCTGCCATTGCAGAGAGTGTTTGGAAAATTGCCAAGAATAGAAATAATTTCAAAATTGTCGAACCATATTTAGAAAAAATTGTAGACTTGGAGATTAAAATAACCGAATACCTTGGATATAAAAAGCATCCGTATGATGCATTGCTTGATAATTATGAAGAAGATTTTACAGTTGATGATGGAGATAAAGTATTCGATTATTTAATAAGAGAGACAAAAGGAATGATAGATAAGGTGATGGATAAAGAATTTTCAAAAACACAAAAAATAAAAAATGAAAAATATAAAAAGGAATGGATGGTTTCAATATCGAATGATCTAAAAAATATATTCAAAATACCTGAAGACAAATTTAGGATTGATGAATCCGTTCATCCATTCACAATAAATATTTCACCAGACGATGTTAGAATTACAACAAAATTTGAGCTTATTGACTTCAAAAAATCGCTTTTTGCAACAATACACGAAATGGGACATGCTATATATCTTTTAAACATTAACAAGGAATATGGATGCACTCCATTATATTCATCGCCATCGTTTGGGTTTGATGAATCACAATCAAGGTTTCTTGAAAATTTCATAGGTAAAAGCAAAGAATTCACCGAATTTTTTTATCCAATTTTGAAAAGACATCTGCCATTCATTAAAAAATATGATACTGATGAAATATACTATTATTTCAACAATATAGATAGAACGCCAATTAGAATTGATGCTGATGAATTGACTTATAATATTCATATTGCAATAAGGTATGATATTGAAAAGAATTTGATTGAAGGTAAATATAAAGTTAGTGAAATACCTGAAATATGGGATTCCAAAATGGAGGAATACCTGGGGATTAGGCCTAGGAATCACAAGGAGGGAATTCTTCAAGACATACACTGGTATCAGGGGAGTTTTGGTTACTTTCCAACATATACACTTGGAAACATAATAGCTGCAATAATATGGTATAAAATAGAAAATATCAGAGAACATTTAATGAATGGTGATTTTGACCAAATCTTTGAATTTCTTAAAAATAATATACACATATATGGTGCCCTATACTCGCCAAAGGATTTGCTAAGAAGATCATTTAACGAAGATTATAATCCAGAATATTTAATAAAATATTTTAAAGAAAAATTTATTTAAAAAGGTAAATATTTCTATTAAATTATATTGATAACATACTTTAAAATAAAAATTTTATTATTTTTATTTTCAATTTCAAATATAAATTAATTAAGTTTTCGAAAAATTTAAATAGTATATAAATATTTAATCTATATGTCTGAACTTGCCATCAAGGTGGGCAAGGTAATAGCTATTAGAGGAAACATGTTGATTGCAAAATCTTTCAAGGTTCCTAATGTTGGAGATGAGGTATACGATTCTAATGGAAAACTTGTGGGACGTATAATTAACATTTTTGGTCCAGTAAATTCACCGTATTTCAGAGTAAGGATAGAAAAGGGGAAGGAGGTAAAAGGTTATTTGTTTACAAAAGGTGATAAAGATGGCGGAGGAAGAAAGGAAGGAAAAAAGGGACATAAGGAATTGGATAGAAGAGATTGATAAATGTCCTAAATGCGGTTCAACACACCTCGCCAGAGATTATGAGAGAGGCGAATTGACCTGTCTAGACTGCGGTTTTGTCATTGATGAGGGATATATAGACCAGGGACCAGATTGGAGAGCTTTTGATGCAGAACAAAAAGAGGAAAGGGTTAGAACCGGAGCACCCATGACATATACAATACACGATAAGGGATTATCAACTGAAATTTCTTGGAAAAACAAGGATTCATATGGGAAAAATATTCCAACAAGAAACAGGTCTCAATTATATAGATTGAGGAAATGGCAAAGAAGGATAAAGGTTTCAAATGCTGCGGAGAGAAATCTTTCGCAGGCCCTCCAGGAACTTGAGAGAATGGCAAGCAATTTAAACCTTTCTAAGGAGGTAAGGGAAGCTGCCGCTGTAATATACAGGAAAGCCGTGAGGGAAAACATGATAAGGGGCAGGAGCATTGAAGGCGTTGTTGCAGCGAGCATATATGCCGCATGCAGGCAGTTAGGTATACCGAGGACACTTGAGGAAATTGCATCAATAACGAGAATAAAGAAGAAAGACATAGGGAGGATATTCAGGATAATGTCCAGGACTTTGAAGCTAGGTCTATTCCCATCAAAACCAGAGGAATATGTTGACAGGTTCTGCGCAAAACTTAATTTATCTCCAAAGGTAAAAAACAGGACAATGGAGATAATAAAAATGGCGGAAGAAAAGGGATTATCTTCTGGAAGAGGTCCAACAGGGCTTGTTGCGGCCGCCCTTTATATTGCATCCGTAATGGAAAATGAAAGAAGAACACAGAGGGAAATAGCAGAAGTAGCTGGAGTTACAGAAGTAACAATAAGAAACAGATACAAAGAGATGGCTGAAAAATTGGGTTTAAAAATAGATATTTAAAATTTTTAAAATTTATTTATATATCTTATTAGAAAGCTTTATATATTATTAACTATTATATATTTAAGGTGAAGTTTTATGGTAGAATTTGATGAAAAGGATGAGGAGTTGGTAAAGGATCTTGTATCCGCAGGTTTACAGAAAAATATTGCTAGGAGTTTGGTTTATTTAAAAAAGGTAGATGAGGCTACTTCAGTTGAAATTGAAAGGTCAGCAAAATTAAGGCAACCAGAGGTATCAATAGCAATGCAGTGGCTGGAAAAGAAAGGTTGGATTACAAAAAGGGATATTAAGAAAGAGGGAAAGGGAAGACCGGTATATAAATATAAATTGGCTAAATCCTTCAAGGACATTGTCAATGAAATTGAGAATGATTTAAAGGCAAAGATTGATGAAATACAAAAAGTAATACAGGATTTAAAATCAATTACCTGATTTTCTATTTTTATATATTTTATATATTATATATATAAGTATTAGTATCCCTATTATAATAATAACAGGATCCAATGAAGATATGACATTTACTATTATATTCCAGTTACTTCCAAGATAATATGCCGTGTAAGATAAAATTACACTCCATATGAGTGTTCCAAGGAATGTGTAAATTGAAAATTTTACTATGTTCATTTTACCTATGCCTGCGGGCAGGGATATTATTCCCCTTATAACCGGTAAAAGTCTTGCTATAAAAACTGATTCAGGGCCATATTTATTAAACCATCTCTCAGCCCTTTCAAGGTCTTCCTCGTATATGAAAAAATATTTACCATATTTTATTATCAATTCTCTTCCTCCAAAATATCCTATATAATATGCTATCAATGAACCTGCCAATCCCCCCAGCGTTGAAAACATTATAACGAGGTAAATGTTCAAATAATTGAGATATGCGAGATATGCAGAAAATGGAATTATTACCTCGCTAGGCAATGGAAGCATTGCAGATTCCAATGTCATTAAAATGAATATACCAAGATATCCATGCTCTTTCAGATAATTTATTACGAAATTTACAACCACGGAAGATATCGACATCTTGAATTATCACCAAACAATGTTTCAAATAAAAAGCATAAATAAAAATTTATTTGTTTTAAAAAATTTAAAAATTCATGAGTCTAAAAATGCCCTGTAGGCTTCATACGTGCTGTAAAGATCTAATTTGCTAACTATTTCAAACGGGGAATGCATACTCATCAAGCCTGGCCCTATGTCAATTACCTCCATTCCATACTTTGCAAAGTATTTTGCTACTGTTCCACCGCCACCTTCATCCACCTTCCCCAAAAGGCCAAATTGATATTTTATGTTATTCTTCTCAAATATTGAAACCATTTCGGCCACGAGTTCTGCCCTCGCTTCACTCGTTGAATATTTTCCTCCGGATCCGGTATATTTTGTTATTATAACACCGTGACCGGCCTTTGCTGCGTTCAACATATCATGAACACTCTTAAATAATGGATTCACGACGGCATTAACATCTGCACTTATCACTTTGCTCTTATGCAAAATATCCAAATATAAAGAATATGAATATTCAACCCCTGCCGCATCCAGCGCCTTTGTTATAACATATTCAATCAAATTGCTCTGTGCACCTGTATTTCCATCACTTCCAATCTCTTCCCTATCCAATAATATCACTATTTCATTTCCATTTTTTCTTGAATCCATCAGTGCATGAAATGATGTGAATGCACAAATTCTATCATCCTGTCCATATCCACCCACCATGGATTTGTCAAATCCAACATCCCTTGCACGTCCCGCAGGTACAATTTCTATATCTGATGAATATAAATCCGTTTCATCAATGTTGTATTTTTCCTTTAGCAATTTCAATATGAATGATTTGAGTGGATTCTTTTCATCGGATTTATCAGGCATGTGTGATGCCAGGATTTGCAGATCCTCACCTTCAAAGCCTTCAAGGAGTTTTTTCTCACCCTGTACCTTCTTGGCTAAATGAGGCAAAAGGTCTGGTATGGTAAAAACAGGGTCTTCTTCATTTTCACCAATGTTTATCTTTACCTTTGTCCCATCCTTCTTTACAACTATTCCTTTAATAGCCAATGGCCTACTTACCCATTGATATTTCTTTATCCCACCATAATAATGCGTTTTAAATAAAACGGTCTCTGTATCTTTATCTTCAACTATAGGATAAGGCTTTAGATCGAGCCTCGGGGAATCAATATGCGCTGCAATTATTTTGAATCCATTTTCAAAACTGCCAGAAAGATTTACAAACG
Organism: Thermoplasmata archaeon; assembly: GCA_039794005.1. GTDB lineage: Archaea > Thermoplasmatota > Thermoplasmata > Thermoplasmatales > ARK-15 > JAGDXR01. Next base: position 88,548 of record JBAMMA010000006.1, read on the forward strand.
CTATGGCTTTACCATTTTTCTTTATGTAAAATTTATTTCCTCTATATCCTTGATAATATTCTTCAAATCCATTTTCCCTGGCAATGTTTTCAAAATATTCCACAGCTTCTCTTTCAGTTTTTACGTTGCTCAAGAATTCTTTATATTTCTCTGCAAATTCAAATACCTTCTTTTTTTTATTTTCATCTATTTCATACCAACCACTTTTATTTTCCATATTTTCACCTCTCTATGACAATTGAAGCATAACCAACTACATCCTTCATCTTGACAATATCACCACTTGTGGCATATTTCAAAAGCCTTGGATTTCCATTAAGGGCCATAATTGCAGTGGCAATAGGCCCATATCCACATGCTGTGACCTCTCCACTTTCAACATATTCATAAAATGATTTTACATCTTTATTTAGAAGTTTTTCAATTGCAATCAAATCGTTTCTATATGCAACTTCCTTAGGAACATAATGGGAAAAATCTGATGATGCAATTAAAACTGCATTATAATCGTTTATTGCATCCTTTATTATTCCAGACAAAATTTTTGCAAATTCATAATATTGTGATAACATGACTATAGGAACTATTTTTATATCGTGCTTTAAATATTGAAGAAAAGGAAGCTGTACTTCTATGGAATGTTCAAATGCATGTGCCTCCTTTGAAACATCAACGATATCCCTTATGATTCTTCTGTTCAATTCTTCATCTATCTTTACCCTTCCAAAGGGTGTATAATAATCCTCTGTGGTGGCCGATATAGCACTGCCTATTCCTGTGTGGTTTGGACCTATGATTATAAATGTTTCCGGATATCCATCTTTTGCCAATTCACTATAAAAATGGGCTGCAACAGGTCCGGAATAAAAATACCCTGCATGAGGAACGATTCCACCCAACACCTTTCCCAACCTTATTGTATTTAGTGAAGGTATTTTTCCAGGACCTATTGGATGTAAATATGATTCCTCTATAGCCATTTTTAGGTCTTTTGGATTTGATGGATAGAACTGTCCGGCAACGGCAGGCATCCTCATAAGGGTGCCTCGAAGTCTTCCGGTTTATATGGAAATTCCTCGTAATTCTTTATCTTTCCGTAGTTTAACATTGCCTCTCTGGCAAGGAGATAATAAACTAAAGACAAAGCCTTCCTACCCTTGTTGTTTGTAGGAATTACCAAATCCACATAGGATATCCTATTGTTAACATCACACAATGCAATTATAGGTATTCCAATCTTCACGGCCTCTTTCATTGCCTGCTGGTCTATGATTGGATCATTGATTATTATCAAATCCGCCTCAACGTAATTCGGCAATTCTGGGTTTGTCAAAGTACCTGGTATAAACCTGCCCGCTATTGCTTTCGTTCCAACAACCTCTGAAAACTTTTTGATTGGTTGGTGTGCATACTGTCTCTGGGCAACAAGAAGAACCTTTGATGGTTCATATCTGGATATGAATTTCCCGGCAATCCTTATCCTGGAATCTGTCTTTGATATATCCAGAATATAGAGACCATCGGACCTAATTTTGTATATAAAAGATGTCATATGCTTTGTCTTTACCTGCGTACCTATCTGTACTCCGGCCTTCAAATATTCATCCTCTGAAACTAATAAATCCACCATGCTTAATCCTCCATATACTCTTCTATTCTAATTAGCTGGTTCAACTTTGATGTTCTCTCCCCTCCAATAGCACCCGTCTTTATATATTCTCCGCCAACGCCAACTGCAATCTCGGCTAGCGCATTATCCTCAGTTTCACCACTCCTGTGGGATACGATTGTCGTATATGCAGCCTCCTTTGCCATCTTTGTTGTTTTGATGAAATCTGTTAAAGTTCCTATCTGGTTTGGCTTTAATAATATTGCATTTGCAGAATCGGATTCAATGCCCTTCATAAGTCTGTCAGGATTTGTTACGAAAAGATCATCGCCTACAACCAAGGTTTTAGAGCCTACCAGTCTGGTCAATTTTGAAAATCCTTCAAAATCATTTTCCTCCAAAGGATCTTCTAAATATTTAATTTCATACTCATCCACTAAACCTTCCAAAAATTCTATCTGCTCATCTTTTTCCAATTCTCTGCCTTTGTAAATATATTTTCCATTGCTAAAGAATGATGTTGCGGCCACATCCAAGCCTGGGAATATTTCTATGTCATATCTGCTTCTAAAATCATCTATAACGGATTTTAATATTTTTAAAGCCTCCTCATCATTTAGTGGAGCAACCCAGGCCCTTTCGTCTCCAACACCAATGGAAATGTTCGGGAATTTATCCCTTAATTTTTTGCCAACCGCTTTGTGTATTTCAGCATTAATGAATATTGATTCTGAAACCTTTCTAGCGTGTGATATAACAAGGAATTCCTGTATTGTAGTTCCATTTATTGCATGCTTTCCTCCCCCGATGATGTTTGCAACCGGGATGGGCATTCTAATTGAAACATGGCCCCCCAAATATCTATGTAATGGCAAACCTATGTCATTGGCGGCCGCCTTTGCAACAGATATTGAAGTTGCAATGGCCAAATTTCCACCGATGGTAGAGAAGTTTGTTGTTCCATCTATGGTATGCAAAATATGGTCTATGTATTTTTGGTTGAATACATCCTGACCTATCAATTCAGGGGCAACCTTTTCTTTGAATATCTTAAGAGATTCATCAATACCCCTGGGTGGATAGTCCTTCACTTCATTACTCCCCTTACTTGCACCTGAGGGTGCAATTGCTATCCCAACGGCATTATTGTCTGTATGTATTTCAACCTCTATGGTTGGATTGCCCCGGGAATCCAAGACCTTTCTAGCAAATGCAGCATCAATAATACTCATGATATCACCATATTATTTCATTTATTTAAATTCTTTTTATACTTTATTGCAGCCTGTGCTGCAGCCAACCTTGCAATAGGTATTCTATATGGGGATGCTGAAACATAATTCAATCCTATGATATGTGAAAATTCGACTGCCGATGGTTCTCCACCATGTTCTCCGCATATTCCTACCTCTAGATTTGGATTTGTGCTTCTCCCCTTTTCCACACCTATCTTCATCAATTCACCAACACCATCTCTATCAAGTATTTCAAATGGATTGTTTTTGAGTATGTTCATTTCGAGATATCTGTTCATGAATGTTGCTTCAACATCATCCCTGCTGAAACCAAACGTCATCTGTGTTAAATCGTTAGTTCCAAAGGAGAAGAAATCGGCATATTTTGCTATTTTATCTGCGGTCAATGCACCTCTAGGTACTTCTATCATTGTGCCAAATTTATATTTAACCTGTCCCTTGGATTCTTCCTCTGCTATGGGTATGAGCTTTTCCCTCAAAATCTTTAATTCATTGTCTATTCCTACCAATGGTATCATAATCTCCGGGATAACATTCTTACCCTCACTTTTTACCTTGAGAGCAGCCCTTATTATGGCTCTTACCTGCATTTCATATATCTCCGGATATATTATGCCCACCCTGCAACCCCTGAAACCTATCATGGGGTTAAATTCCCTTAAACTTCTTACTGTCTTCAATATATTCTCCTTTTCATTTATCTTAGATATTAATTGATCCATTTCCTTTATATCCTTTGATTCTTTGAGCTTAAATTTGAGTTCATAAAGTTCGTTCATAAGCTCTTCTTCTTTAGGTAAAAATTCGTGTAATGGAGGATCTAAAAGCCTTATTATGACAGGATATCCGTCCATTATCCTGAAGAATTCCACAAAATCATTGATTTGCATGTTCAATAGTTTGTTTAGATTCTCAATTCTCTCCTCCTTTGTCTTTGACATAATCATTGCAACCATTATTGGCAACCTATCCTCCCCGAGAAACATCCTCTCAGTTCTTGCAAGGCCGATGCCTTCTGCACCCATTTCCCTTGCCAATGCTGCCTCTTCCGAGGTATTTGCATTCGCCCTAACACCAAGAACCCTAACTTTGTCACAATGATTGAGCAATTCCTTCAATTCTGATGTGAGCTCTGGCCTTACAAGGGGGACCTCTCCGAGATACACTTTTCCGGATGTTCCATCCACAGTTATTATTTCAAATTCCTTTACAACATAACCGTTGGATTCGAATTTTCTTAATTTCATGTCTATTTTAATATCCTCAGCCCCAACAACAGCAGGCTTTCCCATAGATCTTGCTACAACAGCAGCATGACTTGTCATGCCTCCCCTTGATGTTAAAACAGCCTGTGAAACTGCAATACCATGAACATCATCTGCCATTGTCTCAGGCCTTACCAGGATTACCTTTTCACCTTTTCTTGCCATTTCAACAGCAGTATCTGGGTCAAACACAACCTTTCCAATTCCTGCACCTGGAGATGCCGCCAAACCTTTGCCTATCTCTATTTTCTTTGCCTTTTCATCCACTTGAGGATGTAATAGATGATCCAACTGGGAAGGATCAACCCTCATGATCATCTCTTCATCAGATATTATTCCCTCCTTGTACATATCAACTGCTACTTTTACTGCTGCCCTTGCGTTCATTTTTGCATTTCTTGTCTGCAATAGATAAAATTTTCCTCTTTCGATTGTGAACTCTATGTCTTGTGGATGCCTGTAATGCTTTTCCAATATTTCTGCGCTCCTCAACAATTCTTTATACGCTGATGGAATCTCCTTTTCCATTTCTTTTATTGGTTTTGGAGTCCTTATTCCCGCAACTACATCCTCACCTTGAGCATTTGCCAAATATTCACCATAAATCTCCTTTTCACCTGTGCTTGGATTCCTTGTAAATGCAACACCTGTTGCAGAATCAAATCCCATGTTTCCAAACACCATCTGAACTATTGTAACGGCTGTACCCAAATCTTCAGGAATATTGTTTAATTTCCTGTATACCTTGGCCCTTTCATTATTCCAAGATTCAAATACTGCTTTTATTGACAATTCCAACTGTTTGTAAGGATCCTGTGGAAACTCCATGCCATTCCTTTTTATTATTTCTTTAAATTCCTCCACCAATTCCTTTAAATCGTTTGCATCTAAATCCACATCGTTCTTAACTCCCTTCTTCTTTTTTTTCTCTTCCAATGCCTCATCAAAATATTTACCATTAATACCCAACACAATCCTTCCAAACATCTGGACTAATCTTCTATATGAATCATATGCAAACCTTTCATTTTTCGTCAATTTTGAAAGGCCCTGAACGGTCTCGTCATTTAAGCCTACATTTAAAACAGTATCCATCATACCTGGCATTGATACTGGCGCTCCAGACCTGACAGATACCAACAATGGATTCTCCTTTCCCCCAAACTTTTTGCCTGTTTTTTCCTCCAATTTATGCATTGATTCAACAACATCTTCCCAGAGGCCTTCTGGAAATTTCCCGGTATTTATGTAAATTTTACAGGCCTCTGTTGTGATAGTAAAACCTGGAGGTACAGGCAATCCTATTTTTGTCATTTCTGCCAAACCTGCACCCTTGCCTCCTAGTAAATTTACCATTTCCTTTCCGCCTTCTTCAAAAAAATATATCAGCTTCATAATTAATTCACCTTTTAAAGAGGAAATATAAACTAAAATATATTTTTTGTTTTTGAAAGTTAAATGTAAAATTTTTTTATCTCTGAATAAAAAATTTTTAAAAAATTGCTTTTTATTTTAAAAAATTTCTAAATGCTTTTAAAAAAGTTTATATATAATTATTTGATAATATGAATGATGACAAAAATATGTCCTAGGTGCAACACTGAAAATCCAGACAATGCGGTATACTGCATAAAATGTGGATATAAATTTGGCGAAGAACAGGATATTCAAAACAAAAATGAAATGATAAATGAACCTGGTAAAACTACAGGAATACCGATATATATTTGGGTTGTTCTTTCGCTTGTATTTTCAATAATTTCATTTATAGCTTTCCTAATATGGACTTTAAATCCACTCTTTGATATTGTTATGTCCGCATCAAGGGGATTCTTTTTAATAAATTATAATTTAATTTATTTTACAATATTAATAATCTTTTTAATTGGGTCGATAATAGTTTTGAATAATGTCATAAAAATTTACGAGAATTTTAAGGGGAATAATTTGGATTATATTAGAAAAAGATTGACAATAGAATTTATTGTTATATCTTTCATATTTGGATTGATTATTACTGGAGTATTTTTGCTTTTATTACAACTTGACCTTGAATCAAACATTAAAAAACAGTAGTCTCAAATTTTTTATATTTTTTGTACATTACATTCATTCTACCGGGGTGTAACAATGGATAGAATAGTTGTAGCAGTTGGAGGCAATGCTCTCCAATTACCGGGAGATGCGGGTAAATATGAAGAAATGGTTAAAAGGGCGGAGGAAACAGCGGAAAGCATATATTTCCTTTTCAATGAATATGATGTAGCATTAACGCATGGTAATGGTCCCCAGGTAGGGGCAATTCTTCTGCAAAATGAACATTCTAAAGAAATTGTACCTCCAATGCCTTTGGATGTTCTAGGAGCTGAAAGCCAGGGTATGATCGGTTATATATTAACACAAGGCTTTGAGAGGGCTTTTAACAAATATAAAATTAATAAAAAAATTGTAACGGTTGTAACAAGGGTGGAAGTGGATGAAAATGACCCCGCGATGAAAAATCCAACAAAACCTATTGGCCCATTCTATACAAGGGTTCAGGCTGAGGAATTGATAAGGGAAAAACATTGGAATATGGTGGAGGATTCTGGAAGGGGATGGAGAAGAGTCGTTCCTTCTCCAGATCCGAAGAGAATAGTGGAAAAAGATGAAATATTATCTTTAATTGAAAGGGGATATGCTGTTATTTCAGTAGGAGGGGGAGGAATACCTGTTGTAAAAAGAAATGGTTTCTATTATGGCATTGAAGGTGTAATAGACAAAGACCTAGGAGCTGCAACATTGGCCAAGGATATAAATGCATCAGAACTTTTTATTTTAACAGCGGTGCCTCAGGTATACATAAATTTTGGAAAACCTGAACAAACACCGATAGAAAAAATAAACGCAGACGAACTGGAAAAATATTATAGGGAAGGCCATTTCAAGCCCGGAAGCATGGGGCCTAAAGTATTGGCTGCAATAAGATTTGTGAGAAATGGAGGAAAAAGAGCGCTTATTACAAGCCCTGATGCATTGAGAGATGCATTGAACGGTAAAAATGGAACCTGGATATATCCATAAATATAAAAATTATTATATTTTTACAAATATTTTTTCAATTCATCGATTTTCCTTTTCAATTCATCGAAAGAAATTTTGTTAGTATCAATATTCCTCAGTTCTTCTTTAATGAAAATGTCATTAAGGCTTATTTGCTTTAAACTTCTTTTTACATCAAGAACATTTTCCTCTTCAATTTTCTTTAATATTTCTTTTGCCCTATTAACTACACCCTGAGGTAATCCTGCCATTGAAGCTACCTCTATTCCATAACTTTCGCTCATACCACCCTTTTTAATTTTCCTGGTGAAAACTATTCCATCCTGCGCTTTTTCAACGGGCATATGGTAATTTTTTACTCCTTCCAAATGCTTTTCCAATTCTATTAAATGGTGGTAATGTGTTGCAAATATTGTTCTTGCCTTAATTTTATTGTGTATGTATTCCGCTGCGGCCCATGCTATAGCAAGGCCATCAAACGTTCCTGTGCCTCTCCCCACCTCGTCCAATATTATAAGACTTTTCTCTGTTGAATATACTAAAATCTTTGAAAGTTCAACCATTTCCATCATAAATGTGCTTATACCCCTTAAAATATCATCCGTTGCCCCTATCCTTGTAAAAATCCTATCAACGATGCCAATCCTTGCATGAGATGCTGGAACAAAAGATCCTATTTGTGCCATTATCACTATATGCGATATCATCCTCATGTAAGTGCTCTTCCCAGACATGTTAGGGCCAGTTAAAATGATGAATCTATTATTTTCAGTATCCAAATAAACATCATTCGGAACAAAATTATTTACAAATTCCTCTACCACAGGATGCCTTCCATCTTTTATATCTATCACAGTCGAATCATCTACTATTGGCATAACGTAATTTTTCTTTGCTGCGTTTTCAGCAAAAGTTAACAAAACATCTATGTCTGCTATTATTTTTGATGTTTCTACAATACCATCATAGTTTGATATCTTTTCTAAAAGCATTTTAAATACTTCATTTTCCCTGAATGACATGTTTTCCTTTGCATCCAACACTTTGTACTGTAAATCTTCTAATTCCCTCGTTGAATACCTTTCAACATTTTTAAGCGTCTGTTTTCTTATAAAATGCTGTGGGACTCTCTGAATATTTGATTTTGTCACTTCAATATAATATCCAATTATATCATTATAACCTATCCTTAGGTTTCTAATCCCGGTCTTTCTAATCTCTTCGTTTTCAATAATTCTAATGTTCTTTTCCACATCTCTTAAAATTTTTCTATAATTATCCAAAATTTCGTCGTAACCATCTTTTATTTTATATCCTTCTGATTCATCTTCCTCTATAGCCATTTCAATTTCTCTTTTAACTTCTTCAAACACATTTATCGAATTGTAATATCTTTTTATCAAATCAGATTTAAAATTCGATAATGATTCCTTGATTTGAGGAATATTTTCTAAAAAGGACTTAAGTTTTAAAAGGTCCTCCTTTGTGGCCTTCCCCGTCTTTATTCTTCCCCATATCCTTTCAATATCTGGTAATTTTTCTAAGATTGATGATATTTCCATCCTTATTATTGTAGATTCATAAAATTCCTTGACCGCTTGTAACCTCTCGTTTATCTTATCTTTATCAATTAATGGGAAAGATAATAATGATAATAGACGCCTTGATCCCATCTTTGTTTTGCAGTTGTCTATAATTCCATACAGAGAATTTTTCTTTTCACCCCTGTAATCGGAAAAAATCTCTAAATTTTTGACTGTGGAGTCATCTAAAAACATGTAATCATTTATGTTTGAAATTCTAATTTCTCTAATATTTTTTAAAATCTCTTTATCTCTACTTTCAAGATATTTTAAAAATCCGCCCAGTGAAATTAAAATTTCATTTTCATTAATAATTTCATTTAACAGATTTCCCTTTATATTTTTATTTACAATATCTATTGCTTCTTGAAAGGAAATTTCTATTTTTGATAAATAGATATACTTTTCCTTTGATATTTTTTCTATTTCATCGTCTTTAACATTTATCAATAAAATTTCCCTTGGATTCAGTTTATACAGTTCTGAAAGTATTTCATCTTTATTTTTCGATTTTATGATTTTAATTTCCCCTGTAGATATGTCGGAAAATACAGAAACAAAATCTTTTTCATGGTAAAATGAAAAAAGATAATTTGTTATTCCAACAATCAAATCATCTTCCAATACTGTACCGGGTGTAAAAATCCTTGTTACTTCTCTTTTCACAATTCCTTTTGCAAATTTTGGATTTTCAATCTGTTCACATAATGCTACTTTATATCCCCTGTTCAAGAGTTTTGATAGATAAGGATAAAGAGCATGATAAGGAATTCCCGCCATGGGAACTTCATTTTTATCTTTGTTTCTGGAAGTCAAAACAAGGTTAAGTTCCTTTGAAACTGTTATGGCGTCATCGCCAAAGGTTTCATAAAAATCTCCAACTCTATATAATAGAATTGCATCTTTGTATTTCTTTTTAATTTCATTGTATTGTTTCATCAATGGAGTGTCCATAAGCAATAATTATTAATTGAATCGAATTAAAAACTTTTTGATTTAAAATTGTTTTAAAATAATTTACAATAAATTAACAAATTTAAAAAATATAATGTTTCTCTCACCAAACCATGCATATAAGGTAAATTCTAGTCCTTTTTGAATATCATCAAAACATGTCAGGTAAAATTGCACAGAAAGGACAAATGCTATACTGTTTATAATTAATTGTTACTTTTGTATTTATCTTTTAAATAAAAGGTAAACCATCAAATAATTGAAAATTTTGATACTATTTTTTATTCAAAAATTAATTTATTAAAAAATTTAAAGAATTTTTAATTTCAAATTTTCATTTGTATTTATCAAAGTTTTGATTTTCTATTAATAATTCCAATTTTTTAGCATCAAATTATCCAGTAATCTAATGCAATGTTTAAAAAGAGACTCATTATAATAATACAAAATCTTTTTCTACATAATAAATGCATTAATTGTTTAAATTGTTCACATGCTATAATAGATACTGTGGGTTTCAATCCTACTATAATCCAATTTTAACCCACATCTCTACAGAAACAATTGAAGAGAAAGAGATGTTTCAATCCTACTATAGTCCAATTTTAACTGGATCAAAAAAAGTTTTAGAGAATTTTGAACCCTTTAGTTCAAATTTCCTTAGGTGTTGAACATGAAAGTGATGGGGGCACTGGGATTTGAACCCAGATCCGCGGGTCTCTCCCTAGGATCATTTCTCCAGTTATTCATCATTTTTCAGCAGACCCATGGAGAATCATTTCCTTAACTGGAGCCCGCTAGGATGCCCTGATTACCCCATGCCCCCTTACTTCCTATTGGCTCTCCTCTGGCGCATTAATCTTCTCATTCTCTTCTTTCTCCACTTCCATCGCATCTGTCCTCTCTTTTTCCAGACTCTGCTACTCCTCTTCATTCTAACACCTTGTGAAATTATATAAAATCAAAAAAAGATATAAATTTTTCATAATTAGTTTAAAATCAAACTAAAAGATAAATTATTTATATAATAAATAATACATCCAAATAGATAAGATGAAAGGGGACAAATCCAAAGAGAGATTATTGAAAGGAATAATTTCGATTTTGATATTAGATGAATTGATGGATGGTCCAAAGCACGGATATGCAATAGAAAAAGACATATCTGAAAAATTGGGTCATAAATTACCTCCTGGAATGATATACGTTATGTTAAAAACATTGGAATCTAAGGGATGCATTAAATTTGAGGATTCCATTGGAAAAACGGGAAGAAATGTTAAAATTTATTATATCACAGATGAGGGGAAAGATCTTTTAAAAAACCATGTAGAACAGTTGGAAAAGTTGAAAATAATATTGGATAATATCATATACAGGGTAAAACAAAAAATATAAATAATTTATAGATATATAACTTATTTATGAATGAAAAGGATTTCTGGAAGCATGGGCATAAACATCATGCCCAGAGAAGAAATGATTCTTTCGATATAGAGGAAATATTAAACTTTATGGAACCGGACATAGATTTTGATATTGTTGACTTAGGAGCTGGAGATGGTTTCTTCTCAAAGATCTTTTTGAATAAATATAAAAGTGTTACAGCAGTAGATATATATGACGGATTTTTCGGTGAATTAAATTCACTTGGAATAAAAACAATAAAGGCAAATCTTTGCACTTTCAATGATGGAACCTGGGATGTCTCATTCATGGCAAATGTTTACCATGGATTAAGACATGATTGTAAAGAAGATATATTAAAAAATATAAATAAAATTACAAAAAAGTATTTTTTATATTGGACTTTAACCCGGATTCTGGCTTTTTATTTGGCCCACCTGTAAAACTAAAGAAGGAGATTGTTATAAAAGATTTCACCGATTCAGGATTCAAATACGTTAAAGATAAAAATCTAAAATACCATTACTTAATAAAGTTTGAAAAATGAATAATGATGTAAAGAAGATTATATTTTCAAGATTCTTTCTAAGTTTTAGCTACGGAGCGCTAAATGTAATTGTATCTATATACTTGCATCTTGAAGGTTACAATAATTTAACAATAGGAGTTATTTTATCTTTAGGAATTTTGATAAATGCTGTAATTGCATTTGTTTTGCAGTTTTGGCAGACCATTTTGGAAGAAAATATATATTGATTTTAATTTTAATACTCTTCTCAATATCATCATATCTCTTTATAATCATAAAAAATCCATATATCATTTCAATTTTGATAGGAATTGGTGGATTTACTGGTGTTGGAGGTGGACCGATAGGTTCTGGCGGTGCAACGGGAACGATAATGACCGCAATAATATCAGAAAATGTTGAGAGAAAAAACTATTCAAAGATTTTGGGAATAGCCTCATCAATAGGAATTGTAGGGTCAATTTTGGGTTCATTCACCATTACCATTTTTGACATTTACAATATTGATTACGTGAATATTTTTTATTTATCTATAATTAATGGATTAATTTCTGCATCCATAATATTGTTTATAAAAGATAATAGAATAAGAAATCCAAGGCTTTGGCCATCAATATCCTGGAAAAAGATAATAAAATTGTCAATTCCAACAATTCCAGGCGGATTATCATCTGGACTAATTACGCCATTCTTCTCACTCTGGTTTGTTGAAAGGTATCAGGTATCTCCAGGGCTTGTAGGGGCAATATTTGCAATTTCCAACATATTTACAATAACAACCATGGTTCTTCTTCCTTATATGATTTCATGAAATGGAAAAAGTGAATTAAATACAATAATAATTACAAGGGGTTTGGGGTCATTGTTTTTGATTTTGATTGGGCTGAGTCCAAACATACTCCTGGCTTCAATATTCTTCATATTAAGGAATGGATTCCAGATGGGTTCAATACCGATAAGGCAATCCTTCTCCCTTGGAGTTGTTGATGAAAAGGAAAGAGCGACAGTATCTGGAGCTACAACACTTTCAAGGATAGGTAGCTCTTCCTTAACTCCTGCTATAGGGAGTTCTCTAATGAATTATACAATTGAACTCCCACCAATTCTAAGTGGTATTGTGAATATATTTGATCCACTTTTATATTATTTATTATTCAAAAAAGAATTCGACAATAAAAATTAAAAATCATTTAATCCAATTTTCATCCATTTTCGTATACTTTATAATTTCTTCCTCCGTGAAAAATACTGGCATTTCCCTTTTGAAAGATTCTTCAGAATCTGAACCATGTATTAGGTTTTTCTCAATGCTTGTGGAATAATCACCCCTTATTGTTCCTGGCTCTGCTTCTGCCCCGTTTGTCTTTCCCATTAGTTTTCTTACCACATTTATAACATCATTCCCCTCCACTATCATCGCTATAACAGGGCCCGATGTTATGTAGTTAACAAGATCATTGAAAAACTTTTTATCTCTGTGTATTTCATACAATTTTTCAGCTCTTTCTCTGGATAATAAAACCATTTTCATAGCCGTTATCTTTAACCCTTTCTTTTCTATTCTCGATATAATTTCACCAACTAGATTTCTCTGTATTGCATCAGGCTTTAATATTATCAGCGTTCTGTTTATCATTTCCACTCACCATGTGTATCCTCATCTTTTTCTCTTCCCTATATGCGTTTGTCCATGTCACATATTTTGGTATCCTGCCCAACTTTAGCATGTTCTTTTCACATTTGCTGCTACAAAAATATAGTATTGAACCATCCTTTTTAATAAACATCTTTCCAGTACCGGGCTCTATCTCTTTTCCGCAGAATGAACAGTTCTTCTTTACGGGCATTTACATCACCTTGCCACAAGCTTTCTTGCTTCCCTTGCTGTTTCTCTCAACATCACAATGTCCCCAATGTTTACCGGTCCTATTATGTTCCTCGTTATTATTCTACCTTTATCTGGGCCATCAAGTACCTTTACCTTTACCTGGATGACTTCTCCCGTCATCCCCGTTCTTCCCATTATCTCAACTACCTCTGCTGGAGTCGCCTCATCAGGCATCTTTAATCACCTTTATTTATTCAACTTTGAAAGTTCTTCTAATAATTTCTTTAAATCTTCCTCAGCCTTTCCAGGATCAATTATTGCAACGCTTGCTGCAGATTGAACACCTGCCCTCTTCCCCAATTCCTCTTTACTTTTAACGTAAATGTAGGGAACCTTTTTCTCCTCACAAAGTAGAGGCAAATGTGCAACAACCTCAGGGGGATTTACATCCATTGCAATTACTACCAGTTTTGTCTCCATTCTTTCAACTGCCTTTGTTACCTCGTTCGTTCCTTTCCTTATCTTTCCGGATTGCCTTGCAACTTCAACCACATTTAGACCCATGTTTTGCAAATCCTCAGGTACATCAAACTTTACATATGCCGCTTTTCCTGCCATTATTCACACCTCTCTCATAAATCAATCATAGGTAAGATGGAAGAAAACTATTTTTTATTTAAACTTATCTCTTTATTATATCCATCTTTCTCCTTTTTCTGATAATTCCTTTTTCCAGATGGGAACCCTCTTTTTTATTTCATCGACAATATAGATTATGGCTTCAAAACCCTCTTTTCTATGTTTGCTTATTACCTTCACAACCATTGCTATTTCACCATGTTTAACAAAACCGATCCTGTGAAAAATGCAAACATCTTGGATTTGGTATTTTTCCAACGCCTCTTTTGATATCTTTTCCATCTCCAATTTTGCCAGATTTATTTCAGATTCATAATATAATCCCTTTATCTCATATCCTTCATATCCCCTCACAATACCTTTGAATATTATTTCATCCCCAGTCTCTTTATTATAATTGCAGTTTAATTCAACATAATTTTCAGATATTTCTATCATCATACTTTTCAAGCATATATGAATATCTATCAAATTCGCTGAATATACAACCGCAATATCCCTGTCTATACATTTTATATTTCCTTGCCATGTCATCTCCCTTTGGATAATTTTCTCTGTAATCTTTATAATAGAATTTTATTCCATACTTTTTCTCCATCCTATATCCTATTTGTTTTATCATCTCATGTTTTTGAAATGGCGAATATAACATCGATGTTGTAAATCCATCATATCCATTTTCTTTGGCATATTTTGCCACCCTGTCAAGCCTGTCGGCATAACAAAACATGCATCTTAAATATTCCCCTTTTTTATTCAACTTTACGGCATTTTCTAACCATTCCTGAACATTGTATTCTTTATCTATGATCAATTCAAATTTTTTCTCCTTTGAAAATTCAATAAGCGTTTCAAGTCTCCTTATATATTCTCTCAGAGGATGTATGTTTGGATTATAAAAATATACTTTAAATTCTTGGTCAATGTCGTCAATCATTCCTGATAAACATGGGGCACAACATGCATGTACCAATATCATATGAACTTTGGCTCCCTTTTTTCAAAGAATGCCTTTATTGCTTCCTTACCGTTCTGTGACGCAACTATTTTTCCGAACATGGATCTTTCTAAAACATACGAATTTTCTTTCAACATTAATTTATAGGCACGTATTGCATCAGGATTCTTTTTTGATATTTCCATTGCAATCTTTTGAGCCTCATTCAAATAGTCTTCAGATATCACATGTATTATTCCAAGATTCTTTAATTCCTCAGCACTCAAAACTTTTCCGGTCAAAAGGAGATATGATGCCATGCTTTTCCCAACATACCTGATCAGTCTTTCAGCACCTCCCCAACCCGTGACCAAACCAACGTTTATTTCAGTTTGCCCCATAACAACGTTTGGCCTGGCGACTCTTATATCGCATGCAAGAGACAGTTCCATACCACCACCATATGCAGGGCCATTTAATGCTGCGATGTATACCTTTTCACTATTTTCAATGTAATCTAAAACCATCTGTCCAATGAATGAAAACCTACTACCGCCATATTCGTCCAAGGTGATCATCTGTGAAAGATCCCCACCCGCGGAAAAATATTTCCCAGAACCTGTAATTATGACTGAAATTATATTTTTCTTGGATTCCAAAGATCTAAAAGATGAATATAGTTCCTCCATCAACTCAATGTTCATTGCATTTGCCTTATCTTCACGCCTAATTGTGATTATTGCATATCCGTTTTTTTCCTCAAGTTCAATCATATTTTAGATTATATAAATTAAAATTATAAATCATTCTGTTTTATATCCTCCATTTAAAAAAATATTTATAAGCATTTTTTTATATTTATCCTCAATATTCAAGACCCTTATCTTTTCAATCGTTTTTTCATAATTGTATTTCTTTCTCTTTATTTCAACGTTCATATTATTTAAATCTATAATTGCGTAAGATATTCTATTATCAAAATCCCTCGGTTGACCAACACTTCCAGGATTTATATAATAAGTTTTTCCAATTTTTCTGAAAAATGGTAAATGCGTATGACCAAATATCACGAAGTCCGATTCAGAATTCTTGAATTTAATTTTTAATATTTCATCAGATGTATTTGGCCTCACGTAATCGTATAAATAATTTTCCAAGGATCCATGAACCATTGTGAATTTATAGGATTCTATTTCAAAATTTAGAAAATAAGGAAGGGATGAAAGATAATCAATATGTTTTTTATCTAATTTTTTTCTATAAAAATTCCTGGTATATTCTGACAATTCATGAAATTCCTGCGAACATTTACAGTCGATATTAAATGCATTTGCAGCATCATGATTTCCCATAACGGCCTTAGGTCTTAATTCAATCAACTTATCCAGAACGATATCTGGATCCGGGCCATAGTCCACCGCATCACCGGAAAATATTAATATGTCGTAATTTTCTTTCAGAGATTCTTCAAAAGCTTCAAGATTTGAATGTATATCTGATATGACCAATATTTTCATAAAAAAATAAATAAATGTCACTATAAAATTTTTATTTGATATATGTATTTACTTATCAATGGTTTATTTAACGAAAAGGGAAAAAGATATAATTGAATTTATACTAACAATTGGAGTATTGTGTTTAATATTCTTTTCTTTGTATATTTACACGGGAAACTGGCCACCTATGACGATTGTTGAGTCAAGTTCAATGGAGCATGGAACAAATTTTACCTGGGGAGCAATAAATGCTGGGGATATAGTATTAATCAAAAAGGTATACAGTGTAAATGATATAATAACATATGTTGAGGGCAGGGAAATTAATTATTCGACCTATGGAGATTATGGTAACGTTATTTTGTATGAACCATATAATAATACAGTGCCAATAATACATAGGGCTATGTTATATATTACATGGAACGGCACAATGTTCCATATTAAGGGCGAAAATATGGCAATAAAGGATGGGTGGATGAAAATTATTGGTTATAATGTTATATTATTCAATGTTGGTTTTAAGCATAAGGATTTTGCTGTTGATTTATCACCATTTGTTGGTGAGGATGGTTTTATAACAATGGGAGATAATAACTTGGGTATTTACGTTCCTGGAACGCAAGGTGTAATACCAAATGCAACGGTTTACTTTGCATCTGATCAAAATAATAATCTGGCGCCTGGCCCTGTAAAACTTTACCAAATTGTTGGAATTGCAGTTGGATGGATACCTTGGCTAGGTATTTTGAAGCTTTTAATATATGGAGACACATATTATATACCTATACAAAGCTACTTTTATTTTGGAGTCCTGATGACTATAATAATATTAGTTTTATTATTTTATGACAACATTATAAGAATGATCAAAAAATTATTTAAATAATTTATAAATTTTTTAAAAAATGGTTAAAAAAAATGAAAAATTTATATTTAACAAAAATAATTAATAATAATTATAAGGGTGAAAGAAAAATGATAAACAATGGATTAAAGATAGGGATCACCATCGTAATATCGTTGATTGTATTGGGAACATTTGTTGCAGGAGCTAGCTTTGCATCACATAAGAAAGTTCCAACATTCGTAATATTGATCAACGGATACACTGTAAGCGGAGTTGGATACTGGGAAATGGGCGTTGATATATATCAGCAATTGGTACATGCAGGATACATAGTTGGCATTATGTCATATTATGGTCCATTTGCCATTAATTTTAGCAATGGATATCAGTATATAATACCAAACTTCAATGGAACGAATAATACTCCAATCGAGGTCATTGCTGCCCAACTTGCAAATGCTTTGATAACAATCAAAAATAATTATGGAAATGTGAATTTTGACATTGTGGCACACAGCATGGGTGGTTTAATAACGATGTACATGCTTGAAAATTACATATTGCCAATAAATCTGAAAAATGTTATAACAATTGGATCACCATTTGAAGGTACAAATGCAGCATATGTTGCATACTTCCTTGGCATGATTGGAGTATCCGGATATCAAAATCCAGGTTATCAGGATAAAGAGATGATGCCTGGATCCGCATTCATAACAAAACTCAACTATTATCAATCAAATGTTACATCAAACTATCCTAAAACTGTAATGATTGCATATGCTGGAAATTATGACCCGTGGTGGGGATACATATTATTCTTTGGAGCAGACAATGATGGTTTGGTTCCCGAATATTCTGCACTTGGATTTCACCACAATTATCAATTTGTATTCCCAGATTTGCATTCACCAGGCTGGGATAAATATACATTTAGGGGAATATGTTTCTTTGAGGACCAGAACGTTGCAAATACAATTTTGAACAATCTATCGGGAAATTATTAAAATTTTTTGAAAAACCTTTTTATTTTTCTTTATTTTTCAAATTTTTATGTTGGAAAAACAATTTAAAATATATTCAAATTCAATTATAAAATATTCAAAAATTATTATAATAATATGGATAATATTTACATTGTTGATGTTACCATTTTCAAATTTATTGTTTAAAGAAACCTCATACGACATTTCATCTTCGGTTATACCAAAAAATAGCATGGAATATCAGGCATCAAAAATATATGCTCAAGAATTTCCCTCTCAAAATTCAAATGTTTCAGCTTACGTAATTTTGATTGAAAACGCCTCTTTAAATGATACAAAAAATATAAAATTGATATGGAAACTGACAAATGAATTAGAAAATAATAGTATTATAAAAAAGTACGACGGTAATATTTCAGATATATTGATTGTGGAAAGAGATATAATTAAGGAGGGGACAAATTATACATATAAAATTTATAATTCAACTTCAATATTATTAAAAAATATTAAAAATTCATTTAACATTTTATACAATTATACGTTAGAAATAAAAAATTATGAGATATTTATATATAATGCAGAAAAAAATATTTATGAAAATATAACAAATTTAATAAATATAACGAATAAAACGCTCTTGTTGGAATTCGGTCTCCCCAGTTATTACGTTCAAGTATTCCTTTATGTTTATGATAAAACAAAGAATATTAATATTTCAAATGAATATGCATTGAAATATACAATTAATTTTATTGAAAATAATATATCAATAATGAAAACATTTTTAATCTCTTACATATACAATTTTTCAAAGATATGGAATTATTCATTAACGGATGTATCTCAATATTTAAACGTTGAAGAATATTCTATTGGAATAACAATATACAATTCATCATTTTCATCTTTTTATGTAAACAACAACACCTTAAGATTCTTCGATATTTTATATAAATATTTTAATGTAACAAATTTTCAAAATTCGACTTTGATTTTGCAATTTTCTTTGGATTACATAATAAATAACCTTGAGAATACAGAATTGAAAAGATACTTGCCCGTAAGCGTTAGAGATTTTGTATTGGAAACATACAATTCATCAGCATCATTAAATTTAACATTCAATATAACGAGGGAATTTTTAGGGAATAATTATACAAGATTGGAAAATATATACGGGTCAAATTTTACATATTCAATATTTAATTTATCAAATGTATATAATTTTACTTATAATAAATATTTAAATTATATAAAATCAAACGGTACTTTAATAAATTTTACATCTTTTTTAAATATTAATATAGAAGATCTGTTAAAATTTTCACTAAATGGATCAATATATTACAACAGCGCTAACATTACATATAATTGGGCAAAGAATTATTTCAATGGATATCCTTTCTTGAACATTCAACCATCCTTAAGGGATTATATATTAAAATATAATTATGCAGATATAGATGAATTGGAAAATGAGACGTTCTTGAATGGCAATTTTTCAAGTTATCCATTTATTCCTGGACCATATGTCTATCATAGTTTTGTTGGGTATAAATACAATGTTTCAATGATTTTAATAACAACTAATGATAGTGCGCCAATTAACTTAACATACACTATTGGAAATATTGCAAAAAAAGTACTGGGGAATAATTTAGAATATTTAATAGCAGGATCTGCAGCCATGGAGTCGCAGTTGACGAGTGACACTAACCTAGGACTTCTGAGGGCACTGTTTATAGGTATTATAGTATCTCTTCTAATCAGTATTATTTTCTTCAGGTCCCCGGTAGCTGGAATTTTACCATTGACAATATTTGGTATGTCTGCAATAGATGGAATGGGCATTAACGGTATTTTATATAAATATGTCTTAAATTCACAGATATCATTTATTACGCCAACACTCCTTTTAATATTACTTTTGGGGCTATCTACTGACTATACAGTCTATATGCTCTCCAGGTATAGGAATGAGTTAAGAAAAGGGAATGAGAAGCCGAGCGAGACTATGACGGAATGGTCAGGGCATGCAATATTTACGAGTGGTTTAACTGTGATATTATCATATATAACATTGTGGCTTTTTGATGTCCCACTCTTCGGGGACTCTGGTCTGACAAATGCAATATCTATAACAATTACAGTTATAATGGCTCTCACATTAATACCATCTATAACGTATTTGCTCAACAAAAGGATGTTTTGGCCTTCTAAAATTGATTCACATAAAAATGAAATAATAATGGAAAAGATATATCATGTGGACAGGAAATATTACAAGCATTTGATTATTATATTCATTATACTTGTGGTTATTGGCCTTATATTTTATATATCGATACCAACAAACATGGATGTTTTTGATCTGGTTCCACACCAGAGCGGAATAAATGCAGTTATCGCCATAAACAATTCATTCGGTGGAGATGCAGTCTTCCAGAATTACATTATATTAAAATTCAACAACACGATATTAAAGGATGGTAAAATAGATAAATATGCCCTAAATGTTTCTAATAACCTAGAAAATTATCTCCTCCAAAGCAAAAACGTCTCAATGGTATTTGGACTTGGCCATCCCTTCGGCAATTATGAATTATATAAAAATTCTTCGATTTTGGCCAATGAAACTTTTGAAAAATATAGATTGAATTACGTTGGAATTGATAATAAGACAATTTTAATTATATATAGATCCTCAATTATATCCTGGGATAACAGGGAAGTCATGTATACAGGATACTTAGACAAATCCCTGAAAAATATAATACCATCAAACATAACATATTATGTTGGTGGACTTTCCCAGGGACTTTACGATGCACAAATCCATACAAATGATGCGTTCTATTCAATAATTCCCATATTGACGGTGGCAGCATTCTTTATTCTCTTAATACAATTCAATTCTATTTTTACACCACTCAGATTAATATTAATGGTCCTCGGATCTGTTTTGATATCTTTGTCGATTTCATATGTGATATTCTATTTCATTATGAAAATGCCAATCCTCGTTCTTTTGCCCCTTTTTGTCTTCGTTACCTTGCTTGCAGTTGGACTTGATTATGATATATTCATGATAACTCGCGTGAGAGAGGAGGTTATGAAAGGGAAAGATGACTCAGAAGGCATACATACATCCTTAAAAGAGAACGGTTATGTGATATCAATCCTTGGATTAATATTGTTTTCAACGTTTGCATCATTGTACTTTAGCTCAATAGGAATAATACAAGAGATAGGCGTTGGCCTGGGTCTAGGCGTTATAATAGATACATACATATCATGGATGTTTTTCATACCTTCTGTAATGCTTTGGATGAAAAGATATAATTGGTGGCCTTCAGAATACAAAAAATTTTAAATAAAGTAATAAAGATTTGTATTTGGTGAAAATTAATGGTTAAGTATTGCCCTAGGTGCGGTTCACCTAACACGGACGACGCACTCTTTTGTATTAAATGCGGATATAGATTTGGAGAAGAAATAAAAAAACAGGAAATTACTCCAGAACCGCAGATACAGATACAAACCCCAAAAAGTGAAAAGAAAAAGTTTGATTTCATCGGGATTATAACTCAGGATAAGAGGTTTGAAATAATATTTTTTGCTATTATAGCCGTTATAATAATTCTAGCGGTCTATATGGATATAAGTATATCAAATCTTCAAAATGAACTAAATCTAACACAACAAAAATATTATAATTTATGGAATCAATTGAATGCAACAAATGCACAATTGTACAATTTAAAACAGACAATCAACAATCAATCATACCAAATTTTGTTTTTGCAGAATAAGATAACCAACTATACTCAACAAATATCCATGCTTCAATCCGAATTGAAACAGAAAAATATTACTATAAATAACCTAAACAACATAGTCTATGGAAATGATTCTATGTATTTACTTTCAAATCAATCCGTTTTGCTATCAACAGGAGAGTTATATTACTTCAATCTCACTGTACGCTATTCTGGTCTTCTTGAAATAATGGTAAAATCTACAAGCCCATATGCCATTGAAGTTGTAAATAACAATCTTGCCTTTCAGGTTATTTATTCTTCAAATGGAACTGTACAGACATCTATTTATCAGGTACCTGTATATGGAACACCTATAAGTCCCCAGACATATGAACTTATAATATCAAACACTCAAAAATCAACCGGGCAAAGCGTTTACATTGTATCGGCCACACTCCTTTATTAAAATTTATTAAACAATTTGTTTATTTTATTTATTGTGAATATTAATCCCGACCTGTGTATAAAATGTCGCGGAATCAAAAATCTCTGCGGCTTAGATCCCTGTCCATTGATGAAATATTCCACTCCATTGCCTGAAAAATTGGATTATTACAAGGGCCCTTCTCCTCCCGATATTTTTGTTGGTAGGTTTTCATATCCTAGGGTGAACATATATACCTTGGCAGGGAATTTTTATTCCCTCACTAATTTATATCCAAAAAGCATTGATGAAATCCTATCCATAAGAACTTCACTTTACAGGGTTGGGAAAAATTTGAATATAAAAAAGGTGGATAAAATTGGTGAAAAGATACAGGAAATTTCTCTTTCGGAAAAGGATGTAGAAATAGAAGCAGATATAAAAAGTATTGAAAATTCAATACTCTTAGGTAAAGAACATTCTCCGATAGGACCAAAAATGGTAGTAAAAAAATTGGATTATATTGGAGAATTGAAGATACCGAAAAGGATTGAATACATTACAAATGATTTTGATTTAAATGCAAATGATGCAATTTTAATATTATATGAAAACAATTTTGAATTAGATTATATAAGGAGGATATTTTCATCCGGCTCCTTGGGAAAAATAAAGGACAGAAGGTTCATTCCTACTAGGTGGTCCATTACAGCTGTTGATGATATTATAGGAAAAGGATTAATTGAAAAGGTAAAGGGATTTGACAGTACAGATGATATAATATTTTCGTTCAAGGAATATATGTGGAATAAATTTTACATATTTATTCTTCCTGGTAATTGGTCATTTGAAATGATCGAAAACTGGTATGGGGAAAAACATAAAATAAATGCATTGGAAAATGGTGATTATGAAGATTATTATGGAAGGAAGGATTATGCCAATGTTGTTGGAGGGGCATATTATGCTGCAAGACTGTCAGTTTTGGAATATTTAAACAAAAACAATATTTCAGGATCTGTCATAGTTTACAGGGAAATAGGAAAGGAATACAATATACCTTTAGGGGTATGGGTGATAAGGGATACGGTTAAAGATGCAATGAAAAATGCTTTTCACACCAATTATAGGAATATAGATGAATTGAATCTTATTCCTGAATACATAAAAGAAATAATAAAGGGTTCAAGAACATATAGAAAGAATTATTTACAGAAGAGGCTGGATTTCTATGGATAGGGAATATTTGGAAAAGATGTGGGAAATGGGCAAGATAGTGACTTCAAAAAGGGAGGAATATGTAAAAATAATATTTGGGGAGGAGGATTTCAAACATGTGTCCGATAAATCCGAAAATTTCAGGCTTCTTTTTTTAAGCAGATATTCAAAGATCAAGAAAATTTTGACGAGCAAAATATCAGTTTCAAACGTTATGGACATAGATTTCATAAAAAGAAGGGAGAATGAAAATGGCACAATAATTGGGATGGTGATGGAAAAATATCCTGGCCCCTACAATCAAATATTGGTGGAGGATCCAACAGGTCAAATCGTTGTTAAGCTAAATCCTGAAATGTATGATGAAGTATTGAATGACGATATTATTGCAATAAAGGGAAAAATAAGAAATGGAAAGTTCATTGCGGAGGAAATAAATTATCCGGGGATAGACAATATACAAAAACAGGAAAAATTGGTTAAAAGCGATAATTCCATAGCTTTTATTTCTGACATACATGTCGGAAGTAAGAATTTTCTCTCATCATCATTTGAAAAATTTATAGATTGGATAAATAGCAATAAAGATTCTGCAAAAAGAATAAAATATTTGATAATTTCAGGAGATTTGGTTGATGGTATAGGCATATATCCCGGGCAGGAAAAGGACTTGGATATAGATGATATTTACATTCAATACGATAATTTGTCTAAATATATATGCAGAATAAGGGATGATATAAAGATATTCATGATACCTGGAAACCATGATCTTACAAGGATATTGGAACCCCAGAACAGGCCACCAAAGGCCGTAATGGACATGTTTCCCTCAAACGTGAAATTTTTAACGAATCCAGCTTACATTTCAATAGAGGATTTTAAAATTTTGATATACCACGGTACAAGTTTAAATGATGTAGCAGACCTGGTAAAAGGAATGAAATATGAAAACACGGAAAGATTGATGATAGAATTAATAAAGAGAAGGCATCTGGCACCATTCTACGGAAGGAATGTTCCAATTGCACCAATAAAAAATGATATAATGGTTATTGACGACATACCGGATCTATTTATAACAGGTCATATACATATGTTTAAATATGGTATTTATAGAGGGATTTTACTCCTGAATGCTTCGACATGGCAAAAACAGACGGATTATCAGAAAATGATGAACCTTAATCCAATGCCCGGATACGTGGCAATCAAAAATCTTTCCTCGAGAGGTTTTGAATACAAACATTTCACACCTGGACCATGATTTCCATGAAATCCCTTGCAACCACAGTCTTTTCAAATATAGATTTTGCTTCATTTTCAATCAATTTTACTTTATCTGCTCTATACCTCGGGCTTATATGGGTCAAGTACAAATATTCAACGTTTGCCTTTTTGGCCAATTCTGCAGCCTGCCTAGCAGAGCTGTGACCATATTCATTCGCTTTTGATTCCAACGATGAATCTACTGTGGCTTCATGGACCATGATTTTCATGTTCTTTGACTCTTCTGCTAGAAGGTCGTTTGGTGATGTGTCTCCTGAATAAACTATGCTTCTTCCCTTTCTAATACCATCAGAAATATCATCCAATGTTATTATTTTGCCATTTTTATTTATAGAGCCATTCCTGGTAATTATATCGACTTCTTTGCTTGTCAATGAATATTTTTCCATTAATTCTCTGGATATCCTTTTCCTATCCTTTTCCTTTAATATGTAAGAAAATGAATGAACTGGATGTTTTGCCCTTATTGCCTTTATCGTATAATCACCAAAATCCAATACTTCATTATCTTCAATCTCCCTTACAAAAATAGGAAAAGATAATGAATAATATCCAAGATTCAAAAATGTTGAAACCTGCCTTATTGTATCTGGAGGGCCATATATTTCAAGCTTTTCTTTTCTGTCGTTCAACGTCATCGTCTGTATTAGACCCCCAAGACCTAAAAAATGGTCCCCATGGAAATGTGTAATGAATATTTTGGTTATTTTCATAAAGCTAAGGGAGCTCATCATCAATTGTCTCTGTGTTCCTTCCCCAACATCAAACAATATGCATTCACTGTCCAATTGAACGCCTATGGAAGGCATTCCCCTCTCAGGGCTTGGCCATGAGCCGCTCGTTCCCAAAAATACCAATTTTATTGTCGATATCATATCTTTTTCACTACTGTTCCTTGAAATTTTTCACCATTTATAGCATTTTCAATATTTTTAATGTCCTTACCGACAACGTCAATCTCAATTGAACTCCTTTCTGCAATTTTTAAGGACAGAAGGTCCAATACCAGGTTTGGTCCAGCATTGGATTTTTCAGAATAGAACATTTTTAATAATGATTCATAATCAATTAATTCTATCAACTTTGCATTTTTATTTACCTTCGGGTCTGAATCGTATATACCACCAACTGATGTAACGTTAATTACTTTCCTGGATTGATAATATTCCGCCGCAAGCATTGATACTGCATCCGTGGTATGGCCTGGAACTGTTCCTCCAGTAATTAATATTTCACATTTCTTATCATAAAAATGTTCTGAATAACAGGAATTTTCATATTTTTGGAAATGGGAATAAACTATCATCGCGTTCATTCTTGTTGCAAGAATTCCTATATAATCTAGATTATATTCATCCAATCCATTGTTCCTGGCATAGGATATATATTCTCTTGCAACATTTCCGCCTCCAACAACTATTACAAACATGTATCTTTTAGTGTATTTTTCAATCATTTCAGAAAATGACGTTAAAAATGAATTATCAAATTTTCCTGGATTTACGACTGACCCGCCAAGGGATAGGATAATATATTTCATCGGTATCATAAAAAATAAAAGGGATAAAAAAATTTGGATGTGAACAAAAATGGACGATAAAAGTAAATACGATTTCAAAAGGTCTTTGGAGGAATTAATGAAATACGAGGGCAGAGGTACTGAATTGATTTCATTATACGTACCTCCAAATAGACCTATTTCCGATGTTATAAATTATTTAAGGGATGAATATTCACAGAGCAGTAACATAAAAAGTAAAACTACGAGAAAAAATGTTATGAGTGCTATAGAATCTATGATTTCAAGGTTAAAGGTTTACAGAATGCCACCTCCAAATGGTCTTGCATTGTTTATTGGAACCGTTCCGTACAGAGGAGATCAAACCCAGATGGTCACATATATAATAGAGCCGCCAGAGCCAATACAATCATTGATTTACAGGTGCGATTCAAAATTCTATTTGGATCCTCTCTTGGCCATGCTAGGTCAAAAAGACGTTTATGGGTTGATTGTCATTGACAGGAGCGAGGCCACAATAGGATTTCTAAGGGGTACTAGAATTGAGGTCGTAAGAAATATGCAATCAAATGTTCCGAGTAAGCATCATCAGGGCGGTCAATCATCAAGAAGATTTGAAAGATTGATTGAACAGGCTGCACACGAATTTTTTAAAAGGGTAGGAGATTCTGCTAACGAGGCTTTTCTCAATGAAAATGATTTAAAAGGCATATTGATTGGTGGACCAGGATCAACAAAGGAGGTATTTGCCAATGGAGATTATTTACATCACGAACTTAAAAAGAAGATTATTGATCTTTTCGATACTGGATATACGGACGAGTATGGATTGAGAGAGTTGGTAGAAAAGGCATCACAAAAATTGGAGGAGCTTGAAATAGCGCAAGAGAAAAAGATAATTAATAGATTTTTGTCAGAAATAAGGAAAAATGATTCTTTAGCAGTATATGGGGAAAAACAGGTTATTGAGGCGTTAAAAAATAATCAGGTAGATACATTGATAATATCAGAAGCCCTTAGGAAGTACAAGGTTATATATCAATGTCCAAACTGCGGGGAGAGAATTGAAGATATAATCATTGGCGAAATACCTGAAAAATATTGTCCTAAATGCAATACTTTAATGAATGTTGTAGAAAAAACGGATATTATAGATGAATATTACAAATTAGCGGAGGCATCAAACGCAAAGGTTTATTTGGTTTCGGATGAAAGTGAAGAAGGAAAACTTTTCCTAAAGGGTTTTGGCGGTATAGGAGCAATATTAAGATACAAGAAAAAGGATTAAAGGATTTTATTTTATTAGATCTACAACAACCACATCCTTTACTGATTTCATACTCTTAAAGGGCAGGACCAACCTTCCCTTGGCATCCATCTGGTATCCTCTTATTTCTAAATCATCTGATGGCTTAATGAGCAGATGTTGTATTTCCCCAGTCTCAGTATCGATAACAACATTATCCAGAACACCCAAAATTAAACCGTCACCCGTTGTTACTGTTTTTCCCCTTATTTCACTGATGAATTTTTTCATTTTTACCACCTTTTAATGGAACAAAAAAATATAGGGAAAAGGTTTATTTAATTTTTATCTATAATACTGTGGTTCTTCCCTGGTTCCAGTTCTTGACATAATCTTTCCTATGTTTTCATAATATTTTATTGAATCATCTGTCAATGATGGAGGTATCTTTTGCAAAGCCCTTTCAAAGTCTATTGCCTTTACGATTTCTCTGTTTTCCCTAATGGCAAACATTCCAGCTTCCCTGCATACGTTTTCTAAATCAGCTCCTACATAGTTGTTCGTTTTTTCAGCAATAATGTTTAGATCAACATCTTTGTCCAACGGCATATTTCTTGTATGTACTTTAAGTATCTTCAGCCTTGTTTCCTTGTCTGGAGGAGGTATATATATCAATCTGTCAAACCTTCCAGGCCTCAACAAAGCCGGATCTATTATATCAGGCCTATTTGTTGATGCTATTACTACTACACCCTCCATGTTTTCTAAGCCATCCATAGAAGTCAAAAGTTGATTTACAATCCTTTCTGTAACTCCTGAATCTGTATATGATCCTCTTCTCGGTGCAATTGAATCTATTTCATCAAGGAACACTATTGCTGGAGAACTCTGTTTAGCTTTCCTGAATACTTCCCTGATCGCTTTTTCTGATTCTCCTACCCACTTGCTAAGGACTTCTGGTCCTTTAATGCTTATGAAATTCATTTCACTTTCAGTTGCGACCGCCTTGGCCAATAGAGTCTTTCCGGTTCCAGGTGGTCCGTATAACAATATACCCTTGGGAGGTCTAATTCCCAGTTTCTTGAATTTTTCTGGATTTTTTATTGGCAATTCAACTGCTTCCCTTAATTCTTGCTTTACATTTTCCAGGCCGCCAACGTCCTCCCACCTTACATTTGGTATTTCTATCAGAACGCCCCTTAATATGCTGGGCTCAATATCTTTCAATGCCTCTTTGAAATCTTCCTTTGTAACGTACATTTTTTCTAACATTTCTACAGGAATTGGCTTGTCTAAATCAATCTGAGGTAAATACCTTCTCAGCGCATGCATTGCTGCCTCCCTTGCCAAGGCAGCAAGGTCTGCACCAACAAAACCATGCGTCATGCTTGCAAGCTCTTCCAAAAATTTCATTTTTTCCTCATCGTTCATGTCCATGGGCATTAACCTTGTGTGTATCTGCAATATTTCTAACCTGCCCTGCTTGTCGGGGATTCCAATTTCAATTTCCCTGTCAAACCTTCCCGGCCTTCTGAGAGCGGGATCTATTGAATCTACAAGATTCGTAGCTCCTATAACTATTACCTGACCTCTCTCCTTTAGTCCATCCATCAAAGTCAACAATTGCGCAACTACCCTTCTTTCAACTTCTCCCTGAACCTCTGCCCTCTTTGGGGCAATTGAATCCAATTCATCTATGAATATTATGGAAGGAGCATTCCTTTCAGCTTCGTCGAATTTATCCCTTAGGAATTTTTCAGATTCGCCATAATATTTGCTCATTATTTCAGGACCATTTATCAGGTAGAAATTTGCTCCACTTTCATTTGCTACAGCCTTGGCTATCAATGTTTTTCCGGTTCCAGGTGGTCCGTATAACAATACACCTTTTGGTGGTTTTATGCCCAACCTTTCAAACAATTCAGGATGTTTTAATGGCAGTTCTATCATTTCCCTTACTTTTTGCAGCTCTTCCTTTAAACCTCCAATGTCTTCATATGTTACCCTTCCTGCCTCGCCTATTATTTCTTCCACGGCCTCGTCCTTGACAACAATTTCTGTATTTTCTTTGATTATTAGAACACCCTTTGGACTTGCCCTGACAACCTTGAACTTTAGTCCTGACCTTCCTATCAAAGTTAGACCTGGAATGACTAAAATATCACCCTCAACGATTGGTCTGTTTAATAAACTTCTCCTTACAAACTCTTCAATACCTTCTCCCAGTTTTAATTTTTGATCTCTTTCAATCAAAGGTGCAAATGTTACAGATTTTGCAGGAACATAATTTGCCTTAGCAACTTTTACCTTGTCCCCAAGAGATACACCTGCATTCATCCTAATGTCTCCATCGATTCTTATAATGCCTTTACCTTCATCTTCAGACTGCAATCTGTATACTTTTGCTGCTGTTGTCCTTTTTCCTGTAATGGTTATGATTTCTCCTACCTCTACACCCAATGCCTCCCTTGAGGCTGTATCTATTCTAGCCCTGCCAAGTCCAACATCCATCTGAGGAGCCTCTGCAACCTTCAATATTATTTCATTACTTACTGCCATATCATCACCCTATTAACCTTTAGTTAAAATGATTTATTTTAATATTTAAATTTTTCTATTAAGGTTTCTTAATGCGTTTACCATCTTTACCGCACTATGAACCGCTTCCCTTGCCTTTTCTACCCTCTCCATTGCCTGGAGCCTTGTCATTCCGTGGCCTGTAATACCCAATGCTACGGGCTTTGAATATTCTATCTGCAAATCCTCAATTTTTCTTGCTGCATTTTCCATAATTATTGCATCATGCTCAGTTTCACCTTCAATAACAGCTCCAAGAGTTACAACTGCATCAACGTCATTTTTCTCTAAAAGTGCTTTAACACCTAATGGAATTTCAAAAGTGCCAGGAACATACAATATATGGGAAATTTCAGCGCCCAAAAATTCTGCTTCGACCTTAGCTCTTTCTAACATTATCATAGTTATATCAAAATTATATTCAGATACAACAATTCCAAGCTTTATTTTATCCATGATCGCACCCAATTTAATAATGAAAGAAATGATAAAATAGTTTCGTTTTAATTCTATTTTTTAAAACTATAATTTTTATATTAATTTCTAATATAAAATTTATAAGAATTTTATAATATAAATTCAACAATTTTTTAAATATTACGAACTTAGTTTTTTAATATTAGGTATTATTTGAATTTCAATTTTTTATGGTTGGACAAATAGATTCTTAAACATCTAAAGAAATAATAAAATTAAAATAATATTGAAATGAAATAATAATTAAATTATTAAATATTAAAAATTGATGTAATTAATGAAATACAAAATAATATAATTTTTATAATTATATACATAATATTAAATATTTTTATTTAATCTTCACTCACTAGTACTTCGGAACCTC
>JBAMMA010000007.1:0-39607 GCA_039794005.1 Thermoplasmata archaeon
CGTTTACATACCATTTCGTGTTTGCAGGTAGACCACTCTCTGTAAATGTGACATTATATAAAACGGGATTGAATGTTACATAAATTGTCTTGGAAGATGGACTGTCAATATATCCTGAGGATGGTTTTGGGCTGTAATTTTTATTTACAGTTGATATCGTATAACTATAATTTGTATTTGATGAAAGGGATATCGTAATCTGCGTACTTGTTGAATTATATGATGATTGGGTGAATAAATATGTAATATTAACATACCATTTTGTTCCTGTAGGCAAACCTGTCTCGGAAAATGTTACATTAATTGTCTTTTCTGAAATTATTTTTGACTGTGAAATAGAATTTAAATTAACTATTATTAATAAAATAGAAATTGATATAACATAATATTTTATCACATTCATCTTTATCAAATTTAATTTACCATTTTCTTATATATAAATTTTGTTATTTCATTTTCATTTTATGAATATTTTCTAGATTTTTATGAGCTAATTCAAAATTTGGATTATTTTTTAATACATTTTCAAACATTTCTCTTGCCAGATTAACAAATCTCCTCTTTTCCTCTTTATTTTTTGTTGTATTATATTTATATAAATAATATATTCCATACGTTGTTAAAATGTATGGATCATCAACGAATTTGATTTTTGCTTCATTTAAGAATTTTTCAACAATATTAAGTATTTCAACATCTTTTGTTAAGTCAAACTTGTCAAGCAATCTATTTATATAAATATAATATGAATTTGGAGAATTTGGGTTTTCCTTCAAATAGAGTTCTGCATACTTTAATGATTCTTCTAAATATTGTAATCTATCTTTTGAAGATGTATTTTTATACAATATGCCATATAATATAGACAATATTTTTAATGCATCTGTTCTATATATTTTATCCTCCAGGGCCAATTTAATTTTTTCTATTTTTTTATTTAATTCTTCAATGCTGATATTCTGATTTTCGTAAATAGTAATTGCATTTTCAATGAATATTATAGATCTATTCGATTTATTTATATTATATATGCTTATAATCTCCACTAATTTTTCATATATATCCTTTTTCTTTTCTTTATTTGAAATTTTATATAACTCATACAATGTTTTTATTGAATATTCCAAAAATTCATAATTTCTGATATTTAAATTTAAACCTTCAAATATTAAATTTTCTGAATTATTCAAAATTTCATTCCTCTTTTCCTTTAAATATTCAAAATAATTTCTTTTTATTTTTAAAATTAAATAATATTCATGATTTCTTTCTTTAATTAAATTTTCCAATGTGTTTAAATCATCACTGATATTTTCAATATTTATATTATTTTTTATAAATAATAATAACAAATCAAACTTTTCCTTTAAATGTATTATATTATTTACATCAAAAACAAAGTTGAGATCATCCATTGCCAATTTCAAATTTTTATTTATTTCTATATTTAACTCAGAATATCTTTTTTCTATTTTATACCTTTGAAAAATATAATCTTTATTATATGGATAAAAATTTAATGCCTTATATATCTCTTCATTAGAAGAATTTAAATTATAAATCGATAGATTATAGTCAATTTCCTCAACAGACAAAATATATAATAATTGTGATTTAACGTAATGTGCATAAGAAAAGTTTGGATAATTTGCAAAAATTGAATCTATATCTGGAATTATATCCTTAATATTTTTGATTATGTTTACGTTGAATTTATCGTAGTATTCTCTAATAATCAATCCCTTTAATATTAAAAGATCTCTTCCCTTTTTATTTAATCTAATAAGTTCATCTGCATTCTTATTTGCATTGTCTAAAATCTCTTTTTTAAAGGAATCTTGAGAAATGAATTTCTTTAGATAAGATATTATTAGTGCTATTCTCGCCTCTATAAAATCTATGTCCCTTTCTAAAATGTTTTCCAATATATTTACAGCTTCATCAAATCTACTTAACTCTATTAAAGATAATGCTTTTATTAAAATTTCATCGTTATTTTGAGAATTCAGAGTTTGAACTGTAAAATCTTCAATATTATCTTTGATAATATATTCTGAATAAATGTCTTTCCTTATTTCATTGAAATAAATTCTTGATTTTATTATTTTCTTTACATATTTGGCAGTCAAACTATTTCTATCTATATAAAAATAAATGAATGGATCCATTTTTGGCTCATAATTTTCAGAAATATAATTTATAATATCTATATCTATAGAACAGTTTGGTTTAAATCTATTAAAGAATAGTTTAGCAAAATAATAAATTATATTGCTTTCTTCATCAATTAAAATGTTGTTTATCAGAAATTCGTGAATCATTTCTAAATCTTTATAATCTATATTATTCAAATGTTTAATTATATGATAGAATAAAACAAATTTAATATTATTTTCATCAAAATTTATCTTTTCGGCCTTTTCCTGCAATTCGTTTAATTTATCAATGACAGTATCATTCCTTCTTCTGCTTTCCTTCTCAAATTTGTATCCTGATGTTATGTCCAATATATCAAAAATTGTGTTGGATAAGTATTTTAATATGGCTTCATCATTTTTAGCATTAGAAGAAATAATATTCTTCATTTGTTTAGGTATGTATAAATAATCATTTATATTATAAAAATATTTATTTAAATATTCATTCATTCCAAAATATTTTAAAATATGATACGGCATATTATTATTTATAAAATATAATAAAAATAAAATAAATATTTCACTCCTTTCTGATTTAGTCTTTAAATAATTATAAATGCATAAATGATTTCCCGTTTTGCATTCGTTTAAAAATGTTGAAGCATTATTTTCATCGTTCATATCTGATATAACATAGGAATATATTTTCATAATTTCTGGGTTTTCAGATGATAGTCTTATAATTTTGTTTAATATTTCCTCCACATTTTTAATTTTATCTGGCAGAATTTGCTTTATAAAATTTATACCATATTTATTCCAATCAATACTTACAAAATTAATGGTAATTTTATTCTGCAAAGATTTTTTATCAATGTTTAAAATATATTCTTTAATATTTTTTTCGATATCAAAATTTTTTATTTCATCAACAGATAAAATTATCCTGAAAAATTTATTCTGTCTAACTTTTAAATTTTTTAAATCATCCAAGAATTTTTGAACCTTGTTTTTATCAATATCCAATAGATCATAATCATAAAAGAATATAACATCATTTAAATAATTTGATACTTGAACATTCTCTAAAAGTGAATCAAAGTTCTTTAAAAATACTATTTTTTCATTACCTGAATTTAAAATATTGTATAAAAATGTCGTTTTACCATTTCCATATAAAACCACAGGACCTTCAATTGTTAAATCTGCTACAAATTTTGAAGAAATATCATAATTTTCATCCTTATAAATATCCCAATAGATTTTCATAAATTCTTTTAATTTATCCTTTTCAATTAACAAATTATTGGAAAATATAGCATTTTTGTATTCATTCAATTTTTCCTCACTTATAAAATAGAATATGTTTTTAAATTCCTCAAATTTTTCTTCATCAAATTCCATCAATTCATTCTTAATTTCATTTATATCAATATCGATAAATTCATTCAACCAAATCAAAATAAAATCTTTGGTTTCATCATCCAAAGATTTAATGAAATTAATAAAATCAAATATTTCTGTATATATGTTTTCATTATCATAATTTTTAATATATAATAAAAATATTAATTTTGATAAATTCTTAATTTGAATATTATTTATATTGTCCTTAAGCTTTTTTAAATATTCTTCCAGCCTATTTTTATCCACTTCATTAAACAATTTTTTGATATCTACAAAACCTTCTTCATTTATTGTAATTTTAAATTTTTCAAAATATGATATTAATGTTTTATAATTATTTATGAATGTTTCTTTATCTTTTACAAATGGTATATAATTTATGCCATACCATTTGATTTTATATCTATCTATATTCTCATTTTTAATTTCACCGACTGGACTATCAATCCAAAAATTAATTATATGACTGTTGGTTTTTAATGCATTTCTCAATGTGTTTAAAATTACAATAGGGATTTCTGGTTTAGTTCTATAATATTTTAATAATTTTTCCTTTTCAGATTTTGAATAGGCTTCATCGAATATTTTTATTGCTTGCTTCAATTCAATGTATTTAATTGAATAATAAAATTCGTTGAATTTTTCATGGGAATCATAATCTCTTTTTATCAAAAATTCTGCATATACAAGATTTTCGATCTTCAAAAATGCCTTTAAGTTATCATTAAGATCATAACACGATAAAGGTAAACATATTGCAGCGACCTTTTTTGCCTTTTTTATTTTATTATATTCTCTCTGATTTAATTTCATATATTCAAACGCTAAGTTTTTAAAAATATCTTTATCTTCCATCAATAGATATTAAAAAAATCTGAATATTAAAATTTGATGATAGCCAAAAGCCACCGGAGGGACTCGAACCCCCGACCTGCTGATTACGAATCAGCCGCTCTACCCACTAAGCTACGGTGGCCCAATTTTTATATTCAATAAACATTTAAAAAATTTTTCAATCACTTTTTACAAAATTTTATATCATATTTTTCATAATTATTTAATATTTTATCTATATTATTAATCTTTACATTTTCAATAAAATCCATCAATTTTTCATGTTTTAATTTAATTATATAATAATTTAAATTTTTATTTTTGATTAAATTATAAAAGGCACATATAAATATTAAATCATTATTATTTAGATTTATTGCAAATTCTGGACCCCAGAACACATCATTGTTATTTTTTATGAAAATGATTTGCCATCCCTGATTTTCAGATTCCAATAACATGTTTTTATTATAATAATTAAAATTTTCTAATTTAAAAAATATTATAAATTTTATTTCATCAAAAAATATTTTATCAGGCCATATTGTAAAAGATTTTGAAAAAGATATGTAACAGTTATCATATAATCTTGCCTTCATTGTTTTTAATCCATTTTTTGATTTTGAAGGTAAAATATTGAAGATTATAATTATTAAAATTAATAATATGCCTATTATTAACGTTTTATAATATAAAATCAAACTAATTGAAAATATTAAAAAGAATATAAAAATCAAAATTCTAAAAAATATATCTATTATGTAAGGATATCCTTTGTTCCATGTTATTATTAAATTATTGCACGTTTTTGGCATAAAGTTATATTCTCATTTTTATTTAATAATATTATGGTTCTAGGTACTGAATATTTAAGCATCCCTATGCCTGAAAATTTTGTCAGAGAAAAGTTTCTCGGTAATTTTGAAATCTTTGAAAAAATGGTAGAAAATGTAAATGAAAAATATGATGAAGATATAATAAATAGATTAAAATATGAAATTTTTAGATTAAATATATTGAAAAGGAATTATGATTTAACAAGGAAAAAACTGATATTAGAACTTGAAAAATATATTAAAGATTTTGACACAAAAAATATTGACTATTTTATTAAAAATGGTACGCTTGACAGAATATTTATAAATGGAGAAGAGAGATTCTTTAACAAAAGTCCTGAAAATTTACATTATTTAAATAAAAAGTTATTTGAAAATTCATCATATAACATATCCCCTTATAAGAACTTCTTGGAATTTGTTTCTAGAAAAATTTCTTCCGGAAATTTAAATAATTATAGGATAGAGTATGAGATTTCAATTAATCTAAATAAAAATGTTGCTTACAAAGTCTGGATTCCCCTTCCCACAGAAAATTATTATCAAAAAAATGTAAAGATATTGGAAACTTATCCAAGATATTACAAAATATTAGAGGGACCACATCGGGCGATATATTTTTATGACACATCAAATGTATTTAAAGCTAGAATAAGTTTGGAAACAAGGGATATTAACATAAGAGATGGAGATATGGATTCAAAGAAAGATTTATATTTGGAAGAAAGGAGTCCACATGTCTCTTTTAACAGATACATGGAAAAAATTGTGAGAAATTTAACAAGGAATGAAAATGAAAATATTAAAAAAATAATAAAAATTTACAAACATATAACTGAAACAATAACATTTGTATTTCCAAGGTCTTATATTTTATATGACAATATATCTGAATATTCTTTATTTAACATGTTAGGAGATAGCACCATGCAATCTATACTTTTGATTGCATTGATGAGATCTTTAAATATTCCCGCCAGATGGAGAGGTGGATATTCCATAATAGAAAACAATATAATGCCACATCATTGGGTGGAGATTTATACAGAAGAATACGGTTTTATACCCGTAGATCCTGTGTTTGGCAATTTTTCTTTAGGGCATTATTATCTTAGGGATTTTTATTTTGGAAATATGGAAGGGCTTAGGATAATAACATCCGAGGATTTCAATGTGGATTTTTCTGAAGCTGGTAAATTTTGGAGAATTGATCCTATAACAAATGAAATTGGAGAAGTGGAAACCGATAGTGAGAAAATATTGGATTACGACACAAAAATTAAATTGATTAACATAGAAACGTTATAAATAAAGGTAAAGTTTAATTCTTTGTATGCATTTTACTAATAAAGGTGATATAAATGCCAACACCTGTATTAAATGGCTGCACATTCCTTGAAACCATTATTGCATCAGCTGTACTTGTCTTTATTGTAGGGGGAATTGGATTTTATATAATTGGCCCTAAGGAGTATAAAAAGGCAAGCCTGATAATGTCAATAGTTGGAGTTTTAATTTTAATTATATTGGCTGCCTTTGATTATATGTTTGGCTATAATCATGTGCATTTTTATAATTTCATAAACAATGTCCTTGTTCCGGCAATATTTTACATCTTAGGAATATTGATTGGAGCTGTAATTGGAGGTTTGGCTTACATTCTCATGATTTTGAAATAATTTCTTTAAAATATTTTATTATTCTTGCCGTCATCCCCCATATTATGTTATTTTCATAAATGTAATAAAAGCCTTTAAAATCAAAATTTCTAAATTTATATTCCCCATAATTTTCATTTAAATCATTTATGTTTGGAAATAAAAAATAATCGATCTCGCTCTTTTGCGGTCTTGCCATTTCCAATTTGTTTGATTCACATAAAAATACGTAAACATTCATGTCTGACCTGTTCATGGGATGTTCAACTGTTAATCCTCCCAGAATATTAAATTCATTGATGGATGTTTCTTCAATAAATTCCCTTTTTGCTGTATTAATCAAATAGATATCATGCTCTTCAAAATGGCCACCTGGAAGAGATATTTGTCCAGACCATGGATCCTTTTCATTCTCCTTCCTCTTTTCCAAAATTATAACATTTTCTTTTAAACATAAGCAAACAGCTGCATCTTTATCCTTTTTACCCTTTATGTTGCTAAAATCTTTGATATATTTTTGATCAATTTTTATCATTGATTAAAAGATTAATAAAAACAAATATAATTTTTTCACATAAATATTTAGAAAATTAAAAATAGAAAAATGCAATGTTTTAAGTATGAAGAGAGATTCTTTATTTACCACCATAAGCATGATGTTGTTCATAATAATTTTCATAACATTAATGATAGATTATTTTTCAATATATTACCTGTTTTTTATAATTAATGTTGCGAAAGGTGGACAAGCAATTTTTTATTTCATATACTATCCAATATTGGCATTTGCATTTATAGTTTCACCAATTCAAACATATTATTGGGTTTTTATTTTAACGATAATAATAACAGCAGTTTTAATATTAATTACAAGGGACTTTATGATTTTCATTAAAGATAAAAATTATGACAGACCTTTGTCTCTTGCGGATGGAATTACCATTGTTGTCTCCTTAACGCTTATTTCTTATTTAATATCTATAATTATGACCAGGAATGCAAATCCATTTGGAAATCCCACCTCTGGAATTCCAGATAATGATTTAATCGTTGAATTGCTTCAGGCACCTGTGTGGGAGGAATTTATATATAGATCTATAATTATAGGGATACCACTGTATCTGTATAATATATCAATTGGAAATAAAGTTAAATTACACAGGATGATAACAGGTGGAAATTATGATTTAAATTTACCATCAATTATACTCATAATATTTTCATCCATTTTATTCGGCTATGCACATACAGCTTCGTGGTCCATATACAAAGTGCCAAGTACCATAATTGCAGGAATTGTTTTGGGCATATTATATGTAAGATATGGCATATATATGAGCATAGCCATGCACTTCTTTATTGATTTTTCAGGATCTTTAGAATTTTATCCAAAACCACTAAATTTTATTTTTAACCTCTACATTTCTATTATTTACTTTATAATGGTAGCACTTGGAATAGTTTTAATAATATTTTATATGATGAATATGTTTGAAAAACCTGGAAAAAATAAAATTAAAAATAAGGAAGTAGATGAAATTAATAATAATAAGTTCACAGTCATATGCCCATATTGTGGTTATGATAAACATGAAATTCTTCCAGATGGTAATTTCAAATGTCTTAGATGTGGTAATACCTTTAAGATTGAATTTTCAAGCAAACCTCCTGAGTCTATAGAAAAAGGCGGAGGAGAGAAAGACTGAAATTGATGCCAATAAGAAATCAACCGTATATCCGAAATTTTCCGTTATATATCCAGATAAAAATGACCCAACAAATACTCCTATTTGTATCATGGAAGTATACAATCCCATTTTTCTACCCCTTGCGTTATTTCCTATTATTTCAAAGGCAATAATGTTTGATACGGTGTAAAAGATAGAAAATGCAAGGCCAGCAGCTATCGGATAGAACAGGATATTTAAGCCCATGAAAATTGGAAAAGGCAATAAAAATGTAAAAGAAATTATGAAATAGGATAAACCTCTTCCGAATATTGCCTTTATTAAATTATCAGACTTTGCAAAAAATTTCGTCTTTTTCCAAATCAAAAGGTAAGATAATGTTTGAATTATCATTCCAATTGAAAGTATCAGGAAAGATAGAAAATCTGAATTTGTTTTTACTTTGAGTGCTGCGGGATACATGGTGTTGAACAACCCAGAGCCAATGTAAAATATGAATGTAGCAATAGAAAGATAAGTAATATTATTATTTTTAATCTTTTTAAAATTTAAATTCTTGATTGTTTTCCAAATGCTTTCATTTGTTAGCCTTACATATAGGAAAGGGTTATAAAAGAGCCTGCTCATATATACATAAATATTTAACAGGAACTCCTTTCTATCTATTTTTCTTTTAGTCTTTGGCAATAAAATAATAAGTAATATTAATGAAATGATTGACAAAATAAATGATATATAAAGAAGGCTTAAAACATAGAAATTAAGGGTAAAAGCAAACGAAATTATGAAACCTAATGTTGAACCAAAACTTGAGGCAAATTGTAGATTGGAAAATGCCTTTTTCCACAGATTTTCCTCAATTGTTTCCATTATTATTATGTTAATTGGTGCGGATGATGCACTAGAGAAAAATGAATACAAAAAATAGTTTATTATAATGAAAATTGGATTTGACAGAAATAAAAATATCAAAATCGACAATGTAACACCGGTGAAGGAAAATATTATAATATAATTTTTGTTGTTTATTCTGTCAGTTATTTTGCCAAATAAATATGTAGATATTACGGATGCAATTGTTCCTCCAGACATCATTATTGATATGTAAATTTCAGCATCCTTTAAAAGAGGATTTGATATTAAATATAGTGTTAATATTGTTGATATTGGCCCCTGTGCCATGCTGGAAAATAGTATTGCATAAGCCCATTTCATTTTATATTCTTCCACAAAGGAGTAAATAAAAACAGAAATAAAATTTTATGTCCAAATGTTAGATGTTTGTATTATTCCAATAGGGCTGTATCCAACTATTATTATATCTGTTAATGCAAACCATTGATTAGATGTAGATATTCTATTATCCACGTCGTATTTATTTCCATTTATTGTAACAGTTGGTATATAACCGTCTGTACTGGTATATAAGGTCGATGTATCTCCATGAACCTGGAATTTTAAATAAATACTCTGCCCGATATATGATGTTAAATTAATATCATTGTAAACCTCTGGCTGATGGAATGCATACATTCCTATGTAGTATACGCTATAAATCTGGGATGCCCAGGCCCATTGATTGTATGTATTTTTTGTTATTATCATTCCCGCTTCTCCAGCCCACCTTGTGTCCAGCTGATTATAAAATATTTCTCCATTTGTACCCAAAGTTCCAACATAAACATTAATTCCATTTGGAACATCACTTTGTATATTTGAATCTGCATATCTGGCCCATATCTGGTAGTCCGTATAAAAATCCATTTTTGCCCATATTACATTTTCTATTGATATTGGTACTGAAATTAAATTGTCTATCTCTAATGGATATAATGAATTGTTCATGAAATATAAATTTCCATTATTTTGCAATTTCCATACATCGCCTTTAAATGATCCAGCTCCATTAACCTGTCCGTTTTCTATAACCTTAACGTTATCCATGTAGAAGAAATCGTTTCCATATATATTTAATGGATAATTACTGTTTACCACAAGAACAAACCTTATGCTTATAGAACTTGTTTGAGATAATGAAATACCCCAAAAGGCCAGGGATTGTGTTAAATTTATCACATAATGGACATATTGTAAATGTTGACCTCCAGAAACCGTTGAAAATGCAGGAACAAGGTATTGTGAATTGCTGGGATATTGATATTTGTTGGCTGGTAAAATTCCATATACATTGACATTAGCAGGATAGCCATTTAAAGGTGAAAGCCAGTACCACTGAGATTTTCCAGAAGGAGATGCAAATATCATAACGCCTTCTCCACCGTTTGACAATTCAAATTTGGCATCCAATTCCAAAAGGGCATAATTCGATTCTTTCAGGTAAAGGTTTTCAGTTTGTATATAATAATAACCTGATTGTGAACCAAAGTTATTATATTGGTAATACACGCCAAGTGCATATCCTCCGGATGGAGAATTAGCCTGATCTGGGGATATCCATAACCATTCATTTGTTGACCCTGAAGGTCCAGTTCCAGCAAATAAATTATTTTGTGAATATTGATTTACAGGACCGAATATGGCATAGGGTGGTGCAGAGTATAATAAATTATTGCTAGAATTATAATAGTTAACACCTGTAAATCCCCATACAGTATCATAAGATGTGAAATATGACTGCGATGAGAAATCATCATAAAAGATGTATACCGGGATATCTAGAATGCCTTCCTTCAGAAGATTAAATGGATTGTATCCCAATTTATTTATAACAAATTGCCTTGAATTTACACTTGAAATCACAATCCTGATGTGCCTTGGAAGGTTAGGGGGTGAAGGATATTGCGGATCCCATATTATTCTGTATGGTATAGTGGTCAGCCCTGGAACAAATACTGTTTGAGTTGAAAACAATTGATTACCATCGTAAGCATTTATTATGGCTGAAAAAGGCAGATTGCCCAAATTTCTTATTAATCCTGATATAATATAATATTGGTTTATCATTACATTTTTTGAATTTACATTAATGTCTGTTCCCAATACCTCCGGTATTGAATAATTAATAAAGTAATGGAAAGCTCCAAGCATATTTAGCATGAAAATATATTTTGAAGATATTGCACCATAACCTGCAGGAGGACCAAAATAAATTGAATGCTCCTGTATTATTCCCTTGAAATTCTCTAGACTTAAAGGAACTATGCCAACCGTAACTCCAGATATGTTTTCCAATATTGCATAAACATTTCCCGAATTTTGGAGTAAATTAATTTCATTATTATTTTGAGATGGTGTTATTATATTTTTATAATTAACTATATTATATTCTATACCATAACCTCTTGTAAGATTATTGCCTAAATAATCAAAACCGGTATTTGTATTATTATTACCGTATAGATTTATGATCGTTGGTGAATTAACACCACTCACG
Organism: Thermoplasmata archaeon; assembly: GCA_039794005.1. Classification (GTDB taxonomy): domain Archaea; phylum Thermoplasmatota; class Thermoplasmata; order Thermoplasmatales; family ARK-15; genus JAGDXR01. Next base: position 11,956 of record JBAMMA010000007.1, read on the forward strand.
GATATTTGGTTTAATTCAAGATCATTTAAAATAGTTTGATTAGAATCTATTGCAATACCTGCACCTTCACCTAAAATTAACAGTGAAGTTGGGTATTTTCCAATATTGGGATTTTGTGTCATATATTTATTAATTGCAGCTGCTAACATATTTGGATAGTTTGGCCAGGTTGTTGTAGATGTATATAATGTACCAGTTGTATTAAAATCAATAATAACAAGGTTGTATTTCAAGAAATAATATGGTGATGATGGGTTAATAAGATTTGGAACAGGTGAAGAACTCTGTTCATTGTATTTCAAAAATTTATATGCAACTGAATAATTTTGCAATGTGCTATTTACTGATGTGGGATAATTATATTTGTCATTGGAACCGCATACAAACAAGAATAAAACTGAAAATCTGACATTTAATACTATGTTTACATTTGAACTCAAAACATTATTATTATAATTTATTTCCGGTGGAAAGTGGTAAGGATTGATATATGCGAATAATCTATATGTTCCAGGTGTAATGTTTGCATACCATGTCACTGTTACCTTTGTTATATTACCATCTGGAGGTATTGGAGGAACATAAATATTTGTGCTTGATACATTTCTTCCATTTTCCAATACAGTTATTGGCTGCCCATTCACCAAAAATTCCAGATATGTTGCATTAAAGACTGTTGGTGAATAATTTTGGATATAGAATGTTATATTAACCGGTTGCATAAACACGGGTGTATAATTTGATAATGCCATATCGACAAGGGCAATATCCTGAACACCATTAAGGACAGTAAGATTTGATAGCCAATACAAAATCTTTACAAATGGGTAATATTGCTGATATAAAAGCATAGAAGTTGTCTGATATCCAAATAAAACAAATTTTCCATGGTTAACATTTCCGTTGGTAGTCGTATTATAAACTCCGTAAATCCCAACAGGATTGACATTTTGTGAAAAGTTTGCAAGTATTTTTGCATAAAAATTATTGGTATTTATGTATGAAAATATTACATAATTTAATCTAGGGTATGCTGATATATTAGCCGTGTAATATTTACCTAAAGACATTGGTATATTTACGGAATTTGGTGATATCTTCGTTAAATTATAAAAATTAACCGTTGTATTAACATATTGAATTTCAGATGTTTCCTGAATATAATTTGATAAAAGGCCGTTGTAATTATTAGTGCTATTTCCAATGAATAATAGAGAGCCTCCTTCACTTAAAAGATTTTCTAATTCTTCTAGGTTTGTAACACCATTGTACTGTCCTTCATTAAGGGATGCCTGATTACTTCCCATCACCCATATTACAAAATCATATCCACCAACATCCACAAACACATTTTTTGATGTTGTTACTGGATATATCGTTATTGGAAAATCAACATATGTGAAAATATTATAATAATAATTATATATAGTATTCGATACACCATTTGGAAAATCATAACCAACAAATATTATTTTAGGGAAAATAGATACATTTATCATTTTCCCCAATGTGGGAACAAATGGATTTACGTTTACAAAATTTACAGATAATACATGTTCTCCAGCCGCAACATAATTTCCACCGATGTTGAACCAAGATATTGAATACGTTGTTGATGTCATTGCAGGAATGGTGTATGGACCTGTTGGATCATTCTGACTTGCCTGAGATGTATAAATATACTGCCATCCATTTGGATAACTCGGGAAATTATCTGTAATATTAAAATAAAAAGTGACATTTTCAGGGAATGGATTTGTAATTGATATGAATATTATTGTAGAAGATCCATGCACAGGTTCTGGATTTTCCAGAGTTATCGATGTTACTTTCAATGCTATAAATGACTGGGATGTTACTAAAACAGGCAATAATGTCTGATAAGAGGATTTAATATTATTTAACGTAGCATTTATCCATACTGTATAGTTTCCGGGTCTAAGATTTGCAAAAGGCTGAGAATATTCAAAAGTATATTGATTATAATATAACATTGTCTGGTTGTTAATCGACAATTTTGGTATGGATATTGTAACTTTTGGAATAGAACCCTGATTGTTATAAATCACATAAGCAAATATTTTGCCTATAAATGATGTAACTGCTGGAAATGGACTTGGATTGTATGAGATGCCAATTATGTATAAAGGTTTTTCAATACCCTGCAAAACAGAATTCCATACTACTTGATTATTTTGTATATCAATTAAATAAACGTGTATTATCATCTGGCTATTGTAATCATATATATTATCCCACCATGAATGGTAGGTGAAATTCATGCCTGGTGCAAAATATCCCTTCAGGTAATTGGAAGATTGAGACAATAATTGTGAATATATTTGAGGATATGTCAGCATATGCACAACCTGATGTGAGGGATTTGATATTGAAATAATCAATTCTGTGGTTGAAATTAACAAAGCCTCACCGGCATTATTTTTTATTGTAATATTAAATGTTCCATTGTTGTTTGAAGGTAAAATCAATTGAGCTGAAAATGTAGAATATATTTGACTTTGAGGAGTCGGAATTGTCGCTACATAATAAAATATTGAACTGAATAAAACTACCGTGATTACTAACATCAATAACGTTCCAATTACCTCAGATACGCCTTTTTCCTCAAATTGCATATTTAAAATTACCAAATTTTTAATATTTAAAATTTGTGTGGTATTCACGAAATAAAAGTTTATTTAATTTATTTCTCTTTAATGTAAGTATGGATATTTGGTCAGATTTTCTTAAGGAATACAGAATGTTATATTCTTTAAATTATTCACAAAGACTGATGAATTTTGATTTTGAAACACATATGCCAGAATTGGGACAAAGGTGGAGAGGAGATGCTGTCAGCCTAATAAATATATTAGAAAAAAAGGAATTCATTAAATTATATGATAAATATTATAAAATTTTGGAGAATAATTCTGACAATGACTTTAAAAATGGAATTTTAAGAATAATGAATAGGACATATCACTACTATTCTTCAATAGACGATTCATTATTAATGAAGATTTCAAAAAAGAGGATAGAGGCCACACAGGCTTGGATGAAAGCAAAAAAAGAAAATAACTTTCTCTACTTTTCAAGCCATTTAAATGACATAGTTTATTATTCAAAAGAAATAGCTGACAGACTGGGATGGAAAAATAACAGGTATAATGCATTGTTGGATCTATACGAAGAAGATTTTAATGTTCAAAAGGCCGATTATATTTTTGAATATATATTAAATAATTTAAAAGAAATAGTTGAAAAGGTATTTTCAGAGAATGTTTTTACAAAATCAAGTGAAATTAAAAATGTTGAATATAAAATTGAAGATATGAAAAAATTAAACTATGACATTTTAAGAATTTTCGATATTCCCATGGATAGATTTGGGTTGTTCATATCTGAACATCCATTCACTATAGGCATTTCATATAATGATGTTAGGATCACAACAAGATATTATGGTAAAAATTTCAAATCATCACTATTCTCGACAATACATGAAATGGGCCATGGTATATATGAATTGCAAAAGGATAAATTCTTGGAATATACTCCAGTGCAGGGTTCCCCATCACTGGGAATACATGAATCACAATCACGATTTTTTGAAAATATAATTGGAAAAAGTAAAAGTTTTATAAAAAACTCTAGAAATTTACTAAATAGAAGACTAAGGTTTTTAAGAAAATACGGCGATGATGACATATATTATTATTTCAACGAAGTGGAAAGAAATGTTATAAGGGTAGATGCAGATGAGTTGACTTATAACATTCACATTGCTATAAGATATTTCATCGAAAAGGATTTGATAAATGAAAAAATTAAGGCAGAAGACGTTCCAAAAATATGGAACGAAATGTATGAAAAATATCTTGGTGTTGAACCAAAAAATGATTCTGAAGGTTGCCTCCAGGACATACACTGGGCACATGGATCATTCGGGTATTTCCCTACTTATACGCTTGGAAATATTTTATCTGCAATGATTTATGAAAAGGGATTTTTGATAAAAGATTATTTGGATTCATGGAATATTAAAAATATAAAGGATTATTTGCATTTTTCAATACATAGATATGGTTCGGTATATTCTCCGGAGAATTTATTGAAAATATCATTTGGAGAATATTATAATCCCGAATATCTGATAAAATATTTAAAAGATAAATATCTATCATGATGGAGAGAAAATATTTTGACTGTACATACGGAAAAATTTCATATCTATATAGAAAGGGAGATATTCCAATAATAGCGCTACATGGTCTCGGATCTTCATCTAAAGGTTTTGCTAAAATGGATTCCTACTTGGATATAAAATTCTCTTTGTATTTTGTAGATCTTTTGGGCCACGGAGAATCTGAAAAAAGGCTGGAAGGATATACTATTGATGAACAGACAGATTCAATTCATGATTTTATTAAAAATGTTATAAAGGATAAACCAATTATAATGGGGAATTCCTATGGTGGATGGATTTCGGTTAATTATGTCTTGAAATACAACAATGCAAAAGGATTAATTTTAATAGACTCAGCCGGCATAAATCCACCTGTGGGCGACTATGACGAAAATTATATAGAACATTTTATAAATTCTATATCTAAAAATGATTTTGATAAAATTATATTTAAAAATATAATTATAAAAAATTCCAAAACGAATAGATTAAATATTGATGAATTAAAAAACATAAAAATTAAAACTATAATAATTTGGGGAAAATATGATAATATAATAAATATGGAATATGCAAAAAAATTTCATGAAAGTATCAATAATTCAAAACTTTATATTGTAGAGGGTGGCCATATGCCTATGATAGATAATCCCGAAGGGGTTTCAAAAATAATAAATAATGAATTTTAGATCACAGAGTTTTTCCGTAAATGGATATTATTGATCTCATCCCCATGGATGAATAAAACTTGTGCGCCAACAAATTTTCTGATGGAAATTCTACCGTTAATATACTACAACCTTTTTCTTTTTCATAGTTTGCTGCATAGTTCAACAATGATCTGCCTATCCCATTTTTCCTGAATTCAGGCAGAACATAGAGATCCATTATCCTTACCTCTTTTTCCGGTATGTAAAATCTCCTATCGTATATATGCGCTATTATCACGCCAACTATTTTTCCGTTGTAATCTGCAACAAATATATCTACATCATCTCTTTTTAATGATTCTAATATGTAATTTTTCACTATATCTTCTATATTTGAATTCAGATTAAACAAAGGATCATGCTCTGAATTGAACCTCTTTAATCTTATTATAAGTGATTTTGTTTGCTCCAGATCCCTTTCTTCAAACTTTCTGATTTCTATATCCATATTTTTACCTCCTTATATCTTCAATGTAACCCATATTAATCATTTTATCTATTAAATTTCTAGTCTTCGAAATTATTTCCTTTGCCCTTTCATAAAAGAATTCATAGGACCCTGTTTTTCTAGCCATGTTTTCTTCAACGGCCTTTTTGGCCACCGCAGCAGCAACTCTTGGAAAGACATCCCAATCTGTCATTTTGGGTATTATATAATCTCTTTTTAAACCTCTTTCCTGTGCAAATTTGGCAAGCTCTTCTGATGCTGCTATTACCATGTTATCGGTAATTTTCCTTACCCTTGCATCCAGGGCCCCTCTGAAAACGCCCGGAAATACCATACTGTTGTTTATTTGATTTGGAAAATCTGACCTACCAGTGGCAACTATTGCCGAACCATTTTCTAATGCCTCATCGGGCCATATCTCTGGTATTGGATTTGCGAGTGCAAAAATTATTGAATCTTTATTCATTTTTTTAATCCATTCGCCCTTTACAACACCAGGCCCAGGAGTTGATGCAGCAATTAATACATCAGCGTTCTCCAATGCCTTTTCTATGTTCCCATTTATCCTATCCCTATTTGTTTTCAATGCAATATCGTATTTCCAAGGATTTGTCTTCATCATATTATCTATATCATATCTTTCTGGTTCTAATATTCCCTTTGAATCAACAACAATCATATTTCCGGGATCAAAACCATATTTTGTCAATATCCTAACAGCTGCAATGTTTGCAGCACCTGCACCCAAAAATACTATCCTAGTATTTTTTACATTTCTCCCTGTATATTTTAGGGCGTTTATCAATCCTGCCAAAATGGCGCCAGCTGTACCCAATTGATCATCATGCCATACCGGAATTTGAACACTTTCGGAAAGTTTCTCAAGTATCCTAAAACATTTTGGTGATTCTATATCTTCTAAATTGATTCCCCCGAAAGAAGGCTCAATTGCCTTTCCAACTCGCAAAAATTCATATTCGTTTTGAACGTTTATTGGCAATGGAACTGCATCAACACCACCTAAATATTTAAAGAGCAACGATTTACCTTCCATTACAGGCATTGCCGCATATGGACCCACAAATCCCAATCCTAATACTCTTGTTCCGTCAGTTAAAATTGCAATGGAATTCCATCGATATGTATATTCGTATGACAAATCAGGATCATTTGCTATTTCCAATGATACCTTGGCCACTCCAGGTGTATACCATATTGAAAAATCATTTAAATCTCTGATTGGAACTTTAGGAAGTGTTTGAATTTTACCACCATATTTTTTTGAATATTCCAGTGAAAGTTCTGAAAATTTATCGTGTCTATCTTTTTTGTTTGAATTTTCCATATTTAGGAAAAGGATTTCAAAATTAAAAAAATTATTATTTTGGAATTTCAATTACTTTAACATGGGTCTCAGCAAAAAGGATCTTTCAAGGAAAAAAAAGGCTTTGGAGGCTAGGATTGCAGAATTGGAGGAAAAAGCAAAGAAAAATCCTCTGGATAAAAGTATAAAAGAAGAACTGGAAAATTTAAAGAAAAAATTAAATAAAAAGTGAATTATTCTTCAAATTCCCAATCTATTTTTTCTTCAACATTTCCTTTTATGGCCCTGGATATAAAGCAATATTTATGGGCAAGTTCCATCGCTCTCGGTATTTTTTCTTTGTCCTTTTCTGAAACGTTCATAATGACATGTATTTCGATCTTTTCAAACCTGTAACCCTTTTCAGGACTTGGTCCTAATGTTGTTTTTATCTTTGCCTTCCAGGACTTCAAATCTATGCCCATCTTATCCTTAAATTCCAGGAAAGTTGTTAAAATACAAGATGCTAATACACCTGGAAATAATTCTTCCGGGGTCATCTTATCAGGCGGGCCTTTAAATTCGGGAGGAGAATCTACTTCAATCTCATAATTTTTGACTTTTAATAAAGTCCTTCTATCATCTAACCATTGTACTTCACTAAAATATTCATATTTATTTTCATCAGCCATCATAAAACCTCCTATTATTTTTATAAGATATAAAGATAAAAAGATATAAAAATTTGCCATCTATTTCAATTTTTATTTTTTGTAGAAATTTGATATTATTACTAACAATTGAAATATATTCAGTTAAAGATAAACTTTTATATAATAGTTAAATATAGTATTTTAAAAGGTGCATTGCGATGACATTCTGGCAGGGTAGATCTGTAAGGAAATATACAGGAGGGAAATATAGGCATTTCAGAAATAAAAGAAGGTATGAAATTGGTGGAGACCCGGTATTGACAAAAATCGGTAAGGATAAAAGAAAAATAGTTAGAACCTATGGAGGAAACTTAAAGATAAAATTGTTAGAAGCTGAATTTGTAAATGTGTATGATCCAAAAACAAAATCAATGAAAAAGGCTAAATTGATAACAGTTAAAGAAAATAGTGCAAATCCGCACTATGTGCAAAGAAATATAATTAATAAAGGCGCCGTTGTTTTGACGGAAATTGGATTGGTAAAAATAACTTCAAGACCGGGACAAGATGGTGTGTTGAATGGAATCTTAATTGAAGAAAAATGATAATTTATCCCTCATATTTTTCAAATAAAAATTCCAGAAAGATGGGCAGAAAAATTCCGAGAAATTTAGCTTTTGATCCAAACCCTGAAATAATTGAAAAGGCATTAAAAGTTTTAGGATATAAGTACGAAAAACAGGAGAAAAAATATCCAAAACAATGGTATTCTGATAAAATAAGATTTTATGTTGAAACCAATGAGAAAAAAACAGAAGTTTTAAAAAAAATATCAAAAATTATAAAAAATAATTTTAAATCTTAATTAAAAAATCAATCCTTGAACCTCTTCTTAAAATCCCTTCTTCCTCCTCTTGATCTCCTATTATGGAAATCATCGCGGTGCTCTGCAGCACTAACATCATTTTCCATGTTTATATTGTCTATATTCTCCTCGGATTTCTTTATGCTTCCATATTTTCCGACATTCAACCTCATGTGGCCTCTGACCAATGTTATGTATCCATTGTCTATATACAATGTGTCTCCCTGCGAAATTCCCTGATTTTGGTCTCCCCATAGGGTAAGGGTAATTGTTCCTGTCTCATCACCTATCACTACTTCCGTCAATCTCCTGGATTCTCCATATTTTGTTGTTATCTCTTTCGTTTCGCCAATGCTTGCCACTTTTCCCAAAACATTGACCCTTTTAGAATCCGGGGTCAAGTCTTTTATTTTCGTCACGTTCTCCATACTTTCTTCCTTCCTTTTTCCTTTCGACGTCCACTCTTCCCAAAAAGAGAAAAGTTTACGCCTGAAAATTACTAATTTATTCGGGTATATTAAATTTTCCTATTTGATGGCCTTTTTGGCCTTGCACATATTGCTTGAAGATCTCCATCAAAAAATATTTCATAATTTTCATATTTTTTATCATTTTGAAATTCCGTCATCTTTTTAAAAAATTCCTCTACTGTTATTTCAGGATTATCTTTTAAGCTGAATAGAACTATTTTGTCTGTTTCTTTTTTATTTTCAACCATATACCCAATAAATATGAATTCAGATATACTATAAAAAAATATTGTTTAAAATTTATTTTACTCCATAGATTACTTACAAAATAATAAAAATTTTTTAAAAATTATAAATTTATTAATAATCGAAATAAATTTTAACCATTATATCAATATCCATTTCATGTATGGATTTAAATGCAAATTGGTATCATGGCACGATATAGAAAGATGGGTGGATGATATTATAAAGAAAATGGAAAAGGACAATTACGAACCAGAAGTCATAATTGGAATGGCAAGGGGTGGAATTGTACCTGCTAGAATTGTCTCTGACAGATTCCAACAAAAAAATCTCTATACAATAAAGACGGAACATTGGGGTATAACAGCGACCGTTGACGGACATGCAAAAATAGTTCAAGGATTGCCCGTGGATATAAATGGAATGGATGTCTTGATAATAGACGATATAACAGATACAGGCCAGAGCATGAAATTGGCGCACGATTATGTAAAATCTTTAAATCCAAAGTCCATTAAATCCGCAGCTCTACTTCACATAACAAGATCTATATTCAAACCCGATTACTATTCTCAGGAAGTGCATGAGTCTGATTGGGCCTGGTTTATATTCCCATGGAATGTTTATGAGGATTTAATGAATATTGTAAATAAAATTTTGGAAGAGGAAAAGAAAGTTTCATTGGAAAATGTTAAAGCAATATTAAAAAACAATTTCCATATAAACCCGGAGGAAGAAAAGATAAAAGAGGTATTAAGAAGAATGATAAATAAAAATATTATAAAATTTATGGATGGATTTTATGTAAAATTATAATGTTTTTTCAATAACCTCATTAAATTCCTTTTTAAATGTATTTAAAATTTCTTTGAATATCATTTCTTTTGTACTTGATGGCAGGGATATTAGTCCGAGCTCTGTCATGACCTTTACAAATTTCGTCTCTGCTATGGTCTCCATCATTTTGGCCTCAATATATACTTTAATTGCATCATTTAATTCCTTTAAAATTTCAGGATTTTCTTTCAATTTTTCTAAGAGATAATTTTTTATATGTTCTTTTAAAAGATCTTTCAAAACTTCTACAAAAATTTCTTCACTTGGTAATGCGTTTTCTAAATTTTTTATAATATCATCTACATTCATGTTATAATGTAACATTAAAATACATTTAAATATTTTTATTCGGAATATTCTATCTTCGCCTTTTCACTGATTATTGCGCTATTACCCGTGGGATCATCTATCCTAAATGTTAATTTATCTAAACCTCTTCTCATATGAGCTATCTTTTTCATTTTTTCATATATTAATTTCTTTGTATTTTCATCGGAATCCATTAACAGCTGTTTCATTATATACAAAATTCTCATCAGAACACCTTCAATATTAGATACAAACGATTCACCACCCATCACAGGCTCTATGGAAACACCAATTTCATCCACATATATTGATGCCTGTGAAGATCTTATAACCCTAACGTTTAAATCTTCTTCACCAGATGCCACAAACGTTATTTTGACATGTCCCCTATTCTCAAGAAATATGATATCTGTATGCCTGAAACCACACGTGTAACATAAAGATGTAAATATGTTAATTTTTCCAAAAAAATTCAATTCTTCTTCTTCAATGTTTGTGTGAAGGGTTTCATTACCACATATCGGGCACTTTTCTACATATTCGATTCCATCCATTCCTTCAGCCTTCCAGTTATTATGTATTTCTTTTTTGATAGTGCCTCGATGTTTTTTGATCCTGTTAAAAACATGGTGGACTTCAATTCTTCAATGATTAATAAAATCTCATTCTTAAGGCTTTCATAGCTTTCAGATGCATTCTTTAAAAGATTGGCAGCAATACCAGCAATATCTGCACCCATTATAATGGATCTTGCAATATCCAATCCATTTCTTATTCCTCCAGATGCTATTATCTTTGTGTTTACTTTCTTCACAGTATATACAGCGTATGGAGATGGAATACCCCAATCCCAGAATGTTTTACCCAGCCTTATTCCACGCTGATCATTTTTCTCCAGAGCACGATAATATTCAACCGCAGCAAAGGAAGTTCCTGAAACACCTGATACATCTATTGCCAAGGTGCCCATCCTTTTTAATTTTAGAGCAGTATTATAATCAATTCCGGCGCCAGTCTCCTTTATTATCGTAGGAAAGTTTTTGCAAATTGACATTAATCGATTTTCAATACCCTTAGAATTTCTATCACCCTCTGGCTGGACGATCTCCTGGAGAAAATTAAAATGTATGGCGATGAAATTTGCATTTATAACATCAATTAAGTATGTTAGATCTTCATCCTTTATTGGATCTTCATTCTTTTGTTTTATTAATTGCGGTGCACCTATGTTAGCTATTTTTAGAGGGATATCATAATTCTTTACCACTTTGAAAGTATTTTCGACATCTTTGTTTTTAAGCAATACCCTCATGCTTCCAACGCCCATACCTATGCCAAGATCTGCTGCAACCTTTGCTATGTTTTCATTTATTTTTTCAGAGCCTGGAAATCCTCCTGTCATAGATTCGATTATTATAGGATATTTCAATCTCCTCCCTAGGAAATCTACAGTGGTGTCAATTTCATCATAATCTACTTCAGGCATGCTTTGGTGTATTATTGATATGTCATCCCAATAATTGTAGTGCGATTTAACATCATTGTTCAAAACAATGTTAACATGATCAGATTTTCTATTTTCAATCATGGTATCACCTTCGTTCCTATTACATCTTTATCATAAATTGCATTAAAAAGTCTTCCCTTTACATTTCCATTTATTACATACACGGGGATTTTCAATCTTATTAATCCATTAATAACCCTAAATTTATTCTCCATGCCGCCTGTTACATCCTTCTCTTTTTTGCTAAATGATATTTCAACATGCCCTTCAATTTTTTCAATCAACTTGGCCCCTGGAATTCCAGGATCTTTATCAAATATTCCATCCACATCTGTAACAAATATGACCTTTTCGGGTTTAAAATATTTTGATAGATGATATACTAATTGATCACCAGAACAAATGCTAAGCCCTTTTTTTGGATTTAATATAATATCTCCAAAGGTAACAGGAACAAATTTGAATTCCAAGAATTTCTTAAAAATATTTACATTAAATTCATCACCTACAATGTGAAATGAGTGAACAGGAAGGGATATTGGGTTAATACCATGCTCAATCAATTTCTCTAAAATTATGCTATTCAATTCTAAAACATCTTTTGAAACGGTTGAAAAATATCTTTGATTGCCCGAAAGCCCATTGTTTAAATTATGCTCATCTGATAAATAATGTCCATATGAACCGGCACCATGTACAAGAATAAAATCTTCCTTGGGTAATTCGCTTACAATATTGTTCAAGGTTTCCTCCTTTAATTTCTTGTATTTTGATTTGTCCGTTATTACTGATCCACCAATCTTTATTATTAACATAATCGATCTATTTCTATAAAGATGCCAATTCAGGATATATATTTTTCAGATCGTTGAAATTGTCAAACTTGTTTGCCATTAACCAGAAATTTTTTGCAGCCATTAAATTGTTCATTTTTAAAGCAATCCTTGTTTTGTAGAACCATGCAATTGAATTTTTGAAATCCTTGGCCACGATGCCGTTTAAAATTTTCTCGGCATCACTATATTTTGAATTAACAAACAATGATATTGCATCCATAACATTCCCTAGTTTTTCATAAATTTCTTTCAGTTCATTAGGTGTAAATCCAGATTTTAATAAACTTTCAAGTGCTGGAATGAATATTTGCTTATTTTGTATATTGTTTAACAGTACTTTGTTTAAATTGTTTAAGAATTCTAGGTTGTCCCTAAACTTTATTGAAATCTCTCCAAGCTTTGGATTTTTTAATAATGCCTGTATTTCCTTTTCGTTCGGAGGCCTAATCTGTATTTTGACCTGTGGTTGTGCCTGCACCTTTTGCTCTTCGGGTTTAGCTGTTTGTTGCATTGGCGGCACATTTTGCATTTCCATCTTCTCTTCTTTTGGTATTTGTTCAGCTTTTTTAACCTCGACTACGTTTTTCTCTTCTACCTTTGGAGGTTCTGGCTTATTTTCTATAATATTTGCTTCCTGCTTTATTTCCTCTAGCTGAGGCTTTTGCTCTTCAGGTTTTGGCAATTCCTTTATTTCCTCAACTTTAAATGATTCTTTCTCTTCTTTTACTTTAATTTCTTCTAACTCAGACTTAACATTTTCCTTGCTCTGTGATAGAGTTTCACTAAGCTTAATTTCTTCGAAAATTTTTTCTTCTTCTACCTTTTGTTCTTCTTGTTTAATTTCCTCTGTTTTTGTAATACCCTCTTTTTTACCTTCCTCTTCTATTCCTTGTGGTTGTTCAACCTTAACTTCTTCATTTAGTTCGGATTTCTCCTGGGTTTCAATATTTATCTCTTCTTTTTGTTTTTCTTCTATATTTTCAGATTCAACTTTTTCTTGTTTTATAATCTCTTCTGGCATTATATTTTCAATTCCTTTTATATTACTTTCAGATGGAGATATTTCTTCAAACAGATTACCCTTGTTATTTCCTGCACTTTCTGGTTTTATCTCTTCAAATAATTTATTTTCAGAACTCCTGTTACTAATCAATTCTTTTAAAATGTAAATTTCAGAATCGCTAGGCGCAATTTCAATCAATTTATCCAACGTATTTTTTGCCTCTGAAAAATTTTTGTTTTCTATTAATAACCTGATTTTTGTTTTTAGGATTGAAATATTATCAGGAGCGAGTTCTAATGCCTTGTTAATATAGTCAAAGTTATTTTCAACAGATGCCAAATGGGCATATACCTCGGCTGCTTTTTGTTTATCATTTATTTTACTATAATATTCTAACAATAAATTTAGGACCTCAACATCATTAGGATCTATTGATAAAATTTTCTCAGCTATATCTGCCCTGTGGGGATCTTTTTTAAGTGCCTCCTTATAATATTTTTTAGCTGTATCAAGGTCTTTTTGAATTCTATATACATCACCCAATAAAACGTAAGTTTCTATATTTTCTGGATTTAATTCTAATGCTTTCTTTAAATTTACAGTTGCATAGGGAATTTGTATATTTAATGTAAGAAGAGTTTTTCCAATTTCAAACCAAGGTTTGAAATCGTTTGGATTTAATTCTTTTATCTTTTCAAAAAAATCAAATGCTTTTTCCTTATCGTTTAAATCAAATAATAGCCTTCCAGCCTCCCAGAGTATGTTTATCACTTCATCTTTATTTTCATTTATAGATTGCTTTTCTTGCTTTGAAGCATCTTCTATCATTCTTAAAATTTTTCTCAAAGTAACACGAGCCTTTGTGGGATCGACAGATGCATATCCTTTACCCTCCTCTAAAGTATCACGCAAAACTTGAACAAATGTTTTACTTGTGGATCGTTTTCCAAACAATGGCATACATCATATTATAAAATATTTTATTTAATAAAATCTTCGATTTACACAAAAAATTTAAATCTCTTTTTTTATAATAAAGGATTTTTCTAAATTTTAATCATGTTAAAAATTAAATTTTTAATTTTTATCATCTTTATTTTGGAATGTAATTCTTATTTTTTATTTCATATGCCATCGATAGGGATATTATTCTATCTTCGTACATGCTTTTGTGCATTTTCCCGTTATTGTAATAGTCTCTTACCTCTTTCAATGTGTTGAAATATTTCCTAAGATACTTTAAAGTGAAAATCACTCTTTTAAATTTAATGTTCAATTGAATTTTTTCCTCTTTTCTCAAGATTTTCCTAAAATTCATTTTGTTCAGATTCCTTCCTGTCATCATTTCTTTTGAATTAACATATTCATCTATGCTCCATAAGAAAATCTATGAAATTTTCTGTTATTACATGTTAATACTTCCAAAAATTTATTATAAATCTAGATGCATCTTTTTTAATTGCAATTTAATTTTTATCATTAAAATCAAATCAAACCATATTTCACATAATGTTTTCTCAATATACACATATCACCCATTTTATTTCATTTTTATTCATTTTTCATTATTATTCCTCTTCTTTAAATATCATATGTATTTTATTCTATGATATCTTTATTTTTTTCTTTGAGAGATTCCTCAAATGTAAATGATATTTAAGAGGATTCTTTTCCCATGATATATACTAAAATTTTAATTTCTTCATAAATCTGATTCTTCCTATTTCTTTCATTTATTAATTTTCCTTCCAACATTTATTTAATGAATCATATTCATATATCTTGATGGGATATTCCTGATCGGTGCAATTTTTGATAAACTAATTCTATTCTCCTTCTTCTAGATTATCCATTTAATTTTCTTCCGCGTGAATTTGACCATTAAATGAATGGAATTACAATGATGTAAATGATATACCGTAAAATATGGGAATTATTGTTTAATACCAGAATCATCTCTTTAATTTGAAAAGATTTATATAGAAGTAGAATTTTATCAAAATATAGAGGTGGTTTTAAATGATGGCTGGTCAACCAATATTGATTTTGAAGGAGGGTACAAAAAGGGAAACAGGCAAAGATGCTATGAGAAATAACATTCAAGCAGCAATTGCAATTTCCGATGCAGTAAGATCAACCCTAGGTCCGAGGGGTATGGATAAGATGCTCGTTGATTCCCTTGGTGATGTTGTTATAACAAATGATGGTGTAACAATAATGAAAGAGATTGACGTTGAACATCCAGCTGCTAAGATGATGGTAGAGGTTGCAAAAGCACAGGACACAGAGGTTGGAGATGGTACTACAACAGCCGTTATAATTGCTGGTGAGTTGTTAAAGCAAGCTCAAACCCTTTTGGATCAAAACGTTCATCCTACTGTAATTACAACAGGATTTAGAATGGCTTCCGAGAAGGCAAAGGAAATTTTGAATGAAGTAGCAACAAAGATTGATATAAACGACGATAAAACATTGATAAAAATTGCAGAAACTGCTCTAGGCAGTAAGAGCGCTTCAATGAGCAAAGATTTATTGGCCAAGATTTCAGTCGATGCAGTAAAGAGAATTGTTGAAAATATTGACGGTAAAATAGTTGCAGATTTAAACAATATACAAATTGTGAAAAAACAGGGAGGATCAATAGACGATACAAAGATTATCGACGGTATTATTGTAGATAAAGAGAAGGCCCATCCAGACATGCCACAGATTGTCAATAACGCAAAAATTGCTTTACTAAATGTTGCATTGGAAATAAAAAAGCCGGAATTTGACGCAAACATACAAATCAGGGATCCTTCAATGATCCATTCATTCTTGGAAGAAGAGCAAAAAATGATTAAGGAGATGGTTGAAAAAATTGCAAAAACCGGAGCAAATGTTGTATTCTCACAGAAAGGCATTGATGATACTGCACAGCACTTCCTAGCAAAGAAGGGAATATATGCAGCAAGAAGGGTAAAGAAGAGCGATATGGAGAAGTTAGAGAAGGCCACTGGAGCTAAAATAGTAATGAACCTGGATGATCTAACACCAAACGATTTGGGATTTGCCGAAAAGGTAGAAGAGGTCAAAATTGGAGATGATCATCTAACATTTGTTACAGGATGCAAGAATCCAAAAGCAGTTTCAATATTGGTAAGGGGAGGAACTGAACACGTGGTGGACGAGATAGAGAGGTCCTTGCAAGATTCATTGCACGTTGTAGCTAAGGCCCTTGAAGATGGAAAAATCGTAACAGGTGCAGGTGCTGCGGCAACGGAAATTGCAATTAGACTGAGGGATTATGCATCCTCCGTTGGAGGCAGAGAACAGCTTGCAATTGAAAAGTTTGCAGATGCAATCGAGATAATTCCAAGAACCCTGGCAGAAAATGCTGGTCTCGATCCAATTGATATGATTATACAGCTAAGAAAAGCACATAAAGAGGGTCACAAGAACTATGGAATAAACGTATTCGAGGGTAAAATAGAGGATATGTTTTCCAAAGGAGTCATAGAACCAATAAGGGTAGGACAGCAGGCCATTGACAGCGCAACAGAGGCAAGCGTCATGATTCTGAGGATCGATGATGTAATTGCAAGCAAGGGAACATCATCCACAAAGCCACCGGAGAAGAAATCTGAGGAATCTGAATCCTCATCCGACTAAAATTTTTTTGGCTGCATTTTCAACCCTTTCAATTTCATTTTTTTCACAAGCAACCATCAAAGAATAATCGACCATTTTTCTATTTTTTATTGCCTTTACCAATGTAGATTCGTTTTCTAAAAAGGTTATTTTACCATTCTTATTTATTCTGATATCGTAGCTCTTTAACCTTTTATCTCCATTGTACAATTCTTGCAATGGAATATCAACTATAATTTTATTTTCATTGACACCAGAAAAATCGGATAGAATCTTTTCAATCCTTTCAGGTTCAAAATTCCTATA
Source organism: Thermoplasmata archaeon (assembly GCA_039794005.1). Taxonomy (GTDB): domain Archaea; phylum Thermoplasmatota; class Thermoplasmata; order Thermoplasmatales; family ARK-15; genus JAGDXR01. The sequence goes on from JBAMMA010000007.1 coordinate 29,268, forward strand.
TTCCTCTGGTATTGAATTTAATATTAAAACCTTTTTATATAATTTCCTGAACTTCAACCTCTCATAAATCTCTCTTTGAAATTTATCACCATTTTTTATAAAGTTTAATAGATCTGAATCGTTCATTTCAATTAATATTTTCCAATCTATATCCATGTTTCTTATGGCCTTTATGAGCATTAATTCAGCTATCCTGCTTGTTTTGTGAAAATATACAGAAGAGTACATTAATGATCGTGCAACCATCAGACCTTCCAACGCTTCAATGCCCTTATGATCGAATACAAGCATGTTGTTATTTAGGCTCACTGTATTAAGTATTCTTGGAAGGTCTATAACACCGTAAGCCACACCAGTATAATGAGAATCTCTTATTAAATAGTCCATTTGGTCAGCATCCAGATCACCGTTTATAATGCTTTCAATTGCATATTTTGATTTTCCAAAGGATTCTTCATCTATATTTGAAAATAATTTTATTATCTCATTTTTATCGATTCCGTTGCTCTCCAAAACATATGATAAACTATTTTCCCCAATTAAATTTTCGATCGTTATCTCTCCCCTTACAATCTTTTCACCAATTTTAACATGATCAAGACCAGTATGTTTTTTGAAAGTATTTTCAATTGTATGGGAAAAAGGTAAATGGCCAATATCATGCACAAGTCCTGCTATTTTAAGCAATGTAATATCATGATCGTTTAAATTCAACCTTTTACCGATCTCTCCAGCAATATATGACACACCAAGTGAATGTTCCAACCTTGTATGATTAGCACCGGGAAAAACAAGGTAATTAAAACCCAACTGCCTTATACCATTCAACCTTTGAAACTCTGGTGTCTCAACTATTGAAAGCATTGGCTCCTCGATCTTTATCGAACCATGTACGGAATCGTGTATTATTTTATATTCTCCGCCCATATTTATAATGAATAAAAAAATAACCTTTTAAATGTTTAGCCGGGCACACCGGCCTCGATTTCCTCGCAGGGTCCAGGGATACCTGCAGATATCTCAGCCCCGCACCCCTCTGAGCACCTAAGGTCCGCGTTACCGCTGCTCCCTTCCGGGCCTAACGGATTACCGCGGCAAAGATGCCGTTGCTTTCCTTTGAAAGCACGTGCATCACCCTCGGTCCCAGAGGACAGGGCATCAACGACATTCTGCAGGGCTGGGATCCCTGCGATTCCACCTCGGCCGGCTGTCGCCCCCGCATCTAGACTTCGGGTAACAGGAGACGCCTAGCTCTCCCGGCCAAGCCCGGCAATAAAAATTATCCTTTCCTAATTAAAAAACTTTTTTATAATTATTTGATTAATTTCTAGATTTTTAAATGTTTAAAATTATAATTTTTAATCACATAATGATAAAAACATGCATATCCCTTATACTTTCACGGGACTAGGAAATAACAATTGTGATTAAAATGTTGTTGTGGATGCAAAACAAAATTTATAAATATAATGATTGCTGACATAGGTAATTTCAGCATATATGTAAATAATATATATTATTCGAAGTAAAATTCAACGTTAACACTTTTGGCTTAGAAGTCTCATTATTAAATTCTAGGTAATAAATTCCGTAGATAATTAAAAAGATAATGACATAAGTAAAGTTAAAATCCATGAATGAAAGATGCATTGTATCTTGTTTATATTGCGATAAAAATTGTAATTCTAATATTCATAGTATTCTTGATAACATCATATATCCGTTTTATGAAAGCACTTTAATAAACAATATCAAAATATTGAGAAAACAGTTTATGAATCATATAACATAAAAAATTTAAAATATTGAAAATTCTTAAGACGTATATATTATGGACGATGAGATGGTAAAATCATTGTGGAGGGACTTGTTCATTAAATATGAATACAATTTATTTTTAAATAATATATCCGATAATTACCCAGATGAAAAATCTATTTTCATCGACTTCAATCATTTAAGAAAATTTAGTGAAGCGCTTGAAGAATTGACAATGAACGATCCAGAGAGGAGCATCACTTTGGCTGAATTTGCAGCAAAGGAAATCGCTGGCAGGGAGGATATTTCAAAGATTAACATTAGATTTAAAAATATACCTGATGACATGGTAAGAGAAATTAGATCCATTAGGAGTAAAAATATAGGTGAATTGATAGCAATTGATGGAATAGTCAGGCAGGTGACGGAAGTAAGGCCTAAGATAGTAAAAGCATCCTTTATGTGCTTATCATGTGGTGGAATAAATGAAAAATTTCAGGATTCAGACATTCTAGAAACTCCTTCGGTATGTGAAGTTTGTGGTAAAAAGAGAGGTGAGACAAAATTTAAACTAATTGAAAAGGAGAGCGTTTTCATAGATACCCAGAGAATAGAGGTGCAGGAAAATACAGAAGACGTTCGAGGAGGAGAACAACCCCATAGAATTGTTGTATACCTTGAAGACGATCTAACTGGAATAACTGTTCCAGGAGACAGGGTTAGAATAACGGGAATACTAAAGACAAAGCAGCGTCCAGGTAAAACGCAGAATACCACCTTTGATGTTTATATACATGCTATATCAATAGAAGCAATGAAGGACGATTATAAATCAATTGAAATTACAGAAGATGAATTAATTAAAATAAAGGAATTGGCAAAGGATCCTGATATTTATGAAAAATTAACCAGAAAAATAGCTTCTAGCATTTATGGAATGGATATTTTGAAGGAGGCTCTATTATTGCAACTTTTTGGTGGTGTAACAACTAGAAAATCTGATGGTACGAGGCTAAGAGGAGATATTCACATACTCTTGGTTGGTGATCCAGGTACTGGTAAGTCACAAATTTTGAGATATATTCACAATATTGCTCCAAAAAGCATATTCACATCTGGAAAAGGATCAAGCGCAGCCGGTTTAACCGCAGCAGCCACAAAGGATGAAATGGGTGAAGGTAGATGGACACTCGAAGCTGGGGCCTTAGTTTTAGCAGATAACGGAATTGCAATTATAGATGAAATTGACAAAATGGATGATAAGGATAGATCTGCAATGCATGAGGCCATGGAACAGCAAACAATAACAGTTTCAAAGGCAGGAATGAATGCTACCCTTATGGCAAGATGTTCAATACTGGCTGCGGCAAATCCAAAATATGGAAGGTTTGACATTTCCAAGCCCTTGGCAGACCAGATAAATCTACCGCCAACGCTATTGTCTAGATTTGATGCCATATTTACAATTACAGATATACCGGGGAATAGGGACGAAGAAATAGCAAATAAAATTCTAGAGATGAGGTCAAATTTTGAAGAGGAGATAGTTAATGATGAAATAGATGATAATATTTTCAGAAAATACATTGCATATGCGAGAAAAAATATAAATCCAAAGATTTCAAGAGAGGCTTCTGAGATTTTAAAAGATTATTTTATAAAGATGAGGTCCTTGTACAATAAAACGAAGGTGGTTCCGATAACACCTAGGCAGTTGGAGGCCCTGATCAGGTTAACGCAGGCATCTGCCAGGGTGAGATTGTCAAAAATTGCGACGGAGGAGGATGCAAGAAGGGCAATAAGAATTATACAACAATTCTTGGAACAAACAGCTTTGACAGAAGAGGGCATAATAGATATAGATAAGGCACAAAGCAATCTTGACCATAAAACAAGAAAGGTAAGCGAAATCATAGAGGATATTATTAAAAGCATAACTGAAACCGGTAGAGATGCTGAAATAAACGAGATAATTAAAGAGGCAAGCATTGAGGGGATTGACGAAAAAACTGTGAGGGAGACAATCAGTAAATTGATAGCTTCAAACAATCTATTCGAACCAAGGCCAAATAGATATAGATTCGTCGAATAATTTAAAATATTATAAAATATAATTGATTGAATTTATTTGAAAAAATCATAATTTTTATATTTATATTATTAAAATTATATTTAATTTGACTTTTAAAATATATAATTTTTAAAAGAATAACAGGAATAATGTAATGCGGATGATGAAATATAGCTAGCTGTTAATAGTCCCAGAACATATCCAGGGTAAAGATCTTTGAACATTGCCGGTGAATAATATATTCTATTTTTTTCGATCCTTACCAGAGGAATATTCGCATTTCTTGTATTAACTTTTCTCAAAAATATCGATTTTGAAAATAACAATTCTTTACTTTCTATGTTGAAAAATGTTCCTTGTGGAGTATAAAAGAAATTGTATTGGCCTCTAAAATCTGCAAGAATATCCCTTTTCTCATTCAACATACCTTCAAAATAATATGTATTCGAAAGTTCATTCGGTATTGATGATTCAAATATTATATCGTATTTAGATTCGTCCGGGTTTTCAACATGATTTATATTGTATTTTTCTAAAATATTTTCCAAATAAATTTTTCTTGAACAATAAAATTTGACATTGTTTTTACCTTTTTTACAAGCCTTTTTGTCATATTGAAAATATTCATCAAAGATTGTAGACATATTTTCCTTTTTTCCATGAAAATATGGATAATAGAAATCATAATGGTATTCTGGCAACTCATAAAAATCGATTTGATAATGGTTCTTTAAAAAATTAATGAAACCTGCAGAGGGAAAATTTGAACCTTTAACCAGTATTTTCATAATACAAATTCCTCATGGGGGACATTCCTATTCATAAATCCAAATGTATCAGATTTAATTCTTGAACTGTCATAAAAATCTACATATTCCCTATCTGAAAATATCGATTCGACTATTCTTCCTATTGCATCACCCTTCATTACACCGCTTCCGCTTGTAACACCGGCATAAATCATATTCATTATCTTGAATATGTATGGTTGATCATCCCTTGTGCTGATCGAATATTGGCCAGCCCATGAAGAAAATATCCTCGCATCTTCCAGAATGGGGATATAAGCAAGTAAAACCGGTCTTATATTATATGCATAAAAATTCAGTTCTGGCTGCGGATCATCCTCTAAAATTATGCTCCTCCCTATATCATCTGACATAGAAACCCTTAATGAATTCTCCTTTATTGATGGCCTTAAATAAACACCTTTTGGCAAAATGGTGAATGGTATAATTTTATCCTCTGATATTCCATAATCAGTATGCAATATTTTTTTTACGCTTTCGCCAGTTATCTGAAAAATCTGTCTCTTTTTTGGTATTACGTAAGCGTCAATTCCAATGGGATATAATAGATTTGATGACCAAACATCTGTAGCCAAAACATAATAATCTGCCTTGAATTCTCCTCTGTTTGTTTCAATGGTTCCAATTTTCTTATCTTGCCATGCGAAAGGTTCTCCCGGGTAATCCATCTTATTTATTGGCTCGAGATTCAATTTTTCGACTTTTGTATTAAACGAAAATTCAACCCCTAGCGATTTTAAATTTTCAAAATAGAATGAACTTACCAAGTCTGGTTCAAAAATACCACAGTTTTTTCCCAAAAAGCCGTATTCTATTTCATCAATTCCTATTATATTTGAAGACAATTCATCAGGCTTTAACCTTAAATTTGGATGCATATCCATGATTTTATCTTTATCTATAATTTCCGCCTTAGTGTTTTTAATCAATTTTTCAAATATCTTTTCATAACTTTTTAATGTTTTATTTTCTAAAAGATATAAATAACCTACAAATTTCATGTCCAGATTGAATTTTAATTCATTTTGTACATGTTTATAAAATTCTATTGATGAATGGGCCAACATAAAATTGGGTTCGGAAGAAAATAAGTCTCTAAATCCTGCCGCTGCTCTAGATGTGTTTCCTTGTGCATATGTAGAATATTTGTCCACTACCAGAATATTAAGGTCCTTGTTTTTATTCTTTAAATGGTAAGCGGATGAAAGTCCCAATATTCCTGAACCTACCACTATGACATCATATTTTTCCATACTGGTATTATAATATTCGGGGATTTAACCTTTATATTGTTAATTTCAGGTAAAATTAATATAAAGAGGATATTATCAATGCAAAAATGGCAGAAGATGTTGAAATCACAATAAAAAAATTGATAATAAATATGCTGGAATATTCGTCAGACGTTGATTATCTAGGTATTATAGGTAATCCAGATGCAAATATATTGAAATTTAAACTAAAAAAATATAAAAAACTGAACGTTGAGATGTATATATTGGTGAAAATAATATTTGGAGAATTGGGAAATATAGAAGAGATAATAGATTTTGCAAGGTTATGTTCTACTATGGATAACATTGTTGATGCAATGATATTTGTGTTGGGAAACATAAAGATATCTTTAGGGGAAATAGATGAAGATGGTTTTTATAACTATAAATATGGAAACATTTGCAATATCAGAATAATAGATGGTGAGAAATTCAATTGTTTATTAGGAGAATACATATTTGAAATGCTAAAAATTGGAAAGAGGGATGAACTAGATTTCCTTGATAAAATTCTTTCAATGCAGGATGAAGATAAAAATGAGTATGGAATTCCCATTATAATAGGATCAATAAACAATGATGATAATGATAGAAAATTGATTAAAATTAAAAAAAGCAGAGCGGAGGTAATTTCAAATATCAATGATGATATTAAAAATATTAAATTGATTTACTATCCATATGCATTTATGAATTTTAAATTGGAGGTTTTAGAGACCGGGACAATCAATCCAATAAAATATAATGGTGTTGTTGCTGTAGATTTAGCAGATTATAATAAAAGATATATAATAAAAAATAACGTTGAAATAATAAATGAAAGGGAATTGGACAGGAAGTTGCTTGATTTTGAAATCGTTGAACCTGAATCAACAGACCTAGATGAATTAAAAAATATTGTTGTTAATTTTCTGATAAAGGAATTTACAGGAGATAGAGAAGAGAAAAGGGAATATGAATTTGCCACAGTCGTAAAAACAGTTCATACAACAGTCATTGAAGATTCAATATCTGTAGATTATATAGATACATATTATTGGCCCTTCTGGATTGTGGAAACAAGTGATGAAAAAATAACTATAGATGCAACCAATTTAATATAATAAAAGTTTTGGCTTTCTTATGATGGCATAAAAAATTATTGAAAATACACCTATTGAACCTATGTCAAAATATAATTGTGGTATGCTCCATGATGGAACCATCATTATTATGTATGGTCCTTGAATCGTTGAGGAATTAACTACCTGGTCTGTAATTGATACACTTCCTGCAGAACTTCCATATGCTAAGGTATAATAGTTTGTAAAATGTGAACTATTTCCATCATCTACCCATTCCGTTATCCTGTAAGGGTCTCTAACAAAAAAACCAATACCTAAATCTGATGAATGTACTTCTATTGTCAAATCAATAATACCTTTGACAAGGCCATGAGTCGTTGGAATTACCGTTTCAATCCACGCATGCTGTCCCCAGCCATTCGAACCATATAACCAACCAAATTCAATCCATGCTGGAATTCCAAGGGCCCTGGACATGGATGCATATAGGAATGAAAGTTCTGCACAATCCCCTGCTTTATTTTGCCAGGTTTGTACAGCAGACATGGGATTTTCTATCGTGGAATATGTTAAATAATATTTGAAATTCTTAACTATATAACTATAAAGAGCATATTCCATTTCAAACACATTATTTGCATGTGCCTGTTCAACAATTTCCCTAGATATGTTGACAAAATATGATGGATCTATTACTTCCTTGTTCCCTAAATATTCTGGATGGTCATACTCATTTTTAAGGTATTGGGGTATTGCATTTAATCCCAAGCTATCATAAGGTGAAACAGGATATTGCTCTGGAGTGATATTGAATGAATAATTTATTAATATGTTGGATGATTCTGTAATGTTTATAGTGTACCATGTTCTATTATATGCGTGATTTATTTTATAACTATAATCGCCAATAAACGAAATGTTCGCCTTTTGATAACTAACATTCTGGAGAGGTAAAGTAACATTTAATTCTATGTGGCTTTTGGATATGGTCAATACAGTTATTTGCCTTATAAAATATCCCTTCACATAAGACGGATATGTTATTGCAAAGTATGAGGGAGGATTTTCAAAATAGTATGAAATATTTGGCAAGAATATTATTATTAAAACAATAAAAGATATAATAACATAAATTAAACCTATTAGATCAAATTTTTTCATATATACATTCACCCATCTTCTTTATTGAAACATAATAAAAAGGAATTACATAAATTATGTTCCATGAAAAATAGTATGTTTCAAAACCCCAAATATATGGCAAAAGTGTTATGAAATATAAGATCATAATCATGATTGAATCTTCGGTAATTTTCCTATTTTTTCTACATATACCGTAAGAAATGAGTGTTGTCGTAGAAACGTTAATGAATACCAAAGAAAATGAAAATATCAGAAGGCCAATATAATCGAAAAAATTTATATTATTATGTATATAAAAGTAATAGTATAATAATGAAACTGAGAATGTTGTCCCCAAACCGCTTCCAAGGCCATAACCATAAAAAACGGTTTCTATTTTTCCCCAATATTTTTTCCTTTGATAGATTATAAATTTTAAAATTTCTAAATATATTGGGAATATTATTATGAAGATTATAGATAAATCCATGAAAGGATAAACGCCCGAGGATATCATAACGAAAATAAGACCAGAAATAAGACCTATTATCATTCCAGTCAAAATATTTTTTAAAATTCCTCTACTATATTCTTCATTTTTCAAGAATTTCCATAATATGTATATTGATACAAAAAAAGGGATAGCAGAAAAAATGCTCGAAATATCGAATAATAGATTTGAATTCATGCGGTTGTCACTGTTATGGATATTTCCCTATTTCTTGGTCTAACATCAAGCTCAACCAAAAATATTGATTGCCATGTACCTAAGTCCAATTTCCCATTTATTATGGGGATACATAAGCTATTCTTAAGAAACATGGATCTTATATGAGACCGTCCATTACCGTCTCCCCATGTCATGTCGTGCCTATATTTTATATTATCGGGAACTATCTTTTTAATCATATCTTTAAAATCTTCAATGAGATTTTCATCGTTTTCATTTATTATAAAACCGGATGTTGTACTTTTTAAAAATATGTTACAGAGTCCATTTTTAACATTATATTTTCTAACGATATCATTGATCAATCCTGTGATTTCTATAAATTCAAGTTCACCGTTTGTTTTTATGTTTAATTTTTCAAATATCACAATTTATAATCAATTTAAACTTATATTAAAATTTCACTTGAATTCTAATGAAACGATATCCATTTTTCTGGCATTCAATTTCATTGCCGCATTTCCACCATTTATTGCGATTTCTAGGTAATTTTCACTGTTTACCAGTAACATGAATTCTTCTTTTGATCCCTCGGAATATGATGTCCTGAACGTTAATTTATGTATTCCATTGTAATTTAAGAACATCTCTTCTCCATAGGAGAATTTTATAATATCCCCTTTAATATTTAAAACAATATTACCAAATCTGTCTATGTGTATTATCGATGCTACTATCCTCTCCATGGAAAGAACTGGATTTGGAATATTTAGAAATTTTATCTCGGATGTGTTTATCCTCTTCAAATTATCCGGCCATTGGTTCAAAGCTAATTTTATAGATGGAATGGTATACAAATATTTCCACCTGTCAACGGGCCTCATTCCCTGAAAAGGTATTATTTCATATGCTTCTTTAATGTTTTCTTTGAGTAAGGTCAATATTCCATTGTTTGGTCCTACAAAGTAACCTTTGTCGAGTTTTACCACAATTCCCGGAACGATTGTACTTTGGCCAGGATCAATAATAACAAGGTGTACAGTATTATCTGGAAAATAAAAATATGTATTTGATAATACATATGATGCATGCAAAACATCATATGGTTCAATATCATTAGTCAATTCCACGAAATTGACGTTTGCTGAAATAAGCATTCCCTTAATAACTCCAGCATAATGTTCTTTTGAAGAAAAATCTGTTATTAATGATATCATTTCAACCAACTCCCGGATCTTTAATTTACAATCTTAATAAAGCCACCGCCGGGGATCGAACCCGGGACCTCGTGCTTACCAAGCACGCGCTCCACCACTGAGCTACGGTGGCAGATATGAGAGATTATTTCCAAATCATATATGAAATTATCCACATAACTAAATTTGTTGTTATAAAATTTTTGAATTTCATGTTTCATTTATATCCAGGCTTAGATTTTACATATTTCCTAAGAAAGATATATTCAGATTATTTCAATTATTTTTCAAACAAACAGCTAACAGAAGGCAATTTTTATATTATAAATTATATGAACAGAATTACTTCCAGAGAAATGGAAGAGATTTGATAAAA
>JBAMMA010000008.1:0-5882 GCA_039794005.1 Thermoplasmata archaeon
AAAATCCTTATATAATAATAAATAATCAATATGGAGCGATAAAACCTGAATTTGGTCTGATGAATGACTTTGGATTTCCCGTATTTTCAGGCATTATGTTTTTAAATATCAATTACTATGTGAAATTTATAGATATGCCATCCTTCTTGATATATTATCAAAATAATTCAATAATAAGATATTATAATTTACCAGATTATAATTATCTAAACATTGAATTTTACAATGATTCTCATATAATATTTACAAATGATCATTTCATTTCCGGATGGTTTCCAAACTTATCAATGCCAATATTAGGATCAATGATCCTTTGGAATGTCACAAATTCCCTGATAGCTTTAAATACATTTTATTCAGAAGGGATTTCTTTGTATATATACAATGCTCCAAATGTAAATTCAAATAATGTAATTTGGGGGAATTATTTCAAGGAATCACAATTTGATTTAACACAGTACGCAAATTATGTACAAAATGGAACATCTCCCATAGGTTTATACGTCGATGCAAGTGGAAATATTATATACAATAACTGTTTTGAAGTAAACAATCCAGCCGTGTCCCCCAACATGAACATATACTTTGGAAATCAGGTGATATACAAAAATAAGTGGAATATTTCAAAAGAACCTTTAAACTACACATATAGCTTTGATGGGGAAAACTTAACTGGAAATATATTCAATACTGGTTATCAGGGTGGTAATTTCTGGATCAATTTTAATGGAAAGTTGCCCTTCAATAATTATGGACAAATACAGACCGGGGGAGATTATATACCATTGACGTTCTACCAAATACCAGTTAATTTTGTTGAAAGTGGTTTGCCTCCTAACATGATTTGGTCAGTAAAAATATACATTCCTACGGAATTGATATATGTAGAACAAAACAGTACATCCGCAACAATAACATTCTATTTAATGCCGGGACTTTATTTAGCATACATACAAAACATTTCAGGATATATTCAAAACATATCGGAAATAAATTTGTACGTACAAACACTAATGAACATATATGTTTCATTTAAACCACTTTATTCATTAAAATTTGTTGAAAGTGGATTACCACAAAATTCAGAATGGGGAATATATATAAATAACAATACCTATATGACAAATAAATCATCTATTTCTATAATACTTCCACAAGATTATTACCATTATTATGTAATATCTCCCGCCCAATATAAGGCAACAAAGGAATCTGGAACTATCTATTTAAATTCAAATATGACAATAGAAATAAAATTCTATTTACCTAAATATACGATTACATTCATTGAAAGTGGATTACCACAAAATATTCCATGGTATGTTAACATCACTGGGCCTGAAAAATTAAACAGCAGTGCATTAACAAATTCAATTTCCTTTACAATTCCAAATGGAACTTATGAATATAGGGTAGGTGTTATTTCAAATATTTATTACACATTAAATCCCGAGGGAACATTTGTGGTGGGTGGAACAAACTATTCCATAAATATACAATTTTTAAAATATAATTTTGTAGGTGTTGTTAAATTCATAGAAAATGGATTACCAAATGGAACTTCATGGAGTGTAAATATAAATAATATAAGCTATACATCGAATTCTGATGTTATATCAATTAATCTTACGTATGGAAAATATTCATTTAATGTATTTATACCAAATAATAACAATTATACTATTAATCCAAGCTCAGGTATAATAAATTTAAATTCGCCTTATTATGTCGAACAGATAAACTTTACAGAAAAATACTATCAATTGCAATTCATAACATCATTTAATCAAAGATTGATAATATATGTAAATGGTATACAATATACATTTTTAAGCAATTTAACATTAAAAGTGACAAACGGAACATACATATTTAATGTGCAAACACCTGATGGTTATTCGGCAAATCCACAGAGTGGTAAGATAATAGTTTCATCTTTAAACAATACGTTGATTCCAATACAGATTAACATTAATGTGAACCAGATATTGTACAAAGTAACATTCACAATTTCCGGATTGCCGGAGGGCCAACAATGGTCTGTTTATATAAATAACCAGTATTATTCAACATATGGAAACAACATTACAGTATCATTGCCCTATGGCAACTATTATTACACGATAAATTTACCATCAGGATACTCTTCAACGATTACAAATGGAACAATAACGGCGAAACAACTATCTACAAATCCAACGTATTCAATCTACGCCTTCCAGAAACCCATAAACATCATTGGAATTCAAATGACAAGTTCTTCCATGATTGTATTTATACTCATGATAATATTCTTTATTTTGGCGATCGTTGAATTGGTCATTATATTTAAGAAATATGGGAAAAAGAAACAGCCCGAAGAATGGAAGGAGCAAAACATTAAGAATTAAAAAAATTATTTTTTATTTTTTTTAAAAAACAAATTTTATTGTTAATATCAGTGTGATGATAAATACTGAAATCCAAATTGTGATGTTCCATCTTAATACTTTAGAACCATCCAACGGAGGTATAGGTAACATGTTAAACATTGATACCCATATATTGATTTGTCCAAGAAAATAAAATATTGAAGAATAAAATTTTAAAATGAATGATATTGAGATAAATAATAGACCAATCACCAGATTATAAATTGGTCCTGCAATTGAAACAATACCATTCGTTTTTTTGTCTAGCCAGCCATAGATCATTGTTGCTCCTGGCAATACAAAAACAAAACCGAACACACTTGTTATTATTGATATCAATAACCCCAAATTCCATTTCCTGAATTCGGCATAGTATCTATTTCTCATTGCAACATACTTATGCATCATTTCGTGTCCGAAGAATGCTGTTACAACACCCAGCATTGCTATTAAATAATATATAATTATTGAAAATGGGTTAGTACATTCTGTAAATCCATACAAAAAGTTGCAAAAGAAAGCAAACATGAATGCTAGTGATAAACTGAAAATTGCAACCATTATATCGATTTTTTCCTCTCTTCTTACTATGAATCCCATTTTAATCTCCCAATAGCTGTTTTGCGGCCGAGATGGGGACAACACATATTATTTCCATTGTTGAATTGGCATGGATTTTGTGAAATACATCTCCAGGTATAAATATAAAATCGTAAGGTTTTAATTTGATTGTTTCATCATCCAAAACAACGTATCCCATGCCTGAAATAACAAATATTTCATGTTCATAGGGATGTTTATGGGCAGGGGTTTCTTTATTTTCATTTATTCTAATATACCTCATTGAATAATTTTCTGCTCCATCTTTATGTGTAATCAACCATCTTATTTTTGCTCCGCCCTCCATTTCCATTTCTTTTATGTCCATGTAACTTTTGACGAATGCCTTAACCATGATATGTATTATGTTATTCTTTTAAAAATCTTTTTCTGTTAATTTAATATATTCTTTAGAAATACATCTTTAAAATGAATTTAATATTGGTTGAAGGTACGATAATTTTCGTTTTCACGTATTTTTTAATTACTGTAAAAAATATCTTTAGGAAATCCATACCTAGATCTGTATCTTCCTTATTTGGAGCAGCTCTTATGGTAATTTTCGGGATAGTGCCAATTTATGAATTGGTGGAATCGATAAACATTGGGATAATATTATTGCTTTTCGGGATGATGACTATTGTTGGAATTTTTGGTTCCATAGGATTTTTTGAATGGGTGGCAAATAAGTTGATTAATATATCAGGAAATGGAAGGAATTTACTGATATTGCTATCGGTTTCCACAGCATTTTTATCAGCATTCTTTTTAAATGATGCTGTTGTTTTATTTTTTACGCCTATAGTCATTAAAATTATAAATGAAGAAAAGTTAAACCCTGCACCATTTCTGTTATCATTAATATTTTCTGCAAACATAGGTAGCCTGGCAACGGAGATAGGAAATCCACAAAATGCATACATTGGAATTGTAAGTAAAATACCGTTTTTATACTATTTTGAAAGATTATACATCGTTTCATTGATTTCTTTAATAATATCAATAATATTTTTATATGCATATTACAGAAGAGATTTAAATGTTGAATTTAATTTAAAAGATGGAAAAATTAAGATAAAAAATAAAAAAATGGCCATATTTGGCTTTTCAACATTAATAACGATGATAATATTTATGATTATTTTAAAAAATCCTGATTCTTTATTTATAATTCCATTTATAAGTGCCTCCATAATGCTTTTTGCATATACCTTTATTAATGATTCAGATCCAAGAAAAATAATAAGAGATGTGGATTGGAATATCATAATGTTTTTCATAGGCCTATTCATTATTTTGCAGGGCATAACAACGATTGGAATACCAAACATGATTGAAAATTACATGTACAAGTTTGGAATTTCTCTCAAAAATCCATACTGGTATACAATATTTGTTTCATTGATATCAAATTTGGTAAGTAATGTTCCCGCGGTGCTTTTAATAGGGTCCTTTACTACAGGAACGAATTATTGGCTTGCTCTTGCCATGTCTTCTACATTGTCTGGTAATATGACAGTTATAGGTGCGGCGGCAAATCTAATAGTTTTAGAAATTGCAAGCTTTAATAATATAGAAATATCATGGAAAGAATTTATAAAAATAGGCCTTCCAATGTCAATTATTACCATTATTATTGGAACCTATATAATCTTCATTTAACTCTTTTCCCATTTGTTTTCTCAACATTTTAATCATTGTTCTATTTCCCTTCATACCTTTCATCATTTTTACCATATTGTTAAAATCTTTTAAAAGAGCTCTAACCTCTTCTTCAGAAACTCCTGCACCCCTGGCAATCCTTGTAATCCTAGAACCTTTAATAATATCAGGATTTTCTAATTCTTCATCAGTCATTGAATCCAATATAATTCTATATTTTCTAATCTTTTCAACCGATTGATCCATAATGTCTTTGTTTATTTTATCCGATCCCGGGATATTCATCATTGGAAGAGAATTGAATAGCCTTTGCAATATGCCAGGTCTGGAAATTTGCTCCCATATTTCATACATGTCCTTTAGATTTATTTTTCCGCTCATCATTTTTTCAACAGTTTTTTCTGTTTTTTCCTCATTGATATCCAATTCTTTTGTTATTTCCATTAGTGTTTTTATATCTCCCAGACCTAGTATCCTTGCTATAAATCTTTTAGGATCGAAATATTCGAGATCATCTAGATGTTCCCCAACGCCTATGAATACCACAGGGGCACCTGTAGCGGCTACTGCAGAGAGAGCACCACCACCTTTAGCACTACCATCCAATTTTGTAATTATTACACCAGTAATTCCTATAGCTTCTTTAAATGCTAATGCTTGCTTTTCAGCCTGTTGCCCGATGGTTGCATCTATTATCAAAAAAATTTCTTCTGGTTTGATTAAATCTTTTAATCTTTTCATTTCATCGATTAAATCTTTATCTAGAGAATGTCTTCCGGAGGTATCAAAAATAGAAACATATTTTGAGATATCTTTTTTTAAATAATTTTCAACTATTTTTACTGGATCTTTTTCACCCTTGATTGAAAATACAGGTATGTTCAATTGATTTCCAATCTGTTCAAGTTGTTCTACTGCCCCTGGTCTATGTGTATCACATGCTACTAAATATACTGGCAAACCTTTTCTTTGGAAAAATCTACCCAATTTTCCGGCAGTTGTAGTTTTCCCATGGCCATACAATCCAACAAGCATGATCTTTTGAGGGGATAATTTAATGTCCTTTGGTTTTCCAAGCATTGATGCAAGTTCTTCATAAACAATTTTTAATATGAAATTTTGAGCGCTCATTCCTGGGGGAGGTGTTTCCGAGAGGGCCCTCTCTTTGACTTTTCTGGAAACTTCTAATGCTATTTGAACCTTTACATC
>JBAMMA010000009.1:0-5531 GCA_039794005.1 Thermoplasmata archaeon
AATCATTCAATCAAGAAAAGGCATTTAGGTATAAAATCATAATTTAAAATTTTATAAAGTAAAAAATAATAAAATTTAATAAACCAATTATAGCTAACATATATCATGGCTGAGGCCAGAAAAAAATGTGTAACTGGAATACGTGGTTTGGACACTATTTTAAATGGTGGTATTCCAGTTGGAAATACGGTTTTAATTTCTGGGTATGCTGGAACTGGTAAAACAACACTTAGTATAGAATTTTTAGTACATGGAGCCATGATGGGGGAAAAGGGTCTTTATATCTCTGTAACGGAGGATTCTGGAAAATTAATTGAAAATTTGATTACATATGATTTCTTCCCAAGGGAAAATATACAAAAAGACATAATATTTATAGATATACCTGAAATTTATGAAAAATTGGGGTTAAATAAACTGCAGTTTACAATGGAAGATATTAATTTACTAATTGAAAATATAGTTAAAATTGTAAAGGAATTTAATATTAAAAGAGTTGTCATAGATTCAATAACAAGCATTTGCTACAGGTTGGAAACTGAGGAAAAAATAATGGAATTCATTTTAAGATTGGGGAAGGCACTTCAGGAATTAGGAGCAACAACTCTTATGGTTTCCGAATTATTACCTTCTGCTAAAGGATATTCTCAATATGGAGTAGAGGAGGCAATTGCAGATGGAATAATATTAATGGGCAATTACGAAAGAAAAGGGGATTTATTAAGAACAATAAGGGTTATAAAAATGAGAGGTACAGCCCATTCTAGGGCCACTTATGTATTAGAATTGACTTCGATTGGAATTATGCTTGTTCCATTACTAAAAAGCGGAGGTGAGTGAATGAATTACGATCAGTTTCTTGCAAAGATTAAATCTTTAAATGGACCAGAAACGTTTAGTTTAGTGTTTAATATATCATCATATTTTGAAGGTATAAAGGATCTATTAAATGTGTTTACCAAGGATAAAAAAATATCCGTCATATACATATCATCCACAATTCCAAGTAAAAACATAGTAAATTTGTTGGAAATTTATGGTATTGATTTAAAAAACATATACTTTGTTGATACCATATCGAGCATCATGATGGCCTCAGATTATTCAAATCCAAACACATTGTACGTTGAAAGTCCAACAATGTTGGAAACAATTATGATAAAAACAGAATATATATTAGAAAAATATATTAAAGGGGATGTTGCAATAATAATTGATTCAATTAATACGCTTGCAGTTCATAATGACTCGAAAATTTTATCAGAGTTTTTCCATCTTTTTGCAACACTCATAAGGTCTAAAAATGCATATTTCATAATTTTGTCAATAAAAGACCAAAATACTCAGGATATTAAAAATATAATGAGTATAATTAGTGATGAGATAATAGAGGTAGATTAAAATGAAGAGCATGCCCACTGGGATAGAGAATTTGGATTCTGCTCTAATGATGGGTGTCCCAACGGGATATACAATATTATTATCCGGCACGCCCGGGTCTGGAATTGAGCTTTTCGCAAAACAATTCGCATCAAGTTACATACCTGGGGAACATTCTTTGTATATAACTACGAATGAAAGAACTGAAGATGTTTTGAATACTATGAAAAACTTTAAGTGGAAAACCGAGAATATTACAATAATAAATATTGGTGAGGCATTTTACAAAAGGGTATTAGAGAAGGAGATTATAATAAGCAAATATAGAGAGGAGGGTATACCGGCTGAGGAAATTTTAAAACCGCACAAATTTAAATTAGAGAAAGAGTTTGAAATAATAACACTTGTAAAATATGCATTGTCGATGGTGAAAACACCATATAGATTGGTTCTGGATTCATTGGATTTCCTATTTAGTCAGACAGAACACACGGAAGCTTTATCTACTGTGAGGACAATTAAAATGCACACACAATATACACAAGGTATTTCATTATTAACGCAGGTTTCTTCTCTATATCCATCAATGGTTCAGAATGCAATTGAAGAAATAGTAGATATAATATTTACAATGGAAAATGTAAGGACACCATTGGGTTTTGATAGGATATTTACAATAAAAAAGTTTAGGAACTTTCCTGACAAGGTAGGTGTGTTCAAATATAATTTAACTACAACCGGCATTACAATATCTAAGATCGTTCATTGATGTAATATTTCATAAATTTTTTTGGCCTTTTTTTCTCCTATTCCAGGTATTTTCATTAGATCAGAAATGTTAGCTTTCGTTATATTTTCTATTGTTTTATATTTGTCTATCAAAAGTTTTGCAGTTTTTTCTCCAACATGGGGAAGAGATGTCAATACATAAATTTTCCAGGATTCTATATCATCACTTTTTAGAGGCCTTCTTTCCCACATGTTCTCAATTTCTCTTTCATCTTTACCCTCTATTTCCCTTTTTTTAAGTATTCTTAGAAATTCTTTCAAATAATAATCGTTATATGCAATAAAAACGTCTATTTTATATCTGTATCTTAAATCTAAAATTGCACCGTATATAGACGATATTTTTAACCCTTCAAAATTATATTCATCATTAAAGTCACCATGAATTAACAATAATTTTTTATTTATTTTATAATTCAAAATATAATTTTCATTGAATATTCTAGATGCTTGATCAAATATTCTTCTTGTTTTGATGGATGATGAAAAATCTTGAGGAGTTTTTCTCTCTATCAAAATTGCATATTCATTTATTGGAATCACTATATCTCCAATTGGTAAATTATACAGATCAATTCTATTATCAATTTCAAACATCAGTGGTATGATTTTTCGCTCTCTATAATCTAAAATTATCATATCAGAGATAATAAAATTCCCCTTTATTTTTTTGTTCTCTATCGTTATAAGACCCTGGCTTGTTTATCCTGGGTCTTTTCGTATTTTCATCCCTTCTGAATGTAATATCAACATTTTTTAAAAATCTATTCATACCTTCTCTCATAGGGAATGGCCCATTTCCAACTCCCTTTTTTGCTGGTTCCCCTTCGAAAACCATCAGTGAATCGGATATTAAATCTATTAAATATATATCATGATCAACAACCAAGGCTGTTTTTTTGCTGTTTTCGATAAACCTTCTTATCACCTTTGAAACAAATATTCTCCTTGAAGAATCTAAATATGCTGATGGCTCATCCATAAGGTATATGTCAGCTTCCCTTCCGAGACATGAGGCAATCTCAACTATTTGTAATTCACCACCAGATAAATCTGCCATTTTACTTTCAGATAGTAGCTTTAAATTAAGTGGTTCCCAAATCTCCATTTTAAAGAAATTGTCTTCAATTTTTTCACCGATGTTTCTTTCAATATAATCGTAAACAGTTATATCCTCATCTATCCTTATATATTGTGGTTTGTAGGAAATTTTCATTTGTGTACTAATAAATCCTTCATCGGGTTTTTCCAATCCTGCTAACATTTTGACAAATGTTGTTTTACCAGTAGCATTAGGACCAACTACACCTACAATTTCTCCCTTTAAAAGCTTTCCAGAATCAACATATAATTCGAAATCTTCAAATTTTTTGTATATTTTTGTCCATTCAATTATAGGAATATTTGATTTTGATGTGCTAGGTGGATGTACATAGAATTTTACCTCCCAGTCCCTTATTCTAACATTTTCTTCTTTAATAAATCCCTGTAGATATTCATTAATACCCTGTTTTGATGATAAAGGAATTGAAACTATTCCATAAGCGCCTTCATTACCATATAGAATATGCACTTGATCACTCAAATAATCTAAAATTGCGAGATCATGCTCAACAACATATACCTGTTTCTTCTCCGATACTTCCCTTAAAATCTTTGCCAATTCAAGCCTTTGTCGAATGTCTAAATAAGAGGATGGTTCATCAAAGAAGTAAACTTCTGCTTCCTTCATCAGTGTTGTGGATATTGCTAACCACTGCAATTCCCCGCCCGATAAAACCCTTATATCTCTTTCAAATAAGTTTTGAATTTTAAACCTTTCAATTATTTCATCCTTTTTCGAACTTTCTATTCTATTTATTAAATCTTTTACTTTACCAGAATATATCCTTGGTATAGAATCAACATACTGTGGTTTTAATGCTACTTTTAATTTTCCATTATAAAGATTTTTGAAATATTCATAATATATGGTTCCTTTAAAATATTCTAAAACTTTATCCTTATCACCCTTTTTATCATATGCCCCAAAATTTGGAATGATTATTCCAGACAAGATGTTTATTGCTGTCGTTTTTCCAAGTCCATTTTGACCAATTATACCTATTGGTACGCCTTTTGAGATGGATGGCAACCTGTATAATCTAAAACCATTTTCTGAATATTTGTGAATTATATCTTTTTCCATTTCATCTGGCAGTTTAATTATCTTTATGGCCTCATATGGACATTTGTGCGCGCATATCCCACAACCTATGCATAATTTTTCATGTATATGGGGGAATTCATCTTCTAAAAATTCAATAACTTTTACACCATTTCTCTGCGGTGGACAATAATATTCACATTCATGATTACATTTCTTTGGATGACATAAATCGTAATTTATTACCGCAATATGCATTATTCTTCTCCCCTATTCCATATTTCGTCTGGTATTTCTTTGTATATATCATAAGATTCGTCCTGATGTTCTTCTAAAACAACCTCTTTCTGTAATTCATATATCTTATTAATATTCATGTTCCAATAGTGTATTCTCCATTCCCTTCCGTCATATAATGTTATTTCCTCTCTTTCAGGTATTAAAATACCTATTTCTTCCATCATATAAAATAATCCTCTATCATCCGGTTCTAAATAATTGTCAATAATCCTATCATCAAAACCAAAAAAATTTAATACATGGTTAGCAAGTTGGATGGCCTCCTCCTCTCCTACTTTTGGGGTGGATCTAATGCCATTCCTAATGGCTGTGGCCAAGACTTTCAGAGTTACTATATCCTCATTATGTGTTATGTTATCATTATTCATGGCCATCCTTTTTACCTCGCGCATCTTAGTATTAGAAAATTAAAATATTAAAACTTTTCCAGATATAACTAAATATATAAAAAAATGAAAATTTTATATTGTTTTGTTAGAAATGATATATATTCGATAATCTTATATATATTGCTATTATTTTGTGTGTAGTGCCATTTAAGTCCTTAAAGGCGGAGCATGGTAAAACTTTCATATAGATATACAAAAAAATAATAAAAGCTCAAAAACTGATAATAAATAAAAATAATATTCAGCACAAACAATCCAAAATAAGATAAAAACTTGATCAAAACATTAAATAGGAAAAGATATCTAAAAGAATGAATATATCATTTTGAAATGCTCCCGTGGTGTAGCCCGGCCAAGCATAAGGGACTCTCACTCCCTAGACACGGGTTCAAATCCCGTCGGGAGCATACCTTTTTGGTTAGTAATAGTATTTTTATTGTTTTAAGATACTTTGTATTTAAATCTAGGCCCTATTTCTTGTTAAATTTTGGAGTTTTTTAGTTAAAATTTTATATTTCTAATTTTTT
>JBAMMA010000010.1:0-2724 GCA_039794005.1 Thermoplasmata archaeon
AATTATAGCCCAAGTCCATCATCCGGATCATTTACTGTAAATGGAAACAATGTTAATGAGAATGTAAAATTCAATCCCGTTTTATACAATGTCACATTTACAGAGAGTGGTTTACCCGCAAACACGAAATGGTATGTAAACGTCACAAGTGGATCAATAACAACATCATACAGTTCTACGTCATCAACAATCACATTTCAAGAGATGAACGGGACATATAATTACACGATATCTACCGTGAATAAGGATTATAGTCCAAGTCCATCATCCGGATCATTTACTGTAAATGGCAAAGGCGTCAAAATTTCTATAAGCTTTATTTTGATCACATATTACGCAATATTTTTTGAAAATGGATTACCAAATGGAACTGCATGGTATATTAATATATCATCCCAAGGGATAAGTCAAAAATCTACCTCTACCTTAAATGTAATATCATTGCCAAATGGCACTTATCATTATACTGTTGCCTCTGTAAATAAATCTTATTATCCTATACCAAACAGTGGTAACATAACGATTTCAGGTAAAAATGTTTATATAACGATAATATTCAAACTAAAAACTTACAATGTGACGTTCAAAGAGAATGGATTGCCAACTGGAACTTATTGGTATTTAAATATATCTGGTAATGGTATATCGACATCATTGAAATCCAATAATTATTATATAAATACATCTCTACCAAATGGAACTTATAATTATGTACCTGGCTCATCAAATTCAAATTATTCATCCCCACAGGGAACATTTGTTGTAAATGGAAAATCATTGTTTATTTATGTTAATTTTACGTATGCAAAATATCCTGTTACCTTTTATGTTTTGAATTTTACGAATGGGACAAAATGGTTTGTTAATTTGTCTAATGGTCAAAGTTATAATTCAACCCAGAGCTATATAAGAATATACGAATATAATGGTAATTATTATTATAACGTATCAGTTTCAAATAAAATTTATTATATTTTACCATACTCTGGAAATTTTGTTGTGAATGGAAAAGGATTAACAATATATTTAAAAATGTTTATCAAATATTATAATTTAACAGTAACAGAAACCGGATTACCTTCAAATATAAAATGGTACTTTAATATCAGTAATTATCAATCTTTTAATACAACCCTTAATAAATTAATTATTAAAATATACAATGGAACATATAATTTTACTGTTTCTACTGTGGATAAAGATTACAAGCCCATAAATTACACTGGAATAATAAAAATCAATGGGACAGATTATTACTTAAATATTTCATTTGTCGCCGTTAAATATCAAATAATATTCAATGCGAACGGTCTGCCATCAGGATATATTTGGTATTTGAATATTTCAAATGTAGGGAATTTTAAAACAAATAATTCTAAATTAGTAATATATCTCATGAATGGAACTTATGAATTTTATGTGAGTTCATTCAATAAATCCTATAAACCAAATATATCATATGGTCAAATTTTGGTCAATGGTAATTCAATGTCTGTAAACATAACGTTCATTGCAGTAATGTATTATGTAAAATTCATAGAGAATGGCCTACCACAGGGTATGGAATGGTACGTTGTATTAGGTAAAAACATATCAAAAACATATTCCAATTATATTGAATTTAAGTTGTTTAATGGTTCTTATAATTACATAATTGACAATCCAATAAATATCACAAACAATGAAAGATTTTATTGTTTTAATTATAAAGGGATCATTCTGGTGGAGGGAAGAAATATAACAATAAATGTTTCATATTATTTACAGTACTATCTAACAATTATATTGATACCACAAGAGGGTGGATTTTCAAATGTTTCATCGAACTGGTTCAATATAAATACAACATTACATATTGGAATAAAAGCAAATAAAAATTACACATTTATGGAATGGATTGGAACAGGTAAAGGAAGTTATACAGGAACAAGTTCTAATATAACAATAAAAATTATTTCGCCAATAATCGAAAAGGCTATATTTAACAGGACTTATTTGTTGGTGGTAAATGAGATTGGTTTACCAAATGGAACCGAATGGTCTATATACATAAATAATAAATATTACAATTCAACAAATAATAATATTTCAATAAATTTGATAAACGGTACTTATAATTTAATCTTTATATCATCAAATAAAGATTTCTATGCAAATTCTACTACAATAACAATAAATGGAAATGAAAAATATTTATTTGTTAATTTTTATTTATTTAAATATCCAGTTTATTTCGTAGAAAATATAACAAATTTAATGAGCAATTGGGGCATTATTATAAACGGAACATTTGTAAAGAATTATATCATCATGGGATACAATGATACTTTGATAGCATTTTTGCCAAATGGTACATTTAATTTTACCGTCATTTCTCCTAAGGGATATCATCCTAGAATTTCATATGGTGAATTTTCAATAAATGGAAATCCAAAAAAGATTAACGTATATTTCTTATTAAATGAATATAAAATCTTTATAACGATATCTGGCATAAAAAACAATACAAAATGGCAGTTATTTATTTCAGGAAAGGAATTCAATGGAAATAATTTATCATTGGTATATAACTTTACGGGTCCATATGCTACAATATATCTCCCTAATGGAACGTACAATTTCAGGGTAATCACAAATGGTTTTTCAGTAAATAAATCAATGATTTCGGTCAACGTGAATGGAAATAATATAGAATATAAGTTATCAACAAATCAACCATTTATT
>JBAMMA010000010.1:2824-35427 GCA_039794005.1 Thermoplasmata archaeon
TCAACCATTTATTATATTATATATAATAATACCAATAGTTATACTTGGTATTTTGATCTTTTTCATTTATCAAAGAAAAAATAGAAAAACAGAAGAAATCGAAGAAGAAGTTGAAATATTTAGACAAGATTATTTACTATGATCAAATATGTGCGAAGTATGTTTATTAATGAGGCATGGTGAATCATTTGCAAATCTTAATAAAATTGTTTGGAGTATTAAATATGGATTCAATTTAACAGAAAATGGTAAAAAGATGGTTTATGAAAAAATAAAGGAAATTAAAAAAATAAAGATAGAAAAAATTGTTACAAGCGAAATTCAAAGGGCTGTTGAAACTGCAAAAATTATATCTGAAAATTTAAAAATTTCATATTTTTTAGATGAGAGGCTAAATGAACTGGACTTTACAATATTTTCTGGACATGATGAATCATTAGTTCCAAAATTTACCTATGAATCAAGATTTGTGGAAAAATGGAATGATGTAATGAATAGATCCGTAGAATGCATAGAAGATTATGATGGTTCTGTATTATTTGTAACGCATGCCTTTATTATAAGAGCAATATTATCATATTTTTTAAATTTATCAGAAAATAATAGTTTTGGAATTAACGTAGGATATTCGACATTAACATTAATAAAGAATGGTAAAATATTGTCTATCGGTGCAGAACACGTTGATTTGTAAATTTTCCAATTTCATACGTTTGTATGACATTTTTTAATCAAATAGAAAATTTGTATTTTAAATAATTTTAAGATAATTCAGTATTTTAATATAAAAATTTTTTGGAAAAAAATTTCGAAAAGAATATATATAGTTTTTATAATATGGTAATTTGGAGGATTTGTTATGAAAAGCGCAATGATTAGAAAGGGGGTCTTAGCTCTCTTTATAGCTATGCTTATGGTATTTTCAGCATTCTTCGTTACATCCCCAGCTTTAGCCACAAAACCGCAGACTATTGGTACAGTCACATTCAATCCATCTACGGGGGCATTTCCAGGACAGTTGGTCACATATACATGGTCAGATATTAACATCCCATTAGTACCACCTGTTTATGTTACTGTATATATTAATGGAGTTCCATATTATACTTCACTTGCATCATATTCATCCAACACAATAACCGGATCGTTCACAATGCCTAATGGCCAGCCAGGCACGACATATTCCATATTCCTTGAATATAAAGATAGTGCCGGCAATTATGGTGTATCAAACACGGTGAATGGTAAAATGAATGTCAATCTTTATGCAGCTCCTACCTCAATTGGATCTACAGCGACAACCACATACGAAGATAGCATATCAATGCCTGTAACCATAACTGGAACTGTAAATTATACAAAGCCAGAAGTTGTTTCTGCAATATTCACAGACGGTAGTAATGTTTTGAATGGTTATATGAACTCAACGTTCAATGTGAGCAATTCAAAGACAACAATTTCATCCATAAACATGTCTAACGCAAATGTAAAAGTAGGTAATATTTTTGGTGGACTGCAGGAATTCAGTCAAGTGTATAAATATCAAAATATTTCAATGAATGCAACAGCATATAATGGAGGAACTGTAAATCCAGCTTTGCCAGCTTCAAGTTCGTTCAAATCCACATTTACAGTTCAAGGAAATGATATAACATCAATATCGCTTATAGCATATATAAATCAAACTGTCAATGGTCAAGATGTTTCATTCCTGTTGAATGGAAAATATACGAATAAAATTACATCTACTGGTAATTACACGATGATTGGAACAATATCTGCAGTTAAACCATCATCATTAAAATCTGCATTTTCAGGTTCAATGTCTGCTGCTTATAATATAGTTTCATACTATCAAGGTAGTAGTTATACATATGTTAATTACACACTATCTGTAACATTAAATGGCAATACTGCAGACAATATTGTCATATTGAAGGCTCAATATATTAATACTAACACGATTAATAGTAAAGATACTACAACTTTGCCCACAACTACTGTTACATCAACTGATGAGCTATCAGTTCAGTCCGGATATACATTCCAGAGTATATCTGTCGGTTTGAAGAATCCTGGAATTTCCGGTACATTTATACAGAATTATTCCAATGGTAAACTCCAAACAGGTAACCTGTCATTTTCATTTAAGAATTATACAAACGGTGCATTGTCTGGTACATTTACATGGAAGGATAATATGACTGGATTATCCGTTTCATTGTTTAATACAACCCTATCAGGATATTTGTATTTGAATATTACAACAAATAATTATTCCCCAGGAGTAGCGTATATAAGCCCAGCTGTTTGGAATTATACCAGTAAAACAACAGTCTATTTAATAAACAAGACTACTGGAATAAACATTTCAGGAATTAGTTCATTTACAACACAATTTACCACACAGGTATTGGTTAGTGGTCAAACGACACCGGTATATTTGAATAATACTGAGGTTACAATTAATACAACATTTTATGATAAAATCGGTTATCCATACCTGATTCAGGTTGTTGTTCCATATACCCAAATTGAATTAACATATAATAATGAAATTGCCTTCATACAGCAGAATTTCAGTCTTGTAACATCACCAGTTAATTTAACAGTAGGTTCGCATAAATTCACAACATTATATTCAGAGATAAAGGGATTCAATATTACATTGACAAATAGCAATGGATATCTGTATATGAATGTAACTTCAGAAAATTACACATTATATGGCTTTAAACAAAATGGAGATGTGAGTTATTATCTACAGATTAACGGAACTGTAACCTCCAATCATGTTGGAGAAGTTTACAAAGCAAATTACACCAATATGAGTTATAAACAAATATTGTTAAACCAGTACAATGGAATTTCTACCGATACATTATCAGCGAACTTGACGGTTATTTTCACAATCACAGAGATTTATGGAACAATAAGCAAGGGAATGGCATCAACTGGATCATTAACAGTAACCTACCCGTCCTATTATGGTTCAATTACGGTAAATGGAAAAGGAACAAGTGGAATTTCATCTCTTGATTTTGCAGCAGGCAAGAGTCAAAGTCAGACTGGAGTAATAACATCAATCACCAACTTAACGAATACTACAGTTTTGGGATATTATAATACTACATTTACCGTAGTTAAAGTGGTACCTGGACTATTCGGATTATCAAGCATGAATGGTTACGCTTTAATATTGGCGAATACCACTATAGTGAACTATTCACATTCAATGAAAATTGATCCCTGGTTCAAAGGAATGCAGTATGATAAAATAGTATTAACTATATATTCTACAAAGGTCTATCAAAACACTACATTTAATGAAAAGTCAACATCTCAGTATTTGAATATTACTGGTATTGGATATGGAGGATATGTCAATAATGTAATGATATCTGGAAGTGTAACAATTACAGATATGTATTATGCAATTTCAAACACTTATAATTACGTTGGATATGTTAATAAGATCCCATTCTTCAATACAAATACTATTAATGTAACAACATACTTAAACTATTCATCAGGTTCAATACCAACTGATAATAATGTTTCAAGTTCAAATCTTACTGCAATAATTGCATCACCTATTGTGAATTTAACATTGATTCCTGAGTATAATATGTATCTACAGGTTAATATTACAAAACTGACAAGCAGCATGTATGGAACAAACTTTGAAATCTATAACGGATTACTAATTGGTGCTACCAAAGGTATATTCAATTATGCAAATCTAACAGAGATATCTTTGAACCTAGATACATCAGGTAATGTATTTATCACAGCAACTGTAATGGAGTCTCAGTTGATGATATCGGCAAAATATGGTAATATCACATTCACAACAAATGGTGTAAATGTAATGAATGCAGGTCCTATATTGGTATCAGGTTTGACAACGGTTATAAATGGATTCGGCAGTGGTACAGTTTCAGGTGAAATTGAAATTTCAAACTTCATGCCAGTAAACATACATGGTACAAGTTCATTCAATGTCTCTGGAGTATTATATGCCCAGGGATTCTATGCAAATGGAACAGCATTTGGATTAACCATAATATTAAATAACACACCGGTAGAACAAAATCCAGATATGGCAACATTAACAAGTTCAACGGTTAATTTCATTTACAATGGAACATATGCAATGGATAACAGTGGAATTTCTCCAAGCTATTCTTATACATTGTTGCAGGGATCTGGAGCATTGGTAATTTCAATATCTAATAGTACAATAGCTGAAATTGCTACAAAGACTGGCCAGATTGTAAATATTAGCTTAAAGCAATTGAATGCAAAGATAAGCAATGTATGGTCAGCCGAGAATACTACATATGCAACATTGACAACAGACTATGGAAATATGATTGCTGAGTTAAATTCATTGAATGCAACAATACAGAATGTTAACAGCAAAGGAATCGCAACAATAGAGACAAGTCTTGGTATGATTGAAACAAGCATAAACAACCTTAATGCAAAAATAGTTGCATTAAATGGAACAATGGCAACAATATCAACATCGATTGGAACGATTCAGACAAGTATTAACAATATTGGTGTAACTGTAAATACAATCAATGGTAATGTCAACAATCTAATGGGAGCATCCGTAACAATAAAAACAATGCTTGGAAACATAACTGGACATGTAATTGCAATTGAGAATGGAACAATGAAAGTCGCAACAGATATGGGCGAAGTAACATTGGCAATGCAGAATGTATCTTCAAATATGAAGCAGGTGGCAACTGGAGTTAACAATGTAATGATATGGAACATCATAGTAATGATCTTGGTATTAATCACATTGGTCTTTGTACTCATAGTAATTCTACAGGTAAACAGAATTGCTAAGAAGACATCTCAGCATACAACTGAAGAAGGAAACCAGTAAAAAATCATAAAATTTTTTAAATTTTTATTTTATTTAATTTTTAATAACTTTTTATATAAATTAAACAGAGAAAAAATTTAAATTATGATTTTTCTTATCAAAATTATAGGAGGGTATAAAATGGCGAAACCCAAAATGAAGAAATATTTAGTACTGTTTATAGTGTCTATCTTTATAATCTCTGCTTTTTCAGTATTTACAGCAGCATCTCTGAGTAACAAATTTTACACAATTCAAAATATACCTGTAAAGGGCTATAAATACATGGGCGAATTAAATGCAAATAAATATGTCATTGGAGAGATATATGTACCATTAAAGAATCTAGATTTATTGAATTTTTATGTTCAGCAGATATCAAATCCAAATTCTCCATATTATGAGCATTATTTGTCAAAAAGCAAGATAGAAACATTATTTGAAAATAAGGCACAGTTTGAATCCACTTTAAATTATCTGAGGAGCAATAACTTTAAAATACTCGATACAGCGATGAACTCAATTATTGTTTTTGAGGGTACAGTTTCACAAATTAAAAATTATCTTGGTTTGAATGTAGGAATATACTCAAACGGAACTAACACATATTATTATTCATATGGAACTCCAAAATTACCTAATGTTATGGTATCTGTATCTAATATATCATATCTTTTCTTTAATAAACCATCAACCTTCATATCACCAAAAGATATAAAGGATATGAAAAATAGATTCATGCAGGTAAATCCTGTATTTTCAATTGTACCATATTACACGACATGGTTACAAACAGTCTATAACGCTTCAGGTCTATATTCAAAGGGTTACATGGGACAAGGAGAGAGAATAGGTATATTGGATTTTGGTGGAGATCCATACGTTCAGGAGGCCTTATATCAATATGATATGATGTATAATTTACCTGATCCTCCAAACTTTACAGTATATCCAATCGGTCCATATGATCCAATGTTTGGCGTAATGACTGGATGGAGCGGAGAAATAGAGATGGATGTTGAAGCTGCTCACACAATGGCTCCAATGGCAAACATCACATTATTCATTGCAAACATGTATTTGGATCTCGCTCCAGTTATCGCAGAAATTGATCAATATGCCATGAATTATGGTTTGGATTCATTATCTCAAAGTTTTGGAATATCAGAATCATATTATTCAAACTTCCCAGGACCAGTTGTTGTTTTTAATCTACAGTTGGCTGATATATATTATGAAATAGGTTCTTTATTGGGAATAACATTTTCCGCATCAAGTGGAGATACTGGCGGTGCAGGTGATGGTGCTGGTCCACTTGGAGCTACGATTTATCCATCGGTTTCTCCATATGTAACTGCAGTTGGAGGAACAACTGTATTTGTTACTGTTAACTCCACTTTTGCAGTTACCGGGTTTGAGAATACAGCATGGTCAGGTTATGGATTTATACCTGATCATGTAAACTATGGCGGAGGAACCGGAGGAATATCTGTTTTAGAAACAAGGCCATGGTATCAGAATAATATAAATATAAACGAAATAAGTCCAATACCCATAGGATTTACAAACGGTAGAATGGTTCCAGATATTTCTTTAGAAGCTAATTTATTCCCCGGAATGGTATTTGTATTTTGGTATAATGGCGATTTCATACCATTCATTTCAGGTGGTACTAGCGAGGGAAGTCCACTTTTTGCTGGTCTTATAACTTTAGCATCACAGTACACAAAATCAATGCATCCCTATGGAGGAATGGGATTGGTAAATCCGCTTATCTATTCCTTTGGTTTAAATAGTACAATTTCAAAGAAAGTGTTTGAACCGATAAAATTTGGATATATAATTCCCTGGTTTGTTACAAATGGATATAATCTAGCCACAGGATTTGGTTCTATAAATATTGGAAGTTTTGCATATTATGCTTCTATGGTATATAAAGAAAAGCAGAATCCTCTTATTATTAATGCCACGATATTGAATCCAACCAACTCCTACGGAATGAACGAATTTGTGGGTGGAGATCATATAATTTTGTCAGCAAACATAACATTCAATAATATTACAGTTACAAATGGATCATTCTATGCTTATATTGAGGATATATACGGAATGTACAATCCAGTAAAATTGGTATATAATTCAAGCAAACATTCATGGGAAGGCACAGTAATCGTTCCATACAATGCAAGTGGTAATGGATATTTAATAATTAACGGAACTTATATGAATTATTCAACATCAGAATTTATGCAGGAATTCTTTGGTTATATCGTCTATTTCTTAGGAGATGCGGATCAACCATATTTAATGTCATATAGTTCCATACCTGCTTTGATATACTATCTAAATGGAACCTTGGCAGGAAATGGAAAGATATATTATTCAGTTTTAATGTATTCAATATTCAACAATTCATACTTCTCAGTATATAATGGATATGCAAATATAATAAACGGAGTTGCATATTATGACATATATGATCCGACAATGCCATTGGGTGTTGGAATCATTGAGACGCATGGCGGAATGGGTATGTTCCCATTCTTCAACGGTGATTATTTACAAGGTTCATTGATTTTATCACCTCTTGTCATTGAACCATCTAGCGTTACACCTGGTTCAGACATATTTGTGCAAGGTATAGTGATGCCACCTGCAGATTTAATGTATATTGACCCAGATGCATTTTTAGAGGCATATTATTATTCATCAATTGAATTTTCATTGGTATCTTTCAATGGAACTGTTTATAGCAGCATTGTACTTCCCGTTGGTGTATTAGGTCAGTTACCAGTTCCATCAAATATAAAGCCTGGTTATTATATAATAGAGATAAACAGCTATTACTATTCATTCACATTGAATAGTTGGATTAATGGAACGTTCTTTGGAGAGATATATGTAGCACCACAGAACTTAGTACCACAAATAACAATTTCACCTTCAACAGTATATGAAGGCCAAAGCCCAATAATCACTGCAAACATATATGCAAATAATGTTCCAGTAGAATTTGGTATGTTTTCATTAACAATTTATCCAGAATCAATGAACTATACTTATTACACAGTAACATACGTTGAAAACATACCCATGTATTTTGACACTGATTTTAATGTCTGGATAGCACCACCAATATATACAACAATGCCATCAGAATCATCATCTAACTTATTATCAAGCGTATTGAATGGACCATACTATTGGCCAGGAAAGTATCTGGTATTACCTTTGGGAATATCTGATAATGGAATTCCAACACCCCCAACACAAGAATACGCTGCATCATTGATATTGTTGCAGGGTCCAGAATTGTTAATCACCTCTCCTGCAAACTTAAATGTTCCTATATACAATTCATCCACCATTACAATATCTGGAATTACAACAGGTTCCTTAATACAGGTTGTTTGTCCAGGCGGCGTTATAAATGCGACACCTGCTGCAAATGGAACATTTTCAATATCTATATCTTTGAAAAATGGTGAAAATCTAATAGAAATAACTGCATATGAATCGAATGGATATTCAAATACAAAATACATATCCGTCCTATACCTACCACAAATTAATCAAATAGAAATTCAGATGCAGAAGATAAATCAAAGTTTAAATGAAATAAACAAAGAAATGTACATGGAAGGGGCAAACATAATGGCTTTGAAGCAGAATTTAACATATCTTGAGAATAATCTGACAGCATTAGCAACTTATGTTAGCATATTGAATCAGACGTATGCTGGAAAGTTGACGCAATTAGCACAAGGATTGCAAAATCTTGCAAACAAGCTAAATGTGACAAAGAATGCCCTTGAAAATGTTGCCTCACAGGCAAACAGTGGCATTAGTTCATCCATGACTGTAGGAATAGTGGCATTGATATTTGCATTGATTGCCATTGCACTATCTGCACTAGAGATATTAAGAAAGAAGGGAGGAAAACAGAATACTTAAATTTTTATAATTTATTTTTTATTATTTTTTAAATTGAATAGCATTATATAATAGAATTTTATTTTTTTATTGAAGGTGATTTTAATGGCCGACAAGAGAAAGGGAAAGAAAAAGGAGATAGAGGAAGAGATGGAGGAATACGAAGATTATGATGATTTAGATCTGGATGATTTTCAAGATGAAGATTTAGATTTTGAAGAAGAGGAAGAAGAGGAAGAGGAGGAAGAGGACGAAGAAGAAGACGAAGATGATGAAGAATAAAATTTAAATTTTATATTAAAATATAAATATTTTTTAATATATTATATAAATGATTATGGTTCTAATCTCTTTCTATCCCTTGGGAACAGAGTGGCTTCCCTAATATTTTTGGAATTTGTCAAAATCATGGTCAATCTTTCTAATCCTATGGCCCAGCCGGCGTGAGGAGGCATCCCATATCTAAAGGCATCCAAATAAAATTTGAAATTTTCTGGGTTTAAGCCCTTTTTTATCATATTTTCCCTTAATGAAGAGTAAATATGATTTCTTTGCGCTCCGGATGTAATTTCTCTTTCAGCATACATTAAGTCAAACGCCCTCCCATATCTTGGATCCTCTTCATATGGCATCACGTAAAATGCCCTTGTTTCCATAGGCCATTTAGTTATAAAATAAAATCCCTGATATTTTTTTCCTATTATGTTAAGGGCCTCACTTGAAAAATCATCTCCAAACTTCATGTTTAGACCATTTGAATTCACGTAATCCAAAAGATCATCATATTTAATTCTTGGAAATGGCAATTCCGGAACATTCAATTTAATGTTTAAATTATTCAAATCATTTTGATTATTATTTTTAATGTGAATTATCGCATTATAAATTACCGTTTCAAGCATTTTCATGGCATCCTCATCGTCTGCAAAGCTCATTTCAATATCTATGGAAATGAATTCATTCAAATGTCTGGTTGTGTTATGTTCTTCAGCCCTAAAGGCAGGTGCAATTTCATATACCCTTTCAAACCCAGCGGCCATCATTATCTGTTTGTATAATTGAGGACTTTGAACCAAATATGCATCTTTTTCAAAATATTTAACTTTAAATAGTTCTGTACCCCCTTCAGTAGCGGTTGCTATTATTTTAGGTGTATGAATTTCGATAAAACCGTTATCCTCCAGTGTTCTCCTAATACTCTTTCCCAAATTTGATTCAATTTTGAAGATTGATTGAACCTCAGGTCTTCTCAAATCCATAAATCTAACATCCAGTCTAGTTTCTAGGTCTACTGAAACTTTATCTACAACTCCCATTGGAAGAGGGGTCTCAGCTATTGCCAACACTCTTATGTTATCAGGTATGATTTCACATCCTAGTTTACTTTGTGTATTTTTATTTACTTTTCCTTCAACGCATATGACGCTTTCCCTATTCAAATCCGTGATAGTTTTAAATTTTTCCTCTCCAACAATCTTTTTTATCAAAGTTATTTGAGCTATTCCCTCCCTATCCCTGAGTATTAAAAATGAAATATTTCCCAATTTTCTAATTTCCTGAACCCATCCACATAACGTTACAGGAGCTCCATCTGGCATGTTGTATATTTCGAAAGTGTAATTCTTTTTCATCATGCATTTGTTAAAAGAATATTTAATAAAATATTTTTTGATTATCAATTATGAGGGCCATAATTCCTGGAAGGTATCAACCATTTCACAAAGGTCATTTATACTTATTGGATAAGGCGCTAAAAGAAAATGAAGAAATAATGATTGTTGTTGAAAATGCTGGAGAATCCTTTACATTTGAAAATCCAATGACTTCCGGTGAAAGAATAGAGATGATAATAAATGTTATAAAAAATCAATATGACAATGAAATGAAAAGGATATTTATATTCCCGATGGAAAATATAAAAAACAATGCCGAATGGGTAAATCATTTAAAAGTGATGTTGCCAAGATTTGATATTTGTTATTCAAATAACAATCTGGTAAAAATTTTGATGGAAAGTGCCGGTATCGAGGTAAAAAGTGTTGAATTATTAGAAAGGAATATATATTCCGGAACAGAAATCAGGAAAAGAATTTCCATGGGATTAGAATGGAGAGAATTTGTACCTTTGCCAGTCTATGATTATATAATGAAAAATGGCATAGACAAGAGGATAAAGGAATTGGGAATGAAAAATTAATTTTATTGATAATTTTTTTAAGAGAATCATTTATAAGAAAGATTCACAAAATTTTAATCCATATTTTTTAATATATATATATAATGAGAATCGATCTTGAAAAACTTGATAATAAAAAATCATTCGAAATAAAGTTGCAGATAGCCCTTATAAACAATGCAAAGAGGATGATGCCCTATTATGAAAATAAAATTGAGGAATTCAATAAATATATAAATGAAAGGATAATGAAAATAAAGGAATTATTGGATATTGAACATGGAGATATTTATGAAAATAATAAATTAATATATAGTTTTTAATAATTTTTTTAAAAATAAATTTATAACAATATCATTCAAATTTTAGGAAATATTTATTTTTATCAATTTCATTCAGTTTCATAATGGATGATCCTGCATCAAAATACTTTAACTGTAATGATAGGGAAAGGGCAGTATTTGAAGCGGGTATTAAGCTAGGAACAATATATCATCAATTCATAGGTACACCTGTAAGCGCTTCAAATATAGATATTCTGGAGAAGGCAATAGAAGAGAGCATAAAGATACAACCTTTTGTATACGATGTTAAGGTGAAGATAGACAGGCAAATAATTAAAAAGAAGAAGGGAATATATAAATACAAAACGTTAACAGGGGATATGTTAAACATAGAATTGAAGATAAAATATAATAATGTGATAGCAGTATGCAAAATGGAATATATTAAAGAGATGAATTATCCATTAATGTATGTTGTAGATATAAAAGAGGATTGAAAATGTACATTAAAATAGGTATTACTGGAGTTCCTGGTTCCGGTAAGACAACAGTTGTTAAAAAAGCAATAGAACTCCTCAAGGATGATTTTCAAGTTGGTGGTATTATAACAGAAGAAATAAGAGATGACAGCAGAGAGGGTTTCATGCTTATTGATATATCTACTGGGAAAAGTGCAATTTTAGCTTCCAAGGACATTCAATCAAGATATAGGATCGGCAAATATGGTGTGGATATTAAGGTGCTGGATGAGCTTGGGGTGTCTGCACTTGACGAAGCTTTGAACAAAGATATAATAGTAATCGATGAAATTGGTAAAATGGAAATGGAATCAAAAAGATTTGTTGAAAAGGTAAGGGAGATCCTCCACATGGAAAAAAATCTCATAATGACATTGAACAAAAAGAGCAGAAATCCATTGCTTCAGGAAATAAGGAGAATGGATGATATCAGGTTTCTAGAGGTTACCGTTGTCAACAGGAATATGATGCCTTATAAAATAGTGGACATGATAAAGGAAGAATTAAGAAAAAAATGAAATTAATAGAGGGTAGGGTAGAAATAGAGATTGAAAAAATATCCACTTACAAAGGCCCAGGATCATCGGGTATTGGATATTATTCCATACCAATGTCCTTAACGAGGGATTTTACAATACTGATATTAAAATCATATTTTAAAGGAAATTTTAAAGCATTAGATATGCTTGCAGGGACAGGAATAAGGGGTTTCAGAATAGAAATTGAGGCAGGAGGAGAGGTATATATTAACGATATAAATAAAAAAAATATTGAAATAATAGAAAAAAATAAAAATCTTTTAAATTCAAATGCAAAGATTTTAAATTATGATGCTTCAAAATGCATCCCGGGATATTATGATTATATAGATATAGACCCATTTGGATCTCCAATACCATTTATCGAAATATCAATAAAGTCTATAAAAAATAATGGTATAATTGGTGTAACATCGACAGATACCGCAAATCTTTCAGGTACAAATGCCGAAACCTGCTATAGAAAATATCATTCAATACCCATGAGAAATAAATACAAGCATGAACTTGGAATAAGGATATTGATAAAATACTTTGTTGAAAAAGCTGCAGAATATGATTTTTATGCATACCCGATATTATCCATTTTTGGAGGTTATTACTACAGGGTATTTTTTAAGATGAAAAGATCTAGAAAATTGGCATCAAAAAATCTGGATTATATCATGTATCTCAACACTTTAACATATTCTAAGAATTACGGACCATTCTGGTATGGAAATCTTCACGATATATCATTAATAAAATCAATTGACATACCAGATTATATTCAAAATAGGAAGAAGATAGAAAAACTTTTGAAAATAATGGAAAATGAAAATATATTTTTGTTTTATGATTTAGAAGAAATTTCAAGGAATCTGAAGATAAATAGTCCAAAGATAGATAATTTTATAAAAATATTAAATAATAATGGTATTAATGCATCTAGAACTCAATTTAGCAATACGGGTATTAAAACAAGATTACCATACAATAAATTTAAGGAATTTTTAATGAAAAATTTATAAAGAATAAGTTTTTTAAGTAATCATAAGAGGTGAATGGATTTATGCAACCATCACAAATGGCTTATGATAGGGCAATTACGGTATTTTCTCCTGAGGGTAGGTTATATCAAGTTGAATATGCTAGAGAAGCTGTTAAAATGGGTTCTACAACAATTGGAATTAAATTTAAAGATGGTGTAGTTCTTGTCATAGATAAAAAGGTAAGGAGCAGATTAATAGAACCAAAGTCAATTGAAAAGATATATGTTATCGATGATCATATTGGTGCGGCCTCATCAGGATTGATGGCCGATGCAAGAGCACTTGTAGATTTTGCAAGAATAAATGCACAGATAGAAAAAATAACATACGGAGAAAAGATAAGTGTGGAAACATTAGTAAAGAAAATCAGCGATTACGTTCAGCAATATACACAATATGGAGGAGTAAGGCCATTTGGTACATCATTATTGATTGGTGGTATTGATGATAACGATATTTCCCTGTATGAAACGGAACCTAGCGGTGCATTTACGGGATATAAGGCTACATGTATAGGAAAAGGTAGGGAAGTAGTAATTTCCCTATTTGAAAGGGAATATCAGGATAATCTTGACCTAGAAGGAGCAATAATGTTGGCATTGAAGGGAATAAAATCAGTTTTAGAGGAGCCAAACCAACCGTTGGTTGTTGAAATCGGAATGATCAGGAGAGGGCAGAATTTCAGGATATTATCAAACGAAGAGGTGGATGAATACATCAAAAAGTTCAATGCAATGAACAAATGAGGGAATAATATGGTAAGGCTGGAGGATGCTGTTGTTGCTAGGTATGAATATAAAGGTCACCATTTTGAGATTTTAATAGATCCAAACATAATAGATGCTGTGAAGGAGGGAAAGATAAAAAACATAGTGGATTATATGGTCATAGATCAGGTATTCAAAGATGCCAGGAAGGGAGATAGAATAGGTGAGGAAATACTAAAAGAAGTATTTGGAACAACGGATATAAACGAAATTGCTAAAATAATAATAACGAAGGGACAGGTTCAGCTCACAACTGAACAAAGGAGAAAGATGCTTGAGGATAAGAAAAAGCAGATAGTTGCAGAGATTGCAAAGAATGCAATCAATCCTCAGACTAACACTCCCCATCCTCCACAGAGGATAGAAAAAGCCATTGAGGAGGCAAAGGTTCATATAGATCCTTTTAAGAGTGTTCAGGAACAAATACCCATTGTCATTAAAGCAATAAGTAAACTTATACCTATAAAGATAGAAAAGCTCAAAATTGAGATCAAGGTAAGTGGAGATGCTTATGGAAAAATATATCAAGACCTGGTGAGGATGGGTACACTGATAAGGGAAGAATGGTTGGACAATGGAAGTTGGGTGGGGGTCGTCGAAATCCCTGCAGGTATGCAGGTGGAATTTTTCGACCTTTTAAATAAGAAATTACATGGAAATCTTGAAGCAAAGATATTAAAAGGGTGAAAAATAATGGAAAATAACATAAGAGAGATTGTTTTACCAGGAGAGATTATTGATCTCCAGGGAAATAAACCCGGAACAGGAATATATATGGAAAATGGTATCGCATATTCCGAAATACTGGGCGTTAAAACCATAAGGGCAGGGTATGTTAATATTATACCACTTTCCGGAAGGTATCATCCACAGAAGGGAGATAAGGTAATTGGAAAGGTAATCGATATCATGCCATCAAACTGGGTATTGGATATAAATGCACCGTACCTGGCGCCTTTGCACGCAAATGAAACCCCTTGGAAGATCGAATTTGGAGATACGGGTAAATATTTGAACATTGGAGATACCGTTCTTGCAAAGATAATAAGCGTTAATGAAGTAAAACAGGTATGGCTTTCAATGAAAGAACAGGGATTAAGAAAATTGGAAGGTGGACATGTAATATCTGTATCACCTACCAAGGTTCCAAGAATCATTGGAAAGGAAGGATCAATGATTAAAATGTTAAAGGATATGACGAATACAAAAATTTACATTGGACAGAACGGTGTAATTTGGATTGATGGTGAAACGGATAATATACTAAAGGTTGTTGGTGCTATAAGAATGATAGAGAGGGAAGCACATACAATTGGTCTGACCGATAGAATTAAAGAATATTTAAACAAAAGTTAAAGGTGATATAAAATGTCAGGAATGAAAAATGATATAAAATTGATTGATGAATCTGGAAGGAGGATAGACGGTAGATTGTATAATGAAATGAGGCCCGTAAAAATTGAGGCAGGTGTTTTGGAAAGAGCAGACGGGTCTGCGTACATAGAATGGGGAAACAACAAGATTATTGCAGCTGTATTTGGTCCTAGGGAAATATATCCAAAGCATATTCAGGACCCTAGCAGAGCTGTTTTAAGGGCTAGATATAACATGGCTGCATTTAGCGTGGATGAAAGGAAGAAACCAGGACCGGATAGGAGGTCAGTAGAATTATCACTGGTTATATCAAATGCATTGAGTTCTGTAGTATTTTTGGAGCAATACCCGAGAACTTCTATAGATGTATTCATTGAAGTTTTACAGGCCGATGCAGGAACTAGAATAGCAGGTTTGACTGCAGCATCCGTGGCCCTTGCAGACGCAGGTATTCCAATGAAAGATTTGATAGCGGGATGCGCTGTAGGAAAGATTGAAAACAGAATAGTTTTAGATTTAAACAAGGAAGAGGATAATTATGGTCAGGCCGACATGCCTGTTGCAATAATTCCAAGGACTCAGGAAATCGTGCTTTTCCAGATGGATGGTGACATGGATGACTCTGAAATAAAAGAAGGCCTGAAACTTGCGATAGATGCGGCCATGAAAATATATGAATTGGAAAAGCAAGCACTCAGAAATAAATACGTTAAATTGGCCGGAGGCGATTTTGATGAGTAAATTCACAGAGAATGTTGTTTCAGAAATTACTAAAGATTATATTAAAAAATTGTTGGAGAAAGGTACCAGATTGGATGGAAGAAATCATGATGAATACAGGAAGATTGAGGTTCAAAGGAATTTTATACCTAGAGCCGAAGGTTCCGCACTGGTGAAGATTGGAAAGACACAGGTTTTGGTAGGAATCAAAGTTGAAAAAGGAATGCCTTTTCCTGATACTCCAAACATGGGTATTTTAGCAACAAATGCGGAATTAGTACCGTTAGCG
Source organism: Thermoplasmata archaeon (assembly GCA_039794005.1). GTDB lineage: Archaea > Thermoplasmatota > Thermoplasmata > Thermoplasmatales > ARK-15 > JAGDXR01. Next base: position 19,341 of record JBAMMA010000010.1, read on the forward strand.
AGTCCCACATTCGAGCCAGGCCCTCCCGGAGAAGAAGCAATAGAGCTTGCCAGGGTAGTGGACCGTGGAATCAGGGAGGGTAAGGTTGTAGATCTTGAAAAATTGGTCATAAAAGAGAATGAATTGGTATGGGTAATATTTATAGACATTCATGTTTTAGATTATGATGGAAATCTGTTCGATGCCTCATCACTCGCCACCATGATTGCACTTTTGGATACATATGTTCCGGCAAAAAAGAACAATCTGGGAGAAGATTTCAAGTTACCGATAAATCACATTGCAGTTGCAAATACATTTGTAAAGATTGGAAACAAGATAGTGGTTGATCCAAACCTGGATGAAGAAAACATTGCATCCGCAAGGATAACGATTTCAACCACAGAGGATGGAAGGGTACACGCAATACAAAAAGGTCTTGAAGGTTCATTCACAGTAGAAGAAATTTTAAACATAATTGAAATGTCAAAGAAAATAGGAAAAGATATAAGGGAAAACGTAATAATGAAGAGGGATTGACATGTCAAGAAGAACAAAGAAGGTAGGAATAGCAGGAAGATTCGGTCCCAGATATGGTGTTGCACCAAAAAAGCAGTGGAAAGACATCATGGAACAGAAGATACAACATTATGAATGCCCAAACTGCGGCCACAGAACAGTTAGAAGGATAGGCACATCTATATGGGAATGCAAGAGATGCGGATACACCTTTGCCGGAGGTGCATATATTCCTTTTGTAAAGAGAGAAATACAAAAGGAGGATGAAAATGTCAAACTTTAGATGTGCTATCTGTGGAAGGATTCACGAGGGTGAGCTGACACCTCAAAACCTCGTTTGTGAATGTGGCTCGACAATATTTTACAAGGAAAGGCCAAATACAAAAGTTACATTTTCCTCTGATTAAAATTATTTTTAAAGAAATTAAAATACCAAAAAAATTTTTATTATCCGTGTAATCTCACTTTAGATTATAGTTGGGGATCGGTGATCATCTAATGCGCTTAAAAATGGATGAGAATGCGAAAAGGGCTTTAGGAATTTCTTTGATATTGGCGGTCATAGTATTATTTGGATTTTTCTTAAGGACATATTATGTTCTGGGTGTATCAGTTAATAGCAATTTTGGAGTGTCAGGTGGTTCTGATAGCTTTTACCATGAAAGGGTAATTCAATATATAGTTGCAACCGGACATCAACTTATAAGGGACCCACTTTTGAATTACCCTGTAGGGGCAAACGATCCCAGGCCTCCATTTTTCGAGTGGTCTGTAGTATCTATGGCCTATTTTTACCTGCCATTTGTGAAGGGCATGGGAGATGCCCTTGGATATTCATTGATATTGATATCGGCAATATTTGGTGCCTTAATTGCAATCCCCACATATTTAATGGGATCTGAAGCTTTCAATAGAAGGGTGGGTATAATCTCAGCATTGCTCATTGCCACAAGCGCATCAAACATGATGAGGTCAATGGCATCATGGGGAGGATATGACGTTACAATATTGTTCTTTGCAATGTGGGCATGGTATTTCTTCTTAAAAGCCGTGAAGACCGTGAAGTATGAGGTTTATGTGGATAATTATTTCAATAGATCATTATTAATAAGGGGAATAAAGAATTATTTTGCGAACAATAAAAGATCTTTACTATATTCTTCACTTGCGGGCATAAGTTTTGGCACCATTGTTTTAATGTGGCAGGGTTTTGCATACGTTGAGGTTATTATTCTCCTTTATGTAATGTTCCAAGTTTTGTATAATAGAGTGAGAAACATATCATCATTCCACCTGTTCTGGATAACTCTATTTTTAGGTCTTTTTGCATATCCCTTGGCCATACCTTTCTATTATGTTGATGTTACTAATATATTCACAAATACATATTTCAGCACTCCATTGTACATATGGTTATTTGTTTTGATATTCATAGCACTTGTTGAATTGACAAACAAGATACCCTGGACACTTACCTTAACCGTTGTAATAATTTTCATTTTAGGTGTTCTATTGGCTGGAATATTCATATTCCCAGAAATAATGATATATATATATACAGGAGAAGGTTATTTTGTAAAAACTCCAATTTATGCAACAATTGCTGAAGCTCAATCTCCAACGCTTGGTGTAGTTGTAATGAGCGTTGGAGTAGGAGTATTCTTCCTGTGGGTAGGTGGATTATTCTTAATGTTGTGGGACATGAGGAAGAATAGGGCTGAATACTACCTCTATTTCATCATCTTTTCATTGATTTCCGTATACATGGCATTCGCAGCAGCAAGGTTCATATATGAAGCATCCCCTGCTTTTATAATTCCAGCGGCATATATGTTTGATAAAATAGTATCAAGGTTGAAAGTATATGAAATGGCAAGCAGCATAAAGGAATTGTCATTCTCATGGAGGAGCGTTTTAAAAAGGGGAATAAAATGGAGCAAGGTGGTTTCAATTATATTGATTGCATTCTTGATCATTTTGCCAAACATGTGGGCAGCCGTGGATTCCGCAATACCATTCAATACCAAAGTTCAGTACGATCAACATATATACAATGTTATGCCATCATTCCTAAGGCCACAGAATTATACACCTCCATATTATTTGGGAGCCTATGGAGTTGAAATAGATAACAATCAGACAGATCCGTGGGTGATGGCCTTTCAGTGGTTATCCACCCAGGATACAAACTATCCTCCTGCTAATAGGCCTGGATTTATATCCTGGTGGGACTACGGTTTCCAGGAGATAGAGCAGGGACAGCATCCAACTGTCGCTGATAACTTCCAGTACGGTTATCAGATCGGAGGGCAGGCGCTGATGGCCCAAAATGAATCGCAGGAAGTATCCCTGTATATAGCGAGGTTGTTGGATGCAACGCTTTTTAACAAAACGTATGGTCAAGGGGTACAGAATATTTTGATAAAATATTTGGGCGAGAGTGAAGAGCAGAAGATAATTCAATATTATACGGTTCTGATGAAAAATCCAGCACCGTATATAAAGGAAATAGTATCAAATCCAAATTATTACGGTAATTTTTCGGCAAATTTATCAAATGTTAATGCAAAATACATAATGGTGATGGGAGATCTTTCAAATAAATATAGTGAAGAAACATTGGTGAATTTATACATTTCATTGGAAAGATACACCGGTCTTGGAATTGAGTATTTTGCAACGGATTATAGGCTATTCCCGTTATCTGGAATGAACACGGGTATATTCTATGCTCCTGCATATCTTTCTGGAAGAGTAACCGAGATAATAAATGGCGAATTCATACCAATAGATTTTTACAACATTGTGGCCGTGGATGTCAATGGAAATATTTACCCATTAAATCGAATTCCAGCAAATGCACAGATAGTGAATTATGAGATTGAATACAAGCCAATGTTTTTCAAGACAATGTTATACAGAGCATATGTTGGATATTCAGGAATGAATCTGGGAATGGGCCCCCAGATACCCGGGTTATCCACAAACATGTCCTATTATCCAATAATGCCGGCATGGAATTTAACACATTTTGAAGTGGTATATTCAATGTCTTTTTGGAATCCATACAAAAATTACCAGAACCATTCAGATGCATGGAGGCCAGTTCCTTTGGAGGAGGCATATTATTTGCAAAAGACGAATAACGGTACTGTAGTACTATTCCCATCGGCAAAGGAACTATTGCAGCAAAATGTAATTATATTGAAATTTTATCCGGGTGCGATTATTGAAGGACGTGTAACATTACCGAATGGCCAACCATTAGCAAATGTTTTGGTAACCCTGGATGATCAGTATGGAATACCTCACAGTTATGTTTACACAAATTCCCAGGGCTATTATAAATTGTATGCGGTTGCTGGAAATGATACCATAATAGTTTCAACCGATGGTGGATTCAACAGTTTGTATTTAACAGAAAAGACAATATTGGCGTCAAAATCGATATACGTTTCCAATGACCAGGCCCTAAGAATAGAAACATCAACCAATGAATATGGAATGCCTAATTATTACATAATTCAGAATTTTGTCATAAATCAATCAAGCCTAAATGGGATGGTATATTATCAGTTCAATAAAAATTCAACATTTTCACAGGGCGATATTCCCTTAAAGAATGCCATAATCTATCTAGTAAACAGCACATACAAATTAAATTATTCAACAGTCGTTAAGGAAAGCGGATACTATTCAATTGAAAATATAATACCTCATCAATATAATATATATATTAAAATGAACAACACATTCAGTTATGTTTCAAACATAACCTTGACTCCAGGCGAAAATTTAACCAAGGACATTCCTCTGAAGCCGGGAATTATACAGGGCTTGGTTTTATATGAAAATGGAACTGCTGTAAAAAATGCAACGCTTGTTTTATCCAATGGCATAACGGTAAAATCAACCAAATTTGGAGAGTTTACCATATATACGCCACCAGGGCATTTCAAACTATATGTAATAAAAGATGGATATTATGCAAATCCGATTTCCTTAACAATAACCACATGGGGTATGAATATTACAAAGGATATTACACTTCAAAATGCCTACAATGTTACTTTAAACATATATCTTGACAATCAACCCGTTCAGAATGCTATGGTTAGGCTTATAGATGAATTCAATTTCCAAAACATATTCGTATTCCATTCAAATAATAATGGAATTGTAAATGCTCAGATACCCTATGGATATTATTCAGTTTACATTTTATACAGCAATGGAATAAACAATTACGCTTATATTGGCAATATTTCTGCAAACCAGACAATAAATATGAGCGTTCAATTGAAATTATCATATCCCGTATATGGATATGTTTATGCCGGTAAATTCAAAGAGGCAAATGTGGAATTGATGTTTTTAAATGGGTACAACTTCATAAGATTATATACAAATAGTTCTGGATACTATCTGGTATATTTGCCCGTTGGAATATATAACGTTGGAACATATTATACCAATAGTACAGGATATTATTCATACTATACCAGGATAACTGTGTCTGCTCCGATTCAATTAAACCTATACATGTCAAAGGCTTTCCCAGTAAATGGAACAATATTATATGGTGTCAACAGAATGAAAATGGGAATAGTATTTCTTGAAGGTCCACTCGGAATAATGTATGAAACGTTCATTTCACCGGATGGAGATTTCCATCTATACCCGAATTTCATGGATTATAATGTCAGTGCAATAATTCCAGGATATTATGTTAAAAACATAACTGTGAGAAATAACTTCATAGATATATACATGAATCAACAGATGGTGAGATTAATAGGATATCTCAACTATTCGAAATATTACAATGGATCCGTTGAATTAATATTCCAGCATGGAAATTCTATCTATAAGGTTAGGACGAGCAGCAGGGAATATTCAATCTATTTACCTCCAGGGGGATATAATTTATCCATTCAGGCAAAGAATTTAATTGCGATTCCTGATATTACATTTATTTCTGTAAATGGTGGCCAGAGTGAAATTGTTCAGAATATTTCCATTGATATGAAAGCAAAGGTAACAATATCGCCATATTCACAGAACGTCTATTGGTTTAACGATAGGGGTAATATTATAAATTATGGAAATAATGTAACATTGCCTCTGGGTTATTATAATTATTACATTTATAAGGGCAATTTAGGCTACATAGGATCAATTTTTGTAAACACATCGATCATCTTTGAAACTAACATGGTTCAAGCATACATTGTTGATATCAACATATTAAATTACACGGGAACTGTAAATCTATATATCGATTATAACCATCATATAATATCCAAACCAGTCATGGGAAAAGTGACAATGATATTGCCTGAAGGATTCTATCATTTCTATATTTCTCAAATCGTGAATGAAACAATCCCCACTCAGCTTGAATCTTCATATTATGCCTTCATATTCATGAATATGAATATAAACATTTACGTAAAATCGCATCCATATTTAATATATTTGACGGGTAATATAAATTCCGGAGGCTATTACACAAATATATTCCTCTTTGGAAATTACAACTATTCCTTCGGTGGATTCAACCATTATAATATATCCATTTATCCTGGACATTACGTTATATATGCATACTCAATATCCGGAATTGAAAAATCATACATAGGTGAAATTAACGTCATGGAATCCAAAACGTTCAACATCACATTATGGAATTCGAGCATCTATTATATAAATCCAGTTGTTCCTTACCATCAATATAAAGGAAGATTCTATATGTTTAACAACACCTTCAACATTTCCTTGTATTATGATGGAATACCGATAGAAATAGTTCTGAAGAGTGGAAATTATTCATTCTATGGAACATTTAACGTTACCGAATATGGTGTAAATGTTGAATACGTTTTGAATAAAACATACCAATTTGGAAGATCAATGTTTATAAATCCAATGTTTGAAAGGGTAAATGTAAATTCAATATTATTGAACGTTTTAACCCCAAGAATAAACGCCAGTGTAAATCAAACTCTGACATATTATGTTGAGGTATTGAACAAAGGTAATCTCCCTGAAAATGTCACACTAGAAAGCGTTGGGATGTGGAATGTAACGTTCAATGAAACAAAGCTTTTCTTGATGCCTTCACAGGGCAAAGTAATAAAGGCGTATTACAAGGTTCAGGATACAGATACCCTGGGATTGAATTACGTTCAGATTAGGGCAATTTACGGTAATGGATTGGTCGCGGGTGCTTCCCTCGTTGTAAATGTATCCCCCTATCACAAAGTATTTATAAAATTTGGAAAACCCTATATTGATGGAAACAACATAGTTGTCAATTTCACAATCTATAACCATGGAAATGTGAATGAAAATGTTACATTCGGTGTAATAAATTCAATTCAGTTGTATTCCCTAGGGTGGAAATCCTATATATCAAATACATCTGGAAATAAAAATTATATCATTGTATATACATATTCATCAAAGAATCTCACTTTAATATTAACACCCTATAAAGCTGCATATTCTCCTTTGATATATATTGGAATATCCTTGAACTATTCAAACATGCAGACAATTTCATACACAAATATATCTGTACCGTATTTGAATAATGTATACGAAAAGATTGAAACCGGAAACATCAGTTATGTTATACCAAATTATGCCATTGAAATGGAATATCTATTAATTTCATCTGCAATCCTATTTTTCATCACAATATCTTACATATTATTTAGGAGGGTAAGGAGATGAATAAGGGCATAGTTATAATATCCATCATGTTACTAATTATTTTTCAATCCTACATTTCCATAGCTTCCCCGATAAATGTAAATGTTTCAGGACCAACATACGTTGGGACAAACACAACAGAAACATATACAATATATGTGAATGGCTATTTCTATAAATATGGATACCATTTATTCCTCACAGGTGAGAATTTATCCGGGTTAAATCAAGTAGAGTATACCGGGATGTCCTCAAAGGGTGTATTCAAGGTAAACATAACGTTTCCTGCAATACCACAAGTGGTCGAACTTACGGTCATGGGAATGGGATATTATGAGAATTCATCAACACCATATACACAGATATTTTATTACAAGATAAATGTTGTAAAATCGATACCTTTTACCGTTAGAATATACAATCCATCATCTTTGATAATAAGAAATGTAACGCTGTCATATTACCTAAACGGTAATTTTATTGGAAATCAAACCGTATCATTGATCAACCCCGGTCAATATGAAAACATAACGTATTACTATGTTGGAACATTGAACCAGGGTACAAATACTCTGTTGGTTAAAATAAATTCATCAGTATTGAAATTCTCTAATCATTCCAATGTTTATACATTGAATTTTTACTATGGAAGTCCTCCGAACTATAGCTGGGCCTGGTATGTATTTGCTGTTGTTGTATTGGTTGTAGTATTTTTAATATTGATGGCCGAATTTTCAAGGAGAAGACCGAGGCCAAAGTGGAAAAAATAATTATTTTTTTCTCCTTTCTAAATTTATTGCCTCTTCTAACGTTATAATTCCCTTTATCACAAGTATTGCCAGCTCCTTCGAAATCGTGATTTCATTGTTGCTCTGTATTCTACTAATCCTCTGGACATCTTTTATTTGACCTGATTTTATTTTATTTTTTATATTCTTTTTAATAAATTTCCCATTTTTTGTTGCAATCTTTCTCGCCGCCTCAATATTCCTATTTTTTATGGATGTTGTTTTATCCTCATTTATAATTTCCACCTCATAATCCCTGTAAAGTGAATTTATTATGATATTCCTCCTGTGTATATCTCCCCCTCCAATTTTGATTAAAAATTTTGATGGACTGTAATCCCTGTAAATTTTATCTATAATGCTTCTTACCTTGTTTGGAGATGTTATTTCAAAACCCTCAAGCATATATCCATCACCCAATACAACAACTCCCGTTCTCTCCCCTGGATCTATGCCGATTATTATTTCATCAAATTTCTCCTTTCCATATAAATAGCTCAAAGCCCTTCTCACTGCCCTCTCGGGATCACTTTCCCTGATTGTATTTTTAAATTCTTTTTCTGTATCTGTTATGACCACTGCTATATTCTTGTAGTCACTTTCATGGAGGTCGACGAAATCGAGATTTCTAAGCCTCAATTCCTTTAAAAGAATGTAATAGTATTTGGGATTTTCAATAAATATTCCTATCTTCATCTCTCCACTCCCTTTCTAAATGAACAGTAATCACCGAGAGGGCAGCCTTCACATTTTGGCTCCTTTTTACAGTATCTCTTACCCAATTCAACCAAAAGGGCATGAAATTCTTTCAGTTTATCTATCTCCCTTAATGTATCAATTACATGATTTTTAATTTCCTCCCTTTTTGATGGAAGACCCAGCCTCTGGAATATCCTTATAGTATATGAATCCACAACAAAAATTTTTTTATCCAGAGCATATAATAAAATACTCTCTGCAGTTTCTTCCCCAATCCCCTTCAATGAAATTAGATATTTATATAAATAATCTAGATCATAATTCATCATATTTTCCACATTTCCAAAGTCAATTAAAATTCTCCTTGAAATGTTTTTCAGCCTTTCAGCCTTTTGCTTGTAAAAACCAGAAGGTTTTATTAATTCATATAGATCTCTTAAATCAATTTCGCTAATTTTTTCAATATCCAAAATCCCTTTTTCCTTCAAATTTTTTATAGCCTTCTCTACATTTTTCCAGGATGTATTCTGCGTTAAAATAGAGCCAACAATAACCTCATACCTTGTCTCGGCTGGCCACCAATTCTGAGGGCCAAAATAATTTAAAAGGTTATCAAAGATTTTTTCAATCCTCTCACTTATTGCTGAGGAAATCATCTCTAATTTTTATCGGGTCTTTATCGGGAGGTACTATCAATGCCCAGAAATCCCTAGGGCCATTTGGGAACATCACGATGTTTCCCTCTTGACCGTTTATTGTTATTAAATGTGGATCTTTAAACCTCAATTCATCATATGCGGTAGCTGCACCACCATATACAGTTGCGCACATTATTGAAAATGTTTCTTTATCAACGTAATCAGGTAGCACACTTTCCTCTAATGTTCCATCCCTTTTAATTAAGCTTGCACCTATAATTCCCAAATTTTTTAATACATCTACATTTATCATATTACATCCCACTCAATGGTGAGTTAACATTAATGGTATTATTATTTAATTTAATAAAGTTTATGCTTTTACCTTCTATATAAAGTTGTAATATATACCTTATCGTTGAATATCACAAATGTATGTTCATACTGTGATACCAATCCATGCCTTTTTTCTATCAAAATTCCGAATTTAACGACATTCTTGGAATTTTTTAATTTCTCCAGCAAATTTTCGGGATTTGAAAAGTCCCTGTATATCCATCTTACTGAAAATGGCAATGTTTTATATCTTTCATAAATTTCAGGAAATTCTTCTTCATCTTTAAGCATCATTATGTTACCGAATTTTCCCTCTTTTATGAAACCTGAACCGTCTGTGGCAAAAGGTTCTATTGCAAATGCCATGTTATTTTTAACGATTTCATATTCACCGCTGGGATAATTGGGAAAACTCAATCCTGTGTGAAGTGTATATTTATCCAACTGATGGCCTGTTAAATTATAAATTGGCTTTAAATTAAAAAACGTGATTGATCTTTCTATTATTCCTCCAATGTCATTTATTGAAATTCCAGGTCTAATGTTTTTAGAAACATTTTCCAAGGCATATCTTGATGCGTTTAATAATTTTTCATGCCTTTTGCCAATGTCAATAGTTATTGCAGTATCTGCTATATAACCGTCTATGTGTACGCCCAAATCCAACTTTATAATATCCCTATCTTCAACTCTTCTATCATCATTATGTCCCGGTGTATAATGGGCAGCTTCATCATTCCTGCTCAGGTTTACTGGAAACGCTGGATATCCACCCTTTGATATAATGAAATTTTCAATTTCATCAGCTATATTTTCATATTTTTCCCCCGTATTTATGATGCCTTTTCCAAATTCAATTGCCAGGGATGCTATTTCACCGGCCTTCAAATATTTATCCAAAATATCTGCATCCATAATTTTCACTCTAATAAATTGATGGGGCTGCCCGGATTTGAACCGGGGTCTCAGGCTCCCAAGGCCTGTAGGATACCAAGCTACCCCACAGCCCCTACACCTTTTCAATTATTATGTAAGTTGACGTCCTTTCAATGCCTTTTATATTAATTAATTTTTTCAATTCTTCTTTCAGGTGTTCCTCATTTCTGGATATTATGTGTATCAATAAATCATTTTCTCCCAAAAGGGATTCAATGCTAATTATCTGGTCAAGCTTCTTAATCTCTTCAATAATTTCGTGGTACTTCATTTCTGAAAAGTTTACCCTTGCACATATCACAGCATTTACAGAGTATCCCAATTTCTTATAGTTCAAATTTACCGTATATCCCTCGATTATTCCCTCCTCTTCCAACTTTTTTATTCTATAATGTATGGTCGATTTTGAGGCATTTAATTCTTTACTCATCTCTTCCAGAGGCATTCTCCCATTCTTTTTAAGAAGCTCTATAATCTTCATATCCGTTTCATCCAGTTCCATATGATCCCCAGATCGTAAATTGTTTATATATATTTAATATTTTTGAAAAATTTTTAATGTTCTGTATCATCATGTCAAACGATTACATTTAATAACGGAGATTCATATCTCTTCAACATGATTGAATTAAGTTTGCCAGAACTTGCAGAAGAGACAATTGAAGATTTTATTAGGAATTTTTCCAACGGTAAAAGGGTTGTAATAGGTCTCAGTGGAGGTATAGATTCCACCTTGGTCCTTTATTTACTTGTAAAAGCAATTGGAAAGGAAAATGTGATAGGAATACATCTTCCTGAAAAAACAACGGATCCAAAAGATACTGAAGACGTTAAAAAAATAGCCTCCATTAACGGTATTGATCTAATAATAGAACATTTGGATGATTATGTTCAACCATTTAAGAAGAATATAAATGATATCAGAATTTTAGGAAACGTAAAAGCAAGACTGAGAATGGTATACCTATATTCAATATCAAATAGCATAGGTGGTTTGGTATCAGGAACAAGTAACAAAAGCGAATTATTGACAGGATATTTCACGAAATATGGTGATGGTGCAGCCGATTTTTATCCTATAGGAGATCTGTACAAAACACAGGTAAGATTGTTAGCAAAAAAGATTGGTATACCTGAAGAGATAATAAATAAAATTCCCACCGCTGGTTTATGGGAAAACCAAACTGATGAAACCGAACTTGGCATCTCTTACGATGATTTAGACAAAATTCTTTATGGAATAGAACAATTATATGATGACATTAAAATACATGAGGAAACAAACATTCCCATTGAAAAAATTAAATATGTAAGAAATCTGGTAGATAAAACAAAACATAAGAGGAATATATATATCCCTAAGATTGGAATAAGAACCGTAGGTTTGGACTGGAGAGAATGATCATCTCAATATCAATTTTGCATCCACCACAAAATATCCATCTTCATTGAATATTATTGGATTTAGATCTAGCTGATCTACATTTTTCAGATCGCTTACTATTTGAGATACTTTTAACAACAAGCTTACAACATCTTCCTTTTTTAATCTGTAATTTCTAAATCCCTCAAATAACCTTTTACCCTTGAGGTCATCAATTATTGAATAAGCATCCTTTTCGGTGATGGGTATCAACCTAAATGAAACATCTTTGTATAATTCTACAAAAATACCGCCAATACCGAGCATTATTGTTTGTCCAAAATTTTTATCGTATATTGAGCCTATGATTAATTCTATGCCAGGTTTGACCATCCTTTCTATGAGGAATTTGGAATCTGGGAATTTATTTTTCATTTCATTGAATTTTTCTTTTAGTTCCTCCATGTTTTTTATGTTTATTGCAACGCCTCCAACATCGCTTTTATGAAGAATGTTTTTGTCGGATACTTTTAATACCACTGGAAACTCTATATCCAATCTTTCCGGTAAATCTTTAATTAACACACCATCTGGCACGTTAATTCCATATTTTTTTAAAATTTGCTTTACATCATATTCTTCAACAATTTCCATATCAATCACCCAGATATTTACCCCTTAGATATAATGCATACATGGATTTTACAGTTCTCTCTATGTCAGGATATGCCGGTATCTTTCTTTTTTCAGCTTCCACCAACATCCTTTTTCCAATCTTTGAACCCATTATCCCTACAACCATTGGTTTTCCTTTCATGTATTTTTCGAGAACATCAATCAAATCTATATCAATTTTTGCAGTTTGGTACAAAGCATAAACAATAATTCCATCAACATTTTCATCTTCATTCAAATATTCCAAAACATGATCGTACTGTTCTGTGGAACCATCGGCAGTAAGATCTATTGGATTTTCTGCAGATCCAAATGGAACAATTGATTTTTTAATTTTAATTTTAGTTTCTTCTTTTAGTTTTGCCAATTTCAGGCCAACTCCATTCACCTGTGAGGTCAGATAATCCGAGGTGACAACGCCAACTCCTCCTGCAGTAGTAACCACGGCAATTCTATCTCCATTCAAGGGTTTTTGATAAGCCAAAACTTTAGCGTAATCAAACAATTCGATCTCCGTATATGCCCTAACAATTCCTAACTGTTTTGCCATACCATCAACTATGCTATCATTTGTTGCTATTGCACCGGTATGGAGTGATGCGGCCTTGGCACCTGCCTCTGTTCTTCCACCCTTTAAAAGAACTATTGGCTTTATTTTTGAAACTTCTTTTGCAAATTCAAAAAATTTTCTACCATCCTTGAATGTTTCCAGATAAAGTGCTATTGATTTCGTGTTTTCATCCTTCAAGAAATATTCCATCAATTCTATTTCACTCAGGTCAATTCTATTTCCAATGTTTATAAAGCCTGATACCCCTAAGTTGTATTCGGATATAATATCCATGGTTAACAATCCCAGTGCACCGCTTTGAGAAATAAAGCCAATATTTCCATCTCCAGGTAGTGAAGTTCTTTCAGGTAAGGTCAGTGCAGTACTGACATTGGATCTCGGAATATAAATTCCGACGGTATTTGGCCCAATTATCCTCGTATTCGTACCCCTTATTGCATTTATAAGTTCATCCTCAAGCTTTTTTCCCTCTTCACCTGTTTCAGAAAAACCTCCCGCAATTACTATAACAAAAGGTACATCCTTTCTTACACATTCCTTAACTGCTTGAATCGATTGATTTGCTGATAAAGTGATCACAGCAATATCTATTTTATCATCAATATCCAATATTGATTTATATACCTTGAAATCCAAAATGGTATCTTCCTTTGGATTTATTGGATAAACCTTTCCCTTATATCCCATGGCCTTTAAATTTTTCAAAACAACATTCCCAATCTTTTTCTCGTCTTTGGATGCTCCTATGACAGCAATTGATGATGGATTAAAAAGCCTTTGAAACATTAAAAAATGTAATTCTTAATACAAATTAAATTTTTTTATTCTATGTAATAAGTCAATTTTTTCAAGGCTTCTTCCTCCATAAAATTCAGTATACCTGTAATTATGAGAATATGTGGTGTTTTTCCCAAATCTTTATCAATTAGGTTTTTTATTCTGCCTGAAAATACCTTCTGTTCTGATGATCCAGCCTTAGAAATTACAGATACAATGGTATTTTCATCTATAACATTCTCAGAATACATTTTTTCCATAGTTAGAAGAATATCCATTCCCATGTTGGCCGACATTTCCATTTCGTCCTTTAAATCTAAAAATGCAACTGTATGCATTCCACCATTCCTATTATATTTCAAATAATCGTAAACACTCTTGGGATAATAATTGTATTCTGGAAATGGAATAGATATAGATCTCCCAAATTTATAATTTTGTAATCCAGTAAGTGATGGTATTACACATAATATTGAAATTCCATTCACTATTTTATATTCAATTTTTTTTCCTATTAATTCCAGTATTAATGATATGTGTGTTGTAGCTATTATGGGATCACCCGGCATTATCAATGAAACGTTTTTTTCTTTTGCTCTTTCAATTAAAAAATTTCCCTCCACATCCGATCTTTTTAATTTTACTATATTTTTACCTATCACCTTTTCCAAATCTTCGACATTTGCATCCATGAATCTTGATGTATATTCCTCAAGGTATATTTCATCGGATCTTTTTAACGTTTCAAGAGCATCCAGAGTAATATGCTTAGTCGGGTTTAGACCAAGGCCAACCAAAGATAACATGAAAATAAAAATGAACTAAAAATATTAAAAATTTAAATAAACATTTTAATTTACATTCCTATGGTATCCTCTGTTGTAAAATCGGTATCCCCCTCAGCAACAATATCACTATTAAACAAAGAAAATGTTTTAAAAGCTGCAGGAAAAAAGGTTATATCATTTTCATTGGGTGAGCCAGATTTTAACACGCCTATTAAAATTCTTGAATACGCAAATGAAAAGATGATGGAAGGATATACACACTATACACAGAGCGCTGGAATTCCAGAATTAAGAAGAAAAATAGCAGAGAAATTCTCAATTGAAAAGAATGTAAAGATAAGTGAAAAAAATGTTCTGGTAACTCCAACAAAATTTGCACTATATGCCTCATATTTAACTTTGCTGGACCCGGGTGATGAAATTTTAATACCAGATCCAGGATGGGTATCTTACGTGGAGATGGCCCATTTAGTTGGAGGAAAACCCGTATATTACAAATTGGATGAAAATAAGGATTATTCCTTGGATCAGGAAGATATTAAAAGTAAGATAAACGAAAAGACGAGGGCAATAGTAATCAACACACCGCACAACCCAACAGGTAGCGTTTTGAATAATGATGATCTGAATTTCTTAAGGGATATCTCAAAAGATAAAAAAATATTCATTATAAGTGATGAAATATATGAAAAATTGGTATTTGATGGAAAGCACCAATCAATTTTGAACGATATTTCATTACTTGAAAATTCAATAATCATTTCAGGTTTTTCAAAATCACATGCCATGACAGGATTGAGAATCGGTTATTTAATTTCAAATGAAGAAATTGTTAAGTATGTTGACAAAATTCAACAGCACACGTTGACATGCGCTGCAACGTATTCACAATATGCGGCACTTAAGGCTTTGGATGATGATCAGAGTCCAGAAAACATGAGACTTGAATATAAAAAGAGGAGAGATATATTATATGAAGGTTTAAAAGATATTCCAGCATTCAATGTAAAACCACCGAAGGCAACATTTTACATGTATCCCGAAATAAATTACAAGGGGATGGACTCAATGGAATTTTCAGATTACCTCCTGGAAAAACTTTATATAAGCGTAGTTCCAGGAATTGCATTTGGTCCCTCCGGCAAATACAGGGTGAGAATATCATTTTCAACTGGTATTGAAAATATTCTGGAGGGTATTGAAAGGTTAAAAAATCTTAAATAAAATTTTATTTTATTATATTTAGGGGCCCGTGGTCTAGCTGGTTATGACGTCGCTCTCACACAGCGAAGATCACCGGT
>JBAMMA010000011.1:0-29782 GCA_039794005.1 Thermoplasmata archaeon
AATCTTAAAACCGGCGAATATACGATTCAAAATCTTCAATAAATATTTTTTTAAAAACTTTTATAATCATCTTTTATATTTTCTTATTAAGTTATAATTTTGCAGGTGTGGTGTAGCTTGGCAGCACAAGAGCCTTCCAAGCTCTCGGCCCGGGTTCAAATCCCGGCACCTGCATTCTTATTTATCCATTGAAATTAAATATTATTTTGCATTATCCTATTTATAGGGAGGTAATTTTATGAAATATGAGATACCATATCCCTCAAATGAGCCAATATTGAATTTTGCGAAAAATTCACCGGAGAGAGAAAAGGTAAAAAAAGAGATGGATAAAATTCTTGATTCTTTCCTTGAAGTACCTTTGATAATAGGTGGCAAGGAAATAAAAACAGAAGATGAGGTAAAGATAACATTGCCTCATGATAAAAATAAGGTTATAGGAGTTTATTATAAAGCTGGAAAAGAAGAGGCTGATATGTCCATTGAAGAGGCTTTAAAGGCAAGGGAAAAGTGGGTAGAAATGCCTTGGGAACAGAGACTTTCGATATTTCTCAAAGCTGCTGAGCTTCTATCAAAAAAATACAGATATTACATGGATGCCGTAGTTATGCTAATATTCAATAAAAATCCATACCAAGCTGAAATAGATATAGCAGAACTTATAGATTTCTGGAGGTTTAATCCATATTACGCACAAAAGATATTTGAAAATCAACCGTATTCTCCTACAGGAACTCTAAATAGAATGGAGTATAGGCCATTAGAAGGTTTTATATTTGCAATACCTCCATTTAATTTCCTTTCGATAGATGGAAATCTACCTACTGCTCCGGCCATGGTAGGGAATGTTGTGGTATGGAAACCTCCAAACCAGGTTGTTTATGCAAATTACATTCTATATCAAATATTGAAAGAGGCTGGTCTTCCGGATGGAGTTATTAATTTCCTTCCTGGTGATTCTGGAAAGATTGGAGATTATATATTAAAAAATGAAAATTTAGCCGGGGTTCATTTTACAGGATCAACAATAACATTACAACATATATTTAGAGTGATAGGAGAAAATATACAAAATTACAAGGTTTATCCAAGGATTGTTGGTGAAAGTGGAGGAAAAGATTTTGTTTTTGTACACAAAAGTGCAGATATCAGAGAAGTATTGGTCGCATTGCTTAGAGGAGCATTCGAATATCAAGGACAAAAATGTTCTGCAGCTTCAAGGGCATATATACCAAAGTCAATATGGCCAATGCTAAAAGAAAGCTTTATAAATGAATTGAACAAGGTTACTATTGGGCCTCCTACAGACATGACTAATTTCATGAATGCAGTTATAGATTCATCCTCTTTCAAAAAGATATGCTATTATATAGATCAAGCTAGAAAGAATCCAGACAAAGCCTCAATAATTTATGGAGGAGAATGCGACGATTCCGTTGGCTATTTCATAAGGCCAACATTAATACAATGCTATGATCCTCAGTTTGTAACAATGAGGGATGAAATATTTGGCCCAGTTTTATCGATTTACGTTTATGATGATGATAAATACGAAGAAACATTGGAATTATGCAATAATACTTCTGTTTATGGTTTAACTGGAAGCATATTTGCTAGGGATAGAGAAGCGATTATAATAGCTGAGAAAAAGTTAAGGGACGCTGCGGGCAATTTCTACATAAATGATAAGCCTACAGGGGCAATCGTGAATCAACAGCCATTTGGTGGAGCAAGGGCATCTGGAACAAACGACAAGGCTGGAAGTATGTGGAACATAATAAGATGGTTATCGCCAAGGGCGATAAAGGAGAACTTTAATCCACCTCTTGACTGGAGATATCCGTTCCAGGAATAAAATTTTTTATATTTAATTTTATTTTTTTATTTTGATGATTTTAATTGAAAAAGGAGTATCACCAATAGTATCAGAGATTCTGCTTATCATAATTTCAACGTTATTGGTAACTGGTATAATATTTTGGGGCATGGATATTTTAAATAATTCACATCTAAATGGAAAAATTAATTATATGAATTTTATGTTGAATGAAAACAGATATAATATTTCATTGATTGTTGTTTCTGGAAATATTAGTGTGCCATTTGTTATTTACATAACGAATTTTAATAATGTATCGGTGAAAATTAACATATATGATTTATCGATTTTAAATTATTCTCTTAATTTATATGGGAAAAATTTGACAATGTACATTTTTTCATTAAATAGATATTATTTAACTGGTGGAGATTACATAACATTCATAAACATTTATAGTTTATTAAAACAAAATGAGATTAATGAATTACATTTCATTATATTATATGATAATAAAATGATTGTAAATCAGTTATTGTAAAAATATTTAAACATAAAAACGATATCCAATAAAATTAAAATATCGAAATATATACATAATAGAAGGTGCAGAAAATGGTGAATTTCAAAGTTGTCATATCCGATCCAAAAACTGGTAAAACATTTCAAAAGGAATTAGAGGAAGAGAAATCGAATATATTTATAGGCAAAAAGATAGGGGATATTGTAGACGCTACACCATTAGAAATGGAAGGTTATAAATTAAAGATTACTGGAGGATCAGATAAAGACGGTTTTCCTATGTCCCCATTTATCCCGGGTGGTGTAAGAAAGGCAGTAATATTAACAAAGGGTTTTGGATTCCACCCAAAGAAAAAGGGTCTTAGGAAGAAGAAATTATTACGTGGAAACACAATAACTCACGAAATTGTGCAGATAAATACTGTTGTATATGAATATGGAGCAAAACCCTTTGAAGAATATATGCCTAAGAAGGAATAAATACCATGACAGTAATGCCTAGACAACCAGAAGTAAATATCGGAATGGTTGGCCATGTAGATCATGGAAAAACAACCTTAACAAAAGCAATAACTGGCGTTTTTACAGACACCTATACAGAAGAAATAAAAAGAGGGATATCAATAAAACTTGGTTATGCAGATGCTGCTTTTTATAAATGCGTGGAAAATGGAAATGAAAGATACATGAGCCATGTAAATCTTGATTGTAAAGGGGAATTGACACTAAGTAGGGTTGTCTCATTTGTAGATTCTCCTGGCCATGAGAGTTTAATGGCAACAATGCTCTCAGGCGCTGCAATAATGAATGGTGCATTGTTGTTGGTAGCAGCAAACCAACCTGCACCAAGGCCTCAAACAAAAGAACATTTAAAGGCATTGGAAATTGTTGGCGTTTCTCAGATAATAATAGTACAAAACAAGATAGATATTGTAACAGAGGAGAGAGCGAGGCAAAATTACAATGAAATAAAGAATTTTGTAAAAGGAACAATAGCCGAAAATGCGCCAATAATTCCTGTTAGTGCACAGAGGAATATAAATATAGACATTTTAATTGAAGGAATTGAAAAGATCATTAAAACGCCAGAACTGGATGTAAGCAAACCACCAAGAATGTATGTAGCAAGATCTTTTGATGTAAATAAACCTGGCACATTTCCAGACAAACTGGTTGGTGGTGTTTTGGGAGGTTCTTTGATACAAGGTGTATTCCACGTTGGCGATGAGATTGAGATATCACCTGGAATTCAAGTTTCCCAAAAAGGTAAAACTACATGGGAGCCTCTTTATGCAAATATAGTATCATTATATTCAGGAGGTAGGAGTTGGGAATCTGTAAGACCGGGAGGTCTTGTCGCAATAGGAACAAAGCTAGATCCATCATTGACTAAACAGGATGGTCTAACAGGAAGAATGGTAGGAAAACCTGGAACATTACCTGAGTTGATGATGGATATAACCATAGACATCCATTTACTTGAATACGTTGTAGGTCATATTGAAGAGATGAAGGTAGATAAGATAAAAACAAATGAAACTTTAATGTTAAACGTTGGTACTACAACAACGGTTGGTGTGGTAAGAAGCGCTAGAGGTGATGTGGCAGACATTTCTTTAAAATATCCGGTGATTGGAGAGAAAAATCAAAGGGTTGCGATAAGCAGAAAAATACAGAATAGATGGAGATTGATAGGCTACGGAATAATTAAATAATTAAATTTCAAATTTCTTTTGTGTCTGTTTTTGAACCGTAAACTTTTGAAGATTGAATCCCTTTTTTAATATTTTAATAAGGATTTCTACAATAATATCATCATACTCTTTTTTAGGCATGTAAAATGGAGAATTTTTCTGAACATTAAAACCCATGGAATTTAGTTGGTCAATAAGAAATTTTCTATCTTCGTATGATACTTTTTCAGCATACTTTATATTTGAAGACTTGCATTTTTCTACTTCCCATTTCATTACTGGTCTATCGAAAAGCTTGTTTAATATGTAAATACAGAGATCGCCATTTTCAGGATGTGAACTAATTACATCGCCAATAATATCATATATCGTATTTTCCTTCTCATTTGAAACTGTGTAGAGTTTTGAGGGAAGAATTTCCTTTTCCTTAAGATATCCTAAATCTCTTAAAGCCTGTAAATAACCAGTTAATACAAGCCTATGAATTTTTATTCCCTTTTCGTTAATTTTCTTTTCAATTTTAGAAATGCTCATTTCATCTGATGATAACAGTATCATTATAATATCCTTTAAAGTTGAAAATGTGTTAATTTTTTCATCATTTTCCATGCAAAATTATAAAAACAAATATTCTATAAAATTATTTTGTTTTTTTCATCCACATTTTAATTTATAAATTTTTATTGGATATAAAAATAATTGGTAATTTAAAAATATTTATGATTAAAATTAACGTTAATGTTAAATTGTAGAAATTGTTTTTTATATATATGAGAAAAAGGTTAAGGATTCTTTCCGGGTCCTATGACAGAACAGATGAAAAAAATGTTGTTGTAGAATTGTTCGGGAAAACTGAAGACGGAAAAAGTATAGTCGTTAGATACAAAGGTTTTAAACCATATTTTTACGTCGTTGAACCTCCTGAAATTTTAATTAACAGGTGGAAAAATGACCCGGAAATAATAAAAATGGAAGATGTAGAATTGTATGTTTCAGGCCAAAATAGAAAATGTAAAAAAATAACTCTCCATAGTCCATGGAAGGTTCCAGATTATAGAAAGGAGGCACAGAAATACACCATGGTTTTAGCGGCTGACATACCATTTCACCATAGGTTTATTTACGATTTTGACCTAGCCGCATGCATAGAAGTTGAAGGGGAGGAAATAAAGAGCGATAGATACTCCGTTGACCTTGTAATTGATGCAAAAGAGATAAAAAACACTGAACCTTTTTATCCTGATTTAAAGATCATGTCTATAGATATTGAAAATTCTCTGAATAGCAATAGAATATATACTATAGGAATATCTATTTATCAAAATGGTAATTTTAGAAATTTGCACATTGAGGGAATTAACAATTATGAAATATTGAAATCATTAAGGGAGTTAATTTTAAAGGAAGATCCAGATGTTATTACAGGTTATAACATAGATGGTTATGATTTACCATTTATTTTAAATGTTGCAAA
Organism: Thermoplasmata archaeon; assembly: GCA_039794005.1. Taxonomy (GTDB): domain Archaea; phylum Thermoplasmatota; class Thermoplasmata; order Thermoplasmatales; family ARK-15; genus JAGDXR01. The sequence goes on from JBAMMA010000011.1 coordinate 5,510, forward strand.
AGAGGAGAAGTTAGATTTGGATATTGGAAGAGATCATTCCAAACCACAAAGAATCATGGGACAATTTTGGAGAATACACGGTAGAATCGTAGCCGATGCGTGGTGGAACGTAAAAAGGCAAATAAGGCCAAAACAGGAAACTTTGAATGCCGTTGCAAAACAACTTTTGGGGGAAGAAAAACTTGATGTTGATAGAACTAAAATGGATGATGAATGGAAAAACAATAAAGAAAAGGTTATTGAATATTGCATGAAGGATGCTGAATTGGCATTAAAAATTCTTTTAAAGATTAACGTTCTTAAGAAGTATCAAGATCTGTCTGTAGTAAGTAAACTGCCTTTGGATGATGTAATGAACTCCGGTGCATCTACGCTGGTCGATTCATTATTGATCAGGGAAGCTGACAGAAAAAATATTGGAGTTCCATTGATGAAAGGTGTAGAGGAAGAATCGGAGGAGGAAAAAATTGAGGGAGGGTATGTTCACACCATAGAACCTGGACTCTACCACTGGGTAATAGTTTTGGATTTTAAATCAATGTATCCATCCATAATTATAAAATACAATATATGTTTCACAACATTGAGCAAGGATGGAGAGATTGTAGCACCAAACGGTGTAAGATATCTATCTAAAAATATAAAGGAGGGAATAATACCCAGCATATTAAGAAATTTAATGGAACAAAGAGATGAAATTAAAATGAAGATGAAAAGTGCACCTGAAGATTTAAAAAATTATTATGACGGCCTTCAACTGGCCATTAAAATTTTGATGAATTCGTTCTATGGCGTTTTAGCCTCTTCATTTTATAGATTTACAAATAAGGAGATTGGTTCCAGTATAACTGCATTTGCAAGAGAAACTGTAAAAAGTGTAATTAGGGATTTGGAATCTAGAAATCTTAAAGTCATATATGGAGATACAGACAGCGTATTTTTCCAAAGTATATATAATAATTTGGAAAAATCGGTGGAATTTGGTGAAAAAATTGCCGAGGAAATTTCAAATAAGTTGAATCTCGTATTTGAATTCGAAGAAATTTTAGAACCTTTCTTTTCCCACGGCGCAAAAAAGAGATATGTTGGAAAGATAGTTTATCCTCCGGAAAATGCCGGGCAGATCATTGTCAGGGGTTATGAAACAAGGAGAACTGATAGCTTTGACTTGCAAAGCGAAATTTTAATGGAAATATTCACGTTGCTTTTAGATGGAAAAATTGAGGAGGCAAAGAAAAGGGCAATGGAAATAATTGAAAAAACTAAAAAAGGCGAAGTGCCAATTGAAAAATTGGTAATTTCAAGATCAGTGAGGGCATTGGATGAATATAAGAATCCAGATTCAATGCCAAATGTTCAGGCCGCTAAGAAAATGATGTTAATGGGATATCAAATAGTACCTGGAATGAAGGTATCATGGATCGTTACAAATGATAGAAAGAAACCGCAAGAGGTAGAACCATATATTCCTGGGAAACCGTTTACAAAAAGACCAGATTATGAATATTACGCAAGGAGAATGGCTGAAACATTATCAAGAATTACTGAGGTTTTTGATATTGATTCTAATGCTCTGTATTCTAAGAAAAAGCAAACTACATTATTTGAAAGTATTGAAAGAAAAGAAAATGAAAATAGGCCAAAAAAATCTGGCACATTGGATGATTATTTATGATTTACTTAAAAGCACGAATATTCTTTCAATTGAAGAGATAATATTTCCAGATGTTATGAAAAAATAGGATAATTGTTCCAGGGTATTTGGATCTAAATCCTTTTCATTTTTATATATTTCTATTAATATATTTCTGTTGATTTTATGTAATTCTGATGAATTTTTTAAAATTGATGCCATTTTTTCATCTTCAATTTCCTGGAAAATGTATTGAATTGATGATATTAAATCTTCTATACTATTAAAAAACATTTTGAATGTATCATCCTTAAAAATGTTTGAAATTCTGAAAGGGATAGGTCTTTTTATGATATCTATACCCAGGAAATATATCATATCAATTATATTTAAAATCTCATTATAAATTATTATATGTTTGATTAAATTTGAACTTCCTCTCCCCTTTATTTTTAAAGAAACTATGTTTGAATATACCCTTTCCCTTATAGTAGAAATGTTATCTATAACATTTTGTAATTCCTTATAATTCATATTCAATATTATATCATAAATATTTGAATATACCTTTGATAAATTTGAAAAAACATCATTAAACATTGATTCTTCATCATCTCTTCTTTTCAATGCCATGTTATTATTATTGAATACTAGGATATAATCTTTTATTATTTCATAAAATTAATTTATTAAAAAAATTTTATCATTGATGATGAAGATTGAAATAGATGGTTGGCAGGTAAACATTAGATTTTCATCTTCACACTTTATACCTTACCATGGAAAATGTTCAAGAATGCATGGACATGATTATGCGATAAGAATGGTAATAGAGGGAGATCTAGGAGAAGATTTTATGCTTTTGGATTTCGTTGAAACAAAGAAAATATTGAGAGAGATAGTGGATTATCTTGATCACCATGTTTTGGTACCAACAAAATCAAAGGAAGTAGATGTTAATGAAGTGGAGGCAAAGGTATTGATATCCTTTGAAGATAAGGATTACGTTATACCCATTGACGATGTCGTTTATCTGGATATTGAATCTACAACAGCCGAAAAATTGTCTGAATATATTTTAAATAAATTGTTGGAGAAAATTAATATACCCAAAAATATCAAAAAATTAACTTTATGTGTTGATGAAGGCCCTGGCCAGGGTGCATGCTATGAAAAGGTGTTATACAAATGAAAGCAGTATCCCTTCTTTCAGGAGGTCTTGATTCAACTACTGCCTTGGCAATTGCATTATCAGAAGGATATCAAGTATATCCATTAACAATAACATATGGCCAAAGACATAATAAAGAGATTGAAAGTGCCAAGAAAATTTCAGAATATTATGGTTTGAATTTAAAAATAGTTTATGTCGATTTGAGAAATATTGGAGGTTCTGCACTCACTGACAATATAAAAGTTCCAGAGAATAAAATTGAAGAAATCGGGAAAGAAATTCCTGTTACATATGTTCCTGCAAGGAATACAATATTCCTATCAATAGCCCTTGGATATGCTGAGGTGATTGATGCTGAAAAAATATTCATCGGTGTGAATGCTCTCGATTATTCCGGGTATCCAGACTGCAGACCTGAATATATAAATGAATTTAATAAACTTGCAAAGCTTGCAACAAAAGCTGGAGTAGAGGGAAAAAACATTGAGGTTGTTGCCCCCCTTATAAACATGTCAAAGGCAGAAATAATTAAAAAAGGCATGGAATTGAATGTTCCATATCACCTAACATGGTCTTGCTACAATGGTCGTGAAAAAGCTTGCGGCAAATGCGATTCATGCTTGTTGAGATTAAAGGGATTTATGGAAGCAGGTTATGAAGATCCTTTGGAATATGAATATTACCCAGAATTCTATTTAAAATATTTAAAGGGGAAGAGAAAATGATGGTTGATTTATGCTATATATGTGGAAGACCTGCGCTTCATAGATGCAAATTGTGTGGGAATGCCGTATGTGATTTACATTACGTTCCTGAATTAGGTTTATGTGTTAAATGCGCATCAAGGTATGGGAAGAGATTTTAACATTTCTATATCGGTTAAATAAAGATCTCTTATATTTTTAATATTGTAATAAATCATGGCAAGCCTCTCTAAACCCATGCCCCATGCTAAAACTCTATATTTTATTCCCATAGGTAATGTTACCTCAGGCCTAAATATACCTGCACCTCCAAGCTCTATCCACTTACCATTATATTCAACATGTATTTCTAAACTTGGTTCTGTATAAGGGAAATAGGATGGTTTGAATTTAATTTTTTCAAAACCTAACAATGCATAAAACTTTTCTAATGTACCTAATAACATTGGAAAATCGCTATTTTTTTCCATTAAAATACCCTCTATCTGATGAAATTCCGGCAAATGTGTTGGATCCATATTTTCCCTTCTATATACAGTTCCTACCATGAAGGCCTTTATATTTTCCTTGTTTCTATTTTTGTAGAGATACTTTATTGTATTTACAGTTGTATGAGTCCTCAATAACAATTTCCTTGCTTCTTTTTCATCCCATTCATATTTCCATCCTCTTGATATATTGTATCCATTTTCATGAACATTTTTAACGATTTTGTAATAATCTGGTATATCTACGCTTCCATCTAAATAAAAGGTATCCTGCATATCCCTTGCAGGATGGTGCTGAGGGATATAAAGGGCATCCATATTCCAGAAAGCACTTACTATGTTTCTTCCATATATCTCTTCAAAACCCATTGATAAAAATATATTTCTTACCTTATTTATAAAATATGTCAGAGGATGATTTTTTCCCATCCATGGCATAGGTACAAACAATCTTACATCGTATTTCTTAAAATTAGCATTTTTCCATATTTCCTTTTGTATATGTTCTGGTGTAATCTGTGTTATTTCTTCTATAAGAACTAAATCTTCATCTTTAATATTTTTTCCAATTTCGGTTAATTCAGCTTCCCTTAAAATAGAATCCTTTCTTTTTACCAGATTTCTTTTTAATAGGAATGATAATGAATTTTCATCTAAATTATTGTAATTTTTTAACATGTTTTCATTATTTGATACTATTTTTTCAGCCCTTTCCAGATCTTCAACCAAAATTTTTCCATTTTCAATTTTTATTCCTCTGTTGTTTAATTGTGCTATTCCAACATTAACATTGATCTTTCCAATCTTTTCCTTTAAAGATTCAACATCATCTATACCAATTTTGACATTTTCTAAGAATATTTTTTCAGGGAGTCCATATTTCAATGCCTTTTCACCTTCCTCAGTCAAAACATAGTTTTTGTTCAATTTTTCATGTATTTTAATTACACCTTTCATCTTGAGCCAGGAAAGGGCGTTCATAACTTCAACGAGGCTCAAATTACTCAAATTTACAATTTCGTCTATTGTAAGTTTATTTCCATTTTCTTTCAATATTTTAATTATAATTTTTTCATTATTGCTTAAATTCATAATATTTTATATGATTAATTTTTTATTTAATTTTTCCATGATTCTTTAAAAAGATTGCCAGAAATATTATTATTGAAGATAATGGTGAAAAATGAAATGGAAAAGATTCTGAATATAACACAAAAAATATCATAATTGAAGAAATTAAAATTGAGAATACAGGTAAAATTAATTTTCTAAGCATATGATTTTTATGTTTAAAATATATTTTTATTAGATTTATATTTAAAATATCGTGAAATATTAGCCAATTTACAGAAGCGATGGATGTTGAAAGTAAAAATGTGTTGAATGGTCCCAATTTGAATATTGATATAAGGGATATCAATATTAAAAATAAAATAACAATTTTTCATTTATATAAATATGAAATGTTCTTGTAAATGAAATTGAATATAATATAATGATAGTGAAAAAACTGTTTAATAACAGAAATATAAATATTTTATAAACCAAAAGGCCAAATCCCTTTATAATATTCAAGATTGGAGTTATAGCATTTATATTGATGGAAATTTTATGATCATATAAAAACATACCAAGAATGAATGAAGAAATTATAAAAACAGATCCTTCTATTAAAGTTGAAATCAACAATGATTTTTTAAATTATTTTCTGGATTTGTTATTAAATCTCCATAACTAATTGGAGAACCAAGTCCAGCAAATACCAATACAGAAAATATTCCACCAAGAAAGATATTATCTAAAGAATGAATTTCGAAATATGAAAATTCCATATTGATATTTTTCAAAAGAATTAATGAAATAGATAAAATAAACAAAACTTCTAAAAAGGCACCAATAGCAGATATCTTTATTGACAATTTCAGATTTATTTTTATTAATACAAAAATAATTATTAATATTAATAAAAATATTATTATTGAAATATAATTAACATAAATTAAATCTGGAATTAAAATAAAAGAAATAAAGGTTGATAAAGAAACCAGGGATGAAAATGAGTATAAAAAGTATAAAAATATAATGTTCTTATAATAATCTTTAATAAAAAGATAATATGCCCCTTTACCTGTCTTCATCTCTGAGAGTTCATACACCGAATTAAAGAATGTTAAAAAGAAGTATAAATGCAAAAATAAATGAAATGAATAAAAGATACGATGAATAATAATACGCATAAGCAATAAGAATGCTAAAGTTGACCAGTGGCCCGGCTCCAGATAAGGATGAAAATATCGTGTCAAACCTTGATATTTTTTCCATAAAATAAAAAAATTAGATTATATTTAATTTTATTGATTTTTATTCATTTTTGTTTTTAATTTTTAAAGCATCATTTCAATATGAAAAATTAAAATATTAGATTTAATGGTATATTTATAATCATCAACAATTAAAAAGGGGAGGAAAAAAGGATGAGGTGAAAAATAAGATGGAATTTACAAAGGCAAAAAAGATGGTGTTGCCTAGAATAATATATGCTGGCCATAATGTGATTAATAAAATAAATGAAGTTTTACATGAATTAGAAATAGATGGAAGAATTTTAATAGTTACCGGTGAAACCACCTTAAAAGTTGCAGGAAATATTATCAAAGAAAATATAAAGAAAGATTACAAGGTCGATGTTATTCTTACAGGAGAAGCAACGGTAGAGAATGTAGAGAATGTTAAAAAGTTTGCAAAAAAGAAAAAATCATCCGCCATAATAGGAGTAGGCGGAGGTACAAAAATAGATATTGCAAAGAAGGTAGCTTATGATCTAAATAAACCGTTTATATCGGTTCCCACATCTGCATCTCACGATGGTGTGGCAAGTAATAGGGCAAGCATTAGAGATAATGGGGATGTCATTTCTGTAGAAGCTGCAACACCTATTTCTATAATTGCAGATACTTCGATCATACTTTCAGCACCATATAGATACTTAGTGGCTGGAGCTGGAGATGTTATAGCAAACTATACCGCAATCTATGATTGGGAGAAGGCTTATAAATTGAAAGGAGAGGAGTTTTCAAGCTCAGCTTATGCTCTTTCAAAATATGCCGCTGAAGAAATGCTGAATTATGCACCTAATATGAAACCAAACGATGAAGAATCTGTCTGGGTAGTAATAAAGGCAATAATTTCATCTGGTATGGCAATGAATCTTGCCGGTTCTTCAAGGCCCGCAAGTGGAAGCGAACATTTATTTACACATGCAGTTGAAAAAATAGCACCTGGTAGGGCATTGCATGGTGAGATTGCGGGAATTGGAACCATAATCATGAGTTATTTACAAGGACAAGATTGGAAGAGGGTAAGAGATTCATTAAAGGTTATGGGAGCTCCAACAAAAATAAAGGAGATTGGATTAACACCGGAAGAGGCAATAAAAGCACTGACAATTGCCCACAAAATGAGGGATAGATTTACAATTTTGGGTGAAAATGGAATTTCTCCAGAGGCTGCCGAAAAAGCACTTAGGATGACGGAGGTGATCTGATGGTAACCATTGCCTTGGTAGGTAAAAGGAATGCAAAGGTTGGTTTTGAATTCCAATACCTTGGATTATCACAAGAATGCAGGGAATGTCCATTAAAAAATGTATGCGGCTCTCTGGAGCAGGGTAAAATATACAGAATAAAGAATATCAGAGAAAAAGAACATCCATGTAAAATACATGATTTTAACAGCGTTGTAACAGTAGAAGTCGAAGAATTGCCAGTAGAATTGCTAATACCCAGGAAAATAGCTGTAGAAGGAACAATTTTCACCTATGAAGGATTAAAATGTGATAGATATTCATGCAGATACTTTAACATATGTAATATAATGGGGCTTAAACCTGGTACTAGATTAAGAATAGAGAAAGTATTGGAAAATGTGGATTGCCCAGACGGAAGACAACTGTCAAGGGTACTTGTGAGGTGGTAAAAATTTTAATAGGAATAGTGGGAAAACCAAACGTTGGTAAATCTACTTTTTTTTCAGCAATTACTAAAACAGTTGTTGAAATAGCCAATTATCCTTTTACAACGATAAAACCGAATCTTGGAACCGCATATGTTAGAAAACCCTGCCCACATACATTGATTGGTAAAAATTGTAATCCGAGGAATTCGATATGCCTGGATGGAATTAGGATGATTCCTATAAGCGTTATGGACGTGGCAGGTCTTGTTCCAGATGCCCACAAAGGAAAAGGACTCGGTAATAAATTTTTAGACGATTTGAGAAATGCTGATGCATTAATACATATTGTTGATGTCTCTGGATTGACTGATAAAGAGGGGAATATTGTTGGTAAAGGCGTCGGGAATCCATTGGAGGATATTGAATTTATTGTAAATGAAATTTCATATTGGTTTGCTGAAATAATATCGAGGAATTGGAAAAAGGTATCACGAAGGATTGGTTATGAAAAAATAGAAACTGTAATATCAGAGATGGTCTCAGGCCTTGGAATAGATGAAAAAATGGTATCTGAAGCAATTTCTAACGCATCATTTGGGCCAGTAGATCAATGGGATGAACAAGACTTTCTAAACATTGGTAAAGAACTTCTAAAAGTGTCGAAGCCAATGATAATTGCAGCAAATAAAGCGGATATCGCAGATCCAGATATCTTAAGCGAGTTAATAAAAAAATCCCCTTATCCTGTAGTACCAATCTCTGCAGATTATGAATTGGGATTGATAAAAGCAGCAAGGAATGGTTTGATTAAATACATACCTGGAGACACCGATTTTACAATAATAGATAAATCAAAACTTACAGAACAGCAAATAAAAGCTTTAGAAAAAATTCGCAATTTCATGAAAATTAATAATGGAACAGGTGTCCAAACCGTTCTAGAAAAACTAGTTTTTGACATTTTGAAAATGATTACTGTTTATCCTGTTGAGGATGAGACACATTGGACAGACAAAAGTGGTAATGTTTTACCTGATGTTTTTCTAATGCGTTCAGGTGTTACAGCCCTAGATCTTGCTTTTAAAATACATACGGATATTGGTAAAAATTTCATTAGAGCAATTGATGCCAAAAGAAAGATTATTATTGGAAAAGATTATGTTTTGAACGATCAGGATGTAATCAAGATTGTTGCAAAGACATAAATTTTTTTGTTAATAGATACATTAAAATCATTGATGTAAAGAAAGAGATAAAGTAGCTAATATCGACTCCACCAAGGTATTTGGCCATAGGCATCTCGTACAATCCAGGGTATTGAAAAGGAATGCTAACCATAAAGCCAATCAATGCCGATATTGATGATATTTTATACAATTTTTGTAATTTCAAATTCTTTTTCTTTATTAAATAAAAATCCGCGATCATTACTCCTGCCCATGGCATTATCCAATAATCCAAAACATATAGAAAATTTTCAAAAAATTGATAGAATGAATTGTAAAAAATAATTGATACTATTATTCCTATACCAGAAAGAGCAAATATTAAAAATCTTCTTAAATTTTTTGCAAGAAGATCGCATTTATTGAAAGTGATGATGAATAAATGTTTATGGAATTTGTTCCAATTCCACCCAGAATTAATAGTAAAGATGTTAAAATTCCAATTGAACCAGAAATTGTGTAAGCTGCCTCCATGGAATTTGTCAAACCCGTATATATTCCTATGTAAAATCCCAGCAATTCTAAAAGGTATGTTGATAAAAACATCCCAAATGTTACATATATAACAATCTTTCCAAGTAATGAATTCTGTGGCAAATGTCTTGAATAGTCTGATGCATATGGAGCCCAAGAAACGGTATATGAAAAAGATGTTGCAAGCATTATCCCAAAAGCTATTAAATCATCTTTACCAACATAGTTTATTTTTGAAAAGAATATATCAGATCTTATTGCAATGTATAAAAATAATATTCCTAAAAGAATTGATAAAATCAATTCAAGCTTGTGTATATAATGGTATCCCAAATATGCAATTATTGCCTGTATAGTACCATATATTAATAATATTATAATATAATTTATATGCAAAATCAACTCAAATGCATAAGAGCCTAAAATTAGATTTACAATAAACCAACCTAGAGCACTAAAACCCTGAAGAAAAGAAAAAACATGATTATATTTACCAAACGTTTCATAGGAAATTACCATTTGGGTTTTCCCTGATACAGATCCCTGATAGGCCAAAAGGCCAACTATGAAACTACCTAGTATTGTACCAATAAACATTGAAATTAATGTATAAACTATAGATAAATTCAAAGAATATGCTAAGAATCCCAGAGCGAAGTCGGCCAAAGTCAGATTTGCAGCAAACCATAAGGTGAATTGATTAAATTCCTTCCCCTCTTCATGTGCATTTCTACTTTGTTTATGCCCACATCCATGTTATTGAACATGTGTTCGTTATATTTGAATTTTTTTTAAAATACTAATAGATAAAATTTTTTATTTTTACACTAGAGGTTTCAATTCCAAAATTTTTTATTATCCTTTCAATGTCAGCAACTTCAATCTTCCATTCAAAAATATATGATCTAAATGATTCTTTGATGATATTTTCATCCATGTTCAATAATTTTGACATATATTTTGCCGCTTCATCCCACCTTTTTCCATTTGCAAGATCTTCTGTTGTTTTCTTAAAATGGGTAATAAAATCAAAATATTTTTTAGAGAGTGAATTTTTAAAGGAAATAATTCCGCAACAATATTCCTTTTCGTTCATATCAACGTTATATTCATTTTTTAAAAGAGATATAAAAGGTTCCCATATCATTATTGCATTTACCTGATTGTTTTTGAGCGATGTTATCATAGATTCTGGGCTTTCATAATATACTATGGGCTCAAATTCATTTTTTCTTAATTTTGCCTGAAAATCCATCGTTGAAAGCATTGTGGAACCTATCGGCCCTTTTTTTACCGAATATAGGATTCCAGATCCTCCCCTTGCGCATGATGATAATAGGACAATCCTTTCGTCCATCATGTGAAAAATAAAACCGGTTATTATAGGAACAAAAACAATATCTAAATTCCCTTTAATAAAATCCTCCATTTCCTGCAATGCATTATCATAAAGATAAATTTTGGTTATGTATTCCTCCATCTCATTGGCTGCTAAAACAGCAGCAGCATATTCGGTAGATTTTAACAACCCAATTTTCAAATATTTTTCTTTGTTTATCTTTATTATAACAGTTCTTTCGCTAATTTTTTCTTTTTCTATATATCTCTTGATTTCCATATCTGACAGAATTTCAGATAAGTAAGATCTTGAAATTCCCAATCTCTTTCTCAATTCCGTCTGTGTAATCTCTTTTTCATTATCCAATATATCTAAAATTTTTTGTTCGATATCCTTTATCATAGTCCCCTAAAAAAATAATAAAAAAATATTTTTAATAAATTTATTGAAAAAATTATCATAAAAATTAAATTCATGTAATAAAATTACTCCCTTGGAGGTATTTTTATGGAAATTGAAAAATTGATAAAAAAAATAAAAAATGGAAAAAATGAGTATAAGATGGTATCCCTAAATGATTTAAAATCTCAGGGATATGATGTTTCTAAGCTTCCATACTCTTTAAAAATCATATTAGAAAATGTTTTAAGGAGATATGATGGAAAGAATGTTACAGAAGAACATATAAAAAATATAATTTATAATAAGGATGAGGAAATACCATTTTATCCTGAAAGAATAATTTTGCAAGATTATACCGGAATTCCAGTTGTTCTTGATTTGGTTGCAATGAGAAATGCTCTATCAAGGATGAATAAAGATCCCAATAAAGTAAATCCTGCAAATCCTGTACATCTTGTGATAGACCATTCTGTTCAAGTTGATGCATTTGCCACGAGCTATGCATTGATGGAAAATATGAGATTTGAATACCAAAGAAATGCCGAAAGATATACTGTTTTGAAATGGGCTACAAAAAATTTTAACAAATTTAACGTAGTACCGCCAGGAAATGGGATAATACATCAGGTGAATACAGAATATTTATCATCAGTAGTTTTAACAAGAAATGGTTTTGTATTTCCTGAAACACTTTTAGGAACAGATTCACATACAACGATGATAAACGGAATTGGAATAGTAGGATGGGGTGTTGGAGGCATTGAGGCAGAGGCGGTAATTGTTGGTGAACCTACATATATAACAGTTCCTAAAGTTGTTGGAGTAAAATTAATAAATTCTCCAAGGCCGGGAGTTACTTCTACAGACATTGTATTAACGATTACACAATTTTTGAGGGAGAAAAAGGTTGTTGGAAAGTTTGTAGAATTCTTTGGCCCCGGTCTAAAGAGCCTTTCGGCTCAGGACAGGACCACAATAGCAAACATGGCCCCAGAATATGGAGCAACTATGGGTTATTTCCCGGTTGATGATGAAACTCTGAAATACCTTTATTTGACAGGAAGAAAGAAAAGCTTGGTGAACCTTGTAAAGAATTATTTCAAGACTCAAGGCCTATTCTATGATGAAAATAATGAAATAAATTATAATGAAGTCTATGAATTTGATCTTTCAAAGGTAGAGCCTAGCATTGCAGGTCCTAGAAATCCGGATGAAAGAATACCACTCTCAGGTTCGAATCAAAAAATTCACGATTTGGCTAGGGAATTAAATATGGAAAATAGGGAAAGCAGCATAATTACAATAAATGGTAAAAAGGTAGAATTTGGCAATTATTCTGTAGTTATAGCGGCAATTACAAGCTGCACAAACACATCAAATCCAAGCGTTTTAATAGGTGCAGGATTGCTTGCTAGGAAGGCCGTTGGGTATGGATTAACCGTAAAACCGTATGTAAAAACAAGTTTTGCTCCAGGGTCTGTAGTGGTGGATGAATATATTAAAAAGTCTGGATTATTACCATATCTTGAGGCATTGGGATTTCATATAGTGGCACATGGATGTACTACTTGCATAGGAAATAGTGGTCCTTTAATTCCGGAAGTTGAAAAGGCAATAAAGGAGAAGGATTATTACACGGCTGCAGTATTGAGTGGAAACAGAAACTTTGAGGGGAGAATAAATGTATATGTTAAAGGAACATTCCTAGCATCACCTATATTGGTAGTTGCATATGCAATAGCTGGAAGGATTGATATAGACTTTGAAAAAGAGCCAATAGGATATGATCCAAATGGTAAGGCAGTTTATTTAAAAGATATTTGGCCGACAAACGATGAAATATCGGAGTTCATAGAAAAATACATAGATCGTGAAATTTACGTTGAAAAGTATAAAAATATATTTGAAGGTAATGAACTTTGGCAATCTTTATCCGTACCTGAGAGTAGCATGTTCAAATTTGATGAAAAATCAACATACATCAAAGAACCACCTTGGTTTGAGAATTTCTCTGAAAATCCACCGGGAATACATGATATTAAGTCGGCAAGGATTATTGCAATATTTGGGGATAATATAACAACAGACCATATTTCACCTGCAGGATCAATAATCACAGATAAATCTATTATTGAAAAGATAGATCTAAATGATCCGAACACATACAAATACGTTCCACCTGCTGCAATATATTTACTCAAGAATGGTGTAAAGCCTGAAGATTTCAACACATATGGAGCAAGAAGAGGAAATCACGAGGTAATGGTAAGGGGTGGTTTTGCAAATCCAAAGATAAAAAACAAAATGGTGGATATACAAGGAGGATTTACAAAATATTACCCGAGCGGTGATGTGATGTCAATTTACGATGCAGCAATGAAATATAAGTCTGAAGGAATTCCATTGGTTGTATTTGCTGGAAAGAGGTATGGTCAGGGAAGTAGCAGGGACTGGGCTGCAAAGGCGACAGCCCTCTTGGGTATAAAGGCTGTTATAGCAGAGAGCTTTGAAAGAATACATAGAAGCAATTTAGTTGACATGGGAGTAATTCCGATTCAGATAGATATACCAGTGGACTCATTGAATTTAAAAGGTGATGAAATAATAGACATAATAGGAATAGAAAATGCAGAGCCTAAAGGGAAAGTGAAAATCGTTATAAACAATCAGAGAGAGATTGAAGGTCAGCTAAGAATAGATACGCAGGCTGAAATGGATTATGTTAAACATGGAGGCATTCTAGAATACACATTAAGAAAAATTCTAAAAGAATAACCTTTTAATTTGACCTGTAGTTAATGTTAAATATTTAAATTTAAATTTTTTTTATTGTGAAAATCTTAGAGATATTAAAAAAAGAATATTCTGAATTGGAAAAAGGTTCAAGGTTAATAATTCTCGAAGGAAATGAAGGATCAGGTAAAACACATACGCTAAATGAATTTTGTAAAATAATTAAGAATGATGGAGCAATTTGCGTGTTTTTATCATTATCCAGATATCCTGAAAATCTGAACATTATGCCGGATGTAGATATTGTAAAAATTATTGAAAACTCTCTTCCAGATGCACAAAGAAATGTATTAAAAAATTTTTATTATATAAATAAAGAGAAGAATATGATTTCATTAATAACATTAATATCATCGATATACAAATTAGTAATTATTTTGGATGATGCTGAAAATACTCCATCTGTGATATTAAACAATATTCTGTATTTGGGGATAAATCACAGAGATAAAAAATTGATGATTGTTCTGTCTTATAATCCATATCTTATATCAAAAACAATGAATGAATTCATGGTAAAAATAGGCACATTGCCAAACAATTATATCATGAAGATAAGAATATCCTCGATGACGTTTGAGGAAGCTAAAGAGATTTCCCAAGAAAGAGGTTTAAAATTACCTGATTATGTTATAGAGAAGATTAACCAACTATCTAATGGTAATTTAAGCACTTTTATTGACATAACAAACTATCTAAGAAGCAAGGATGTCATTGACAAGGATGGTTATTTTGTGGGGAATTATAATGATATAGATACGATTGTCGTAAGCACTTTAAATAATTATTTGTTATCACTTTTATCATCTTTAGGTGATGATGATATAGACTTTTTGGTATCAGCCTCAATTGTAGGATTAAATTTTTCTAAAAGTGAAATCCAATATTTAATGAGGATTGATGATGAAAGATTTGAGAAAATAGTTGAAAATCTTATTAATAAGAACATAATTATAAAAATAAACGACGAAACATATTCATTTTCAAACAAATTATTTATTGATACAATTTTAAATAAATATACGACAAAATTAAAGAGAAGGATGTTGAGCAAAAAATTGGCCGAATTTTATGAAACAAAAAATATGAGCAGCATAAGAATTGGATTATTGTATTTGGATGCAAATGAGAATCAAAAGGCGTTTGAATATTTAAAAAAAGCAATTGGAGATCTATTTTCAAAAAGGAATTATAAAGAATTGATCGAAATATTTGAAAAAATAAAGAATGTTGGCAGTTATGAAGATAATTTCGTTATAGGATATTCATATTATAAAATAGGAAAATTTGACAAGGCAATTGAATATTTATCAAAAGATGAAAAAGTTAAATCAAAACTTTACATCTGTCTTTCATATTTGGATTTGGGTAGAATTGATGATGCTGAAAAGATATTAAATAGCATAGAAAAATCAATAATTGATTATGATCTGCAATTTTTATATTATATGGTTAAATCGTATATTTCTGAAAAAAGATTTAATTTTAAAGAGGAAGAAAATAATTTGATGAAAGCAAGGGAAATTGCAGAAATTGATGGTGATGCAGAAAAATTGAGTTATGTAAATAAACAGTTAGGGATTTATTACTATATTAATGGTGATTTTGAAAGGGCTGAAAAATATTTTGAAAATAGTTTGGTATACTATAAAAAAATAAACGATTTAGATGGAATAGCCCGGATCTACAATAACTTGGCCATAATAAACCATGGAAAAGACCTCAACAAATCAAAAGAATTTTATGAAAGGGCCCTTGGCATGGGTTATTTAGCAGGAAACAATTACATTTTGTTTGTAATAAACTATAACCTGTCAATCATCAATTTCTGGTTGGGTAATGTCATTGAAGCTGAAAAATTATTGAATGTTTCCAATAAACTGTCCAAGATGATGAATGAACTAGACGTTAGGCATGCAATAAAAGCTTTGTTATCGGATATTAATACGATTCAAGGCCGATATAATATAGCAAGGGACAACATTGATGATGCAATTGAAATAACAGAGAATTATAATTATAAATATTTTAACGATTTATATATTATTAAAAAGAATACTATAAACGTTATTTTTGGGCATAATCCTTCTTCTGAAGAATTAAATTATTACTCTGAAAGGATTTATAAACAGCCTATTTCCCCATTAATTGCTTTATTCCATGGTGAAATTGGAATATCTTATTTCTTTTTAGGTGATTTACAATTATCTATAAAATTTTTGGAAAGCGGTGTTCAAAGGGCAAGAAAAATGTTTCAGCCTTTTGATTATGTTTTTTATGAAGGAATATATTTAGCATCGCTGTTTTTATATGATCAGGAGAAATTTAAACATGAATATGATGAAATTTCGAGAAGATGGAAAGGTTTCAACGCAAACAATATATTTTTAAGGATTTTTGACGAATTTGAAAATTCAAAAAATTTGGAAAAAGATTATGGTTATATGAATCTATTTTTACCGTTATATATTTATTATATATTAAAATATTATAAAACAGAAGATAAAGAATTTATTGAGAAGGCCAAGGATTTATCTGAAAAATTTAAATTCAATGATATTTTAATAAAAAAATTAGAAAAAATTTAAGGAGGATATGTTCTCCTTAATATTTTAATAAATTCTCTCATCCATGCGGGATGATCTAGCCAGGACCTTGAAGAGACCATGTTTCCATCCACGACAACCTCTTTGTCAATGAATATTCCTCCTGCAAGTTCAACATCCTTTCTCAATTCTGGATAAGCAGCGACTTTTCTGTTCTTTAATAGACCTAGAGATCCTAGAATCAATGGTGCGTGACATATGTGTGCCACAGGTTTATTTGTTTCGAAAAAATGCCTCACAATTCTCTCTGTTTCTGGATGGTTTCTCAGATATTCTGGACCCCTTCCCCCTGGTATAACCAAAGCTGTATATTCTTCTGGCCTAACATCACTAAATTTCTTTGTTGTCTTTACAAGATATCCTGGCTTCTCTGTATATGTGTCGAATCCGGGCTCAAAATCGTGTATTACTGTTCTTATATTTTTAAGTTCGGGTGCAGCAATGTCCACTTCATAGCCCTCTTCTTTAAGTCTTTGGTATGGATATAAAGTTTCCAGGCTCTCTGTAGCATCTCCTGCCAAAATTAATACCTTTGTCATTTTGCTCCCTCCAAATATATATAAGAAAATCTTATATTTAAAATTTCCTAAAAAATGTTAAAATTCTTATTGGTAATTTTTAAAGAATTGTTAAAATATTTGTAAGTAATAATATTAAAGATATGGAATACTTGGATGAGGAAATAATTAAAAAAATATTAGAAGAAATTGACAAAAATATCAATACATCACTTAAATGGAAATCACATTTAAGGAATAAAATAATATTTTTGTTGTTATTATATACAGGAGCAAAATTAAATGAAATTTTGGAATTAAATAAAGAGAATATCGATTTAGAAAATAATAAGATATATATAGGATATAAAAAGAAACAGAGAGAAATACCAATACATCCTAATTTAAAATCAGAACTTGAAAAATATTTAAAATTTATAGATAAAAATGAAAAATTGTTTGATATAACGCGGCAAGTTTTTAACATTTATTTGTCTGAATTGTCTGATGAAATGTCTATTAAAATTACACCTAGGACTATTACGAACACATTTATAAAAAGGGCCATTGAAGCAAATATACCTGCCGACATAATTACAAAGTGGTTAGGCAGAAAGATAGAATTCAAAAACATAACTATGAAATCCGATTATGAATTCATGATGAGAATTCCCTAGCGTTTAATTTGCTTTTTGCATATTCAATTATTTCTTCTGCCAACTTCTTGCCAATACCTGGAATTGAAGATAATTTATTTACATCTGAATTAGCCAAATCCTTTAATGATTTATAACCCATATTAAACAATCTTCTTCCCCTGATTCTACCAATATTTGGTATTGAAACAATTTCAATAAGTTCTTCTCTAATTCCATACCTAATTCTAAATCTAAGCTTCATAATTTCTTTATTATATTTATATTTGAATATTTCACCTATTCTTTCATAGGAGTTTAAAAGCCAATCGGCTATTTCTATTCTGGAATATATATCTCCTGGTCCAACGTCATACTTTTCTATCAATTCATCTATGTCTTTTTCATTTATCCAATCGTATAACAATAGTGATGTTGCATAAGCATCAAGATCATAATCTCCTCGACAGTAATATGAAGGATAGTCTAAATTATCATTATACTTTATTTTAACCATTTCTGGAACAATAGAAATATAATATAAAATACAATTTTCATTGAAATTTTCACTCAAAGAGTCCCTAAACAAAATTCCTGTCAATGGATCTATGTACATATTTGACACTGCGTTCCCAAATTTTGTGGCCCTTAAATATTTCCTCTTTTCAATAAGGCCTTCCTCTAATAAAAATTCTATTATTTCATCTAATTTTTCACTTAAATCTATTTTATTCATGAAGACCAAAAAAGAATTATCAAAGAATTTTTTTATACATTCATTATCTTTACAAAGACCGCTTGATATTAAACCCAATATATGCATTCTCAAATTTTTTTCATCGTTTAAATTAGAATAGATGTTTTCAACAGAATTTAAATAATCTAAATCAAAATCACCCCTTCTACTTAGAACTATTCCTTCACCGTATGGATCTAGACCAGGTCTCCCCGCTCTACCTAACATTTGCTTTATCTCAAAAGATGGCAGTAATACCATCCCATCCTCCGTATATCTATAAATATCTCTAACAATAACTGTTCTTGCTGGTAGATTTACACCGGCCGCAAGAGTTGGTGTTGCAACTAAACACAATAGTTTTCTTTTCCTAAAGAGATCTTCAATGAATTTTCTTTGTTCATTTGAAAGACCTGCATGGTGAAAAGATACCCCATAATTGATTAAATTGTTTATTTTTTCATTGTAAAGGTTTTTTTCTTCACCGCCTTCATATTTTAAATTTAATTCTCTGGCATATTTTTTAACATGTTCCTTTAATTCTTCAGCTAATTTTTCAGCTTGTTTCCTGCTATTAACAAAAACGAGGACCTGACCACCTTTTTCAAGGCTTCTTAAAATTAAATTTCCGATTCTAAGGTTATCCTCTTTGATATATTCAACACTACCATCATCAAATTTTAATATATTTTTACTATAAACTCCAATCTTTAATGGGATTGGTCGAAACGTTGAAAAAACGATATCTGCATTAAGCCAATTTGCAAGATCTTCATAATTTGAAATTGTCGCGCTTAATGCAATAATCTGAATAGACACCTTATAGAATTTAAATTTTGTAAGTATAATCTCAATGGTAGATCCTCTTTCATAATCCTGCATTAAATGTATTTCATCTGTAATTAAAACACCTATTTGATAAATGAAATCTGGATCCTGTCTCAATATTGCATCCAATTTTTCATAAACACCTATAACAATGTCTGAATCTTTAACTTCTTTATCATTTGAATCATAATCTCCAATGGAAAGACTAATTTTTTTATCAACAAAAATTTTTTTGAGTTCATCATATTTTTCATATGCGATGGATCTGAGTGGAACTAAATATACTGCCTTCATATTCAAATTCATTGCCCTTAAGATTCCAGCATAAGCAATAAAAGTCTTTCCCGAAGCGGTAGGCATAGAAATAACAACATTTTTTCCATCCATTATCTTTTTAATTGCTTCTTCCTGTGGGGGATAAAGTTTTTGAATGCCCAATATATTTTTTAACTCATCAATATTCATTTAAATTAATCGATATTATCAATTTTAAAAATCTTTTCTTTAATTTATTAAAAAATGAAAAGATTTATAAACAAATGAATTTTATGCTTAGGTGCGTCGGGTGAGTCAGATGGAAAAATCAAACCCAGAACTTAAAGAATTGATCATATTCCTAAAAAAGGCATCAAAAAAGGAGAACGTAAACATCTGGCGAGACGTTGCCGAAAGGCTGGAAAGGCCTAGAAAAAATTGGGCTGAAGTAAATGTGAGCAAAATTAATAGGTATGCGGAAAATGGCGATGTAATAATAGTTCCTGGAAAAGTTTTAGGTACGGGTCTGCTTCAAAAAAAGGTAACGGTCTCCGCCTTTAGATTTTCAAAAAGTGCAAAGGAGAAAATAGAATCAGCTGGAGGAAAAACGATTACAATTAAAGAACTGGTAAATCTAAATCCAAAGGGATTTAGGGTAAAGATTATGGGGTGAAATAATGAAGGTGATTGATGCAACTGATCATGTATTGGGAAGATTATCATCCTTTGTTGCAAAGATGCTTTTGAATGGAGAAGAAGTAATAATAATAAATGCTGAAAAGAGCATAATAACAGGAAATAAATATTACATATTTGATAAATATATGCAAAAATTTAAAAGAGGGTCAGTAAGAAAAGGTCCAAGGTTTCCAAGAATGCCTGACAGAATTTTAAGAAGAACTGTGAGGGGAATGTTACCATACCAGACACCACATGGAAAAAATGCGTATAGAAAATTAAAGGTATACATAGGTGTTCCTGAAGGTATTGATGCATCAAAGGCAGAAAAAATAGAGAAAGCCATGTATACAAAGATTAAAAATAAAGTTACCTTGGGTGAAGTTTCAAAACATTTGGGGGCTAAATTCTGAGGTGATATTATGGAGAATAAGGTAATTGTGGCTACAGGTAAAAGGAAAACCGCAGTTGCAAGGGCTGTAATAAAGCAGGGTAATGGAAATGTAAGGATAAATCATGTTCCTATTGATCTTTACAGACCTGAAATATTAAGGCCTTTAATAAAAGAGCCATTGTTGTTGATTGGTGAAAAAGCTAACCAGATTGATATTAACGTTAATGTTCATGGCGGAGGTATAATGGGGCAAACAGAGGCTGCAAGGACTGCAATTGCAAGGGCAATAGTTAAATTCTTTGATGATCCCACTATAGAGAAAATTTACAGGGAATATAACAGAACATTAATAGTGAATGATATAAGAAGGAAATTACCAAAACAGCCCAGAGGAAGAGGTGCCAGGGCAAAGGTACAGAAATCTTACAGGTGATGCAACATGATGATGCCAATTAGATGCTTTTCTTGTGGAAGAGTCATAATTACGGATTACATTAAATTTCAAGAAAATGTTGAGAAAATAAGAAGAGAGAAAAACAGAGACCCTACTTCTGAAGAGATTGATGAAATATTTAATTCCCTGGGGGTAAATAGATACTGTTGTAGAAGGATGATAATATCGCATGTTGACCTTATAGATGATGTAATAGGATTTGATTGAATGGGACCGTGGGGTAGCTTGGTCCATCCTACCAGCCTGGGGCGCTGGCGACCCGGATTCAAATTCCGGCGGTCCCATCAATTTCTTAAATTAAATATTTTAGATAATGATTCATTTTTTCAATACATTTTGTAAATTCTTCTAATTCATTTTTTGGCACCTTCTTAATTAATTTTCTCAGGTTATTTTTTATCTCATTAACAATATTTTCGGAATATTTTTTTCCTTTTTCAGTCAAAATTATGTAAGTAACCCTTTTATCATTACCCTTTATTTTTTTAATCATATTATTTTTTTCCAAATTTTCTAAAGTCATTGTTACCATTGATTTAGAAAATCCTGTCAATTTTGAAAGTTTTGTTGGTGTAATCTTATTTTCTTCGTTTATTTTTAATAAGAAAATTATTTCTGTTTTATTCATAACATTTTTTGGTATTATATTCTTATAAATATCATTTAAAGATTTTTTCAATTCAATAATCTGATCTATTGAATATTCATCCATTTTTAACACCCAGCTTTATATTAAATATATTATTAAAAAATAAGCTTTACCATTCAATACCGTACAGTTTCATCAACTCTTTGAACTTTAAGTATTCATTTAGCAGTTTTTTACCTTTTTCTGTTAAATTATAATAAATGTGGCCGTCATAATAATAGGCCTGTATTAGTTCATTTTTTAAGAGATTTTCTTCAATTTCTTTAAATTTTGTATATGGAATATTAACTTTTCTGGTAATAATTGATCCTGTACATTTTTCTTCATTTATTAGCTGCAAGATTTCGAATATTATTCTATTTTCTGATCTATTTTTTCTCATACTTTTTCACTGTTTCTAAAGCTGGAATAATAAAGAATATCGTACCTAAGGTGAAAAATAGGTATGAATAAAATGAAAAATATGTTATATCCTCAAATACTAAAAATATTGAAATTAAAATGGAAATCCAATAAAAGATTGTAGATATCAAAATTAAGTTTGAACCATATTTATCGTTTATCTTCTTTTTTGTGAATTCGACTAAATTAAATGTGACGAAGTAGAAGGAGATCATAAGGGCAAAATCATCTATCAAAAATGTTATTGGCAAAATTACTAGAAATAACTCATTGGATAAATATGATCTATAAATGTTAAAAAAGAAAATTGTTTCAAAAACATATGCATAACTTAAATATAAATCATTGTTTGTGATAACATAAAAATAAATGAGAAGAAAATAGACAGGTAAAAATATGTATAATAAAGTATATCTTAATAATCCCAACTTAATTTTCAATGGTAATAAAATAAAGGGTACCAATGAAAATATAAACATTGCAATTGTTATATATTCTATTATTATTTTGTTCACTATTATCATACATATAAAATATCAGAATTATAAATTTAATTGTTTTTATTTATTTTATTTATGATTTTTATTAAAATTGCATGTAAAAAAATTTTAAAATATTTTATTTTTATCTAACAATCATGTTAGCAAAAAATGTCTTGATCGTAATGATTTCAATCATCTTGGCTATTATTGTTGTTATTCCATCAAATGTTTATGCTAAAAATGGTATTAATAATCTTGAAATGAAGCATATTAAATATATCAATATAAACTTAAAAGATAAAATTGAAAATAAAGTAAAGTATATAATTAATAAAGGAATTGTATCACATAAATACATATACATACCTAATTTTTACAATAAGAATAAAGGCGTAGGGCCTCTCTATACAAGTGCACCTGCACCAATGGGTCTGGCTGATTACGGTTTAAAAATAATAAATGGCCAAAATGTATTTTATTCATATAAAACCCCTAGTATTATGGGATATATTTATTTAAATGACCTCTATGATTTTTACATGTTAGGTGATTCACCGTACACAATTTCAATTCAACTTAATGCTGTTTTGAATAATGTTACAATAGGTGGAAATTCGAGTTTTGTATTTTGGACAAAAAGTGTAGTAGATTATTCAATAAGAACTAACACTTTACAATTTGTAGACAACATATGGAACTTTTCATCAACATCTTTTAACATGACTTCTAATTCTATCTATAGCGGTAATGGTACCATTGTTCCAGGTATATTTTATTATGCTGTTGGACCTACATATAAAATTTCAATGCCATTTATATTATATTTATATTTAAATACAACAATAATAGATGGAAAAACTGCAGTATTTTTCAATTACACCGTTTTATCATCACGTAATAAATATAGTGGAACATATGATGAGGTATTGTTCAATTCAACATATAACACAAATCCCAATTTTGTTACACCATATCCTTATTTCTATGTCAGTGGGAATAGGACCACACCATCTGGTTTATTAAATGATGCAGAAATGATCATAGGAGGAGCTGGAGGAGGATCAAATACAAATATATATAATCTAAATGGCACTATTAACTTGAAAGTCTACAATACTTCGGCCAAAAAGATGGAAATGCCTCCATCACTTTGGGATGTGGGAAGCGATACTGGAGAAACTGCCATGGGTATAGCTGTTTCTCCTTACACAGGTAAGCAGTTTTATTTAAATTCTGGCCCCTCGTTTATATATATGGTATATGGTGAATATCCAATCATCCAGGGTAAGACTTTTGCTGGGGCCATATCACCAACAAATTCTTTTGTATTTATAAGTAGAGGTAAAACTTTTAATATCTCTAATTCAACTTGGCTTCCGCTGGGAGTAACAAATCTTACAGGGATGTATTCTTTCACATTGCCGAATGGATCTTATTCAATCCTAATAGAATTGAGCGATTATAAACCTG